>JAFWBQ010000081.1 GCA_017507125.1 Lentisphaeria bacterium
GACCGGGATTTTGCTATTGCCTTCTTTCAGATTCCACCTCACGATGGACACCCTTGGCTTTCGCTAACAGTTCCTACTGACAAGGCCTGTACCGGACTTCCACCGGCGAGTCAATGCGCATGCCGCGCATACCAAAAAAAGGGAGGCACCGCGGCCTCCCTTTCTGTTTGGGTGTTATTCTCAATTCTCTTTGTGCAGATTGAGCATCTTTCTGTAAGCGGCTATCTCACGGAGCGCACCGTCGGTCACCTGACGGATCTTCCACTCAAGGTGCCACTTGTCGCAGACGTACTCCATGGAGGGTTCCCAGCCGAGACGGGAGTCAAACTCCACCACAGGAATGGTATCTCTGGCATTTTCGATCTCTTCATAAGCAAGAGCTTCGATTTTGTCAAGATACTCTTCCGCCTCTTCTGCCGTAGCGCTGTTCTGCATTGCCATGTTGAGCTGCCACCACTTCTTGATGTTCATCACTGTAACGGTGCTGTTGCGGATGAAGTGCGCCAGCGCCTCAAGGCGTTTCGCCTCATCTTTTTTGCCGGGATCGGCAAGTTCAACAGCCTTGGCGGCGGCGGCAAGACCTTTGTTCCAGTGGTCAAGCATCTTCTGCAAAGAACGCAGTTCCGCAGGATAGCGCAGGAATCCGGGAGTCTGTTCCGCATTCTCATAGGGGGTATAGAAGGTCTTGACGATCTTCCAGCCGAAATGAGCATGGGGCGCTGTGGGGAACTGGATCTCTTTGGAGATCATAGTCCGGGAAATATTGGGCTGGAAGATAAAGGGATAGGCCGCACCCACGCGCCAGGGACCGTACTGGTCCTCGTTGGAGGCGACATAGTAACTCATACCTTCGTCGAAACATTTCCACGCTTTGAGAATATGGGGCGCCGCCTTTTTGCCGTAGTCACGGATGGCGATCTTTTTGAGCAGTTCATCATAATCAGGCTCAAATCCATCCCATGAACTCCACTTCCCCAAATCAGCAGCGACGCTGTTCCACCAGCCGTAATGGTGGGTGCAATAGAGATTTTTTATGTTCCATTTTTTCCCGGCCTCTCTCAGATTGAGATCCCGTTTGAGGATCTTCCCGGGGGCGGGGACAAGGGGGACACATCCGAAGTCCCAGGCGATACCGGCGGTGTTCACATTGGCGGAGATTTTGATTCCGTGTTTGTGTGCCTCGGCACATTCGCTGGTGAAATAGTATCCCGGCTCATCGGCGGACATGGTGTAGTCCATGACGGGGGTATGGAGTCCCTCCAGTTTCCGCTGGGAAAAAATCTCGTAGCAGACTGACAAGCTGACGTTTTCGGGGTAGTTTTCCAGAAACTTTTTCCGCAGTTCAAGGGGAGCATAACCCCAGTTGTAGGTGCTGTACCCGACATTGATGTTGGGGTTGCACTTGTGAACTGCCCGTTCAATGCCCTGAATGTAGGCCGGGTAGTCATAACAGGGATACCAGCCGGGACTGGGACGGGTGTCGGGAATGCCGTCCACAACACTTTCCCTGTAAGGTTTGCCTGTGGTGTTGGGATCTTTACTGGGGAACTCCAGACACTCGCCGCAAAGTCCGATACTGGCAATCTTGGGGTAACGGCGGCAGATCTCACCGTAGACGCTGTCAAAAACCTCCTGAGCCTTGGGATCATCAGGGTGGACATAGGTACGGATGTAGTTGTGGAACACTGTGGTAATGCCGAAACGGTCGGCGCGTTCAATGATTTCGTTGAAGTCGCAGTAACCGATATTGTTCCGGTCGATTCCCTGCAAAAAGAGGTCGATCTGGGTGTACCCGGCATGGAGCAGCCCCAGAAGTTCTTCATCAGGGTAGTAATCAAGACCGGTGCCGGAGTGGACGGTCTTCACATCATAAAGGGGTTTGCGGACAAATTTACCGATCTCAAGAACGGGTGCTTCTTCAAGGTTCATCATATCCTCAATATGGATCGTTCCCCTGAAGGTCATCCTGTCTTCGCAAGCGGTGACTTTGACACTTTTTTTGTCAACGTCAATGACAAAACCTTTTTTCACCTTTTTGTTCACATCCACCCAGATGACATTGTCGCCCGGCTCCTGAGTCAGAGCAAGGGAAACGCCCATTGAGGTGTACATGTAATCCTGAAAGTCCTTGACGGCGATCAGGGCGATGGAGTCTTTATCCCCGGAACAGCCGATCTTCCACTCATCGGTGATAAGGATCTCATTTTTCTTAGCTTTGCGTGTTTCATCCCGGCGGCAGGGTTTGTGATACGCCCAGTGTCTTTTTCTGAAATCGTAATTTTTCTCACTCATTTGATCTGGCTCCTTATTCTGGCACAATCGCGGCATCCTGATTTGTGGAGAAGGATCGCCGGATCTTCTTCAAATATTTTTTTCATGGCGGCAGCAACTTCGGCAGCATCCATCACAGTAATGACAGAAGGTCCTGCATTGGCTGTTTTGATCACGCCCATTTCCTGAAGTTTGAGATAGTAGGGGGCAGTGCGTTTCAAATTGTACCATCCGCCGCGGCATCCGCCGGGATAGTTGCTGATCCGCACCATTTGACCGTCCACTTCAGCTTCAATGGAGTCAATGTAGGTGTTATACCAACTTTCGCAGGCGTGGAGGAAGGTGTTCCCCCCCACTGATTCACCCAGAAAGAGAAGTTTTCCCCTCTGAGCCAATTTTCCCCAGGGCCCATCGGGAGCAAAACAATCAAACCGTTCTTTCTGCTTCAGAAATTCTGCTGCTTCCTTTCCCCACGCGCAAACAGAGTGAGTAGGATGCTCAGACCGGAGCACGCCGGGAGTCTTGCGGAAGGTTTCAGGAATGATCCCCACCCATTTTTCAATGGGGGTATTCTCTTTGTCATAAGTTCCCGCCGTTCCGCCGTCGCAGCAGTCAGAAAGTCCGGGCATGGCGAGGATACCTGCTTCAGTTACACTTTCCTGAAGTGCCTGAACAACGCCCTGTGGACCGTTTTCAAAGCCGCCGAAGGATTTGAAACTGGAGTGGACCATGATCCTGTCACCGGGAACAACGCCGAGAGTTTTTAACGTCGTTTTAAGCATTTCAATGGTGACGGGAGTTTTCTCCTTATATGCGGCAAGTCCGCCTTTGACTGCCACATCGGCAAGGGCGGCATAGTGGCGCAACTCACTCTCAAAGCCCTCCAGCGACTCATGTTCGCCGTAAGGACGGGTCGCCCAGACAGCTTTGGCAACTTCAAAGATGTTTTTTTCGCCGTCAAAGTGGTAATAGTTGGTTCCGGAGTCATCAAAGCACCAGTATTCATTGGTACGGTACCCTTGCGCCTTTTCTGCCAGATCCCGCAGTTCATCAGATAATGTTCCGAATCCCACAGGCCCGGGCACAGTGCGTTCAACCACCTCTTTGTACTCAGCAGATTTGAGGGGCGGGACCTCTCCGCCGCAGAGGATCTGCAAAGCCCCCTTGACAGTTGCAGTTGCGTACTTGGTAAGCTCTTTCACAAGTTCCGGATCTTTGATGGCGGCGGCGGCGGATCTCAGAGAAAGATCCCGCCACACCGAAAGGCGGACGCCCCGGAGCATACGCAACTCAAAGTTTTTGTCTTTAAGATTGAGAGCTTCAAGGCACTTGGCACGGAAGATCTCCTTCCAATCCTCGCAGCTCAACCGGGCAAGGTCGCTGGAAAGGATCTCTTTCCCCGCAGCCGCGCAGTAGGCAAGAACGGCTGAAAAAGCGGCTCCGGCTTTCAGAGCGATGGGTGAAAGTTTTTCAGCGGTATCGTTGCTGGTGTGATAGTAGTAACAGCGGGGATAAGTTTCCCTGGGTTCCTCCCACAAAGAGCCGTAAAGCAAATTCCACGGAGGACCGAAGATGGGATCCTGCATAAGGTCTTCATTGTTCTTGGAAGCCTCTCTGACCTCATGTTCGATCCCGGAAGATCGCGTGACCAGCTCCAGCACCTTTGCCGCAAGAGCGTGCTGCTCAGAGGGGTGGACATTAAGGGAACGGCGCAAAACGAACTTCTCTCTGAAGCCTTCTGCCTCCAGACGTCCGAAAGAATCCATGGAAACACCGCCGATGGCGTTTTTCATTTCTTCCCGGTGCGCCATGCCCCAGGCGTAGAGGCTGAAATTCTCAAGTCCGTGGAGAAAACGGATGGAGTATTCAGGCACAGGCAGAGTTCCTGCGTCGATGAGCTTTTTCAACACTGCGGCGATCTCAAGGGCACATGAGATCCCTGACACATTATTGGTGCCGTGGGGTTCATAACCATGACTTGTGATGAAGAAACAGCGGTCGGATTTTCCACGGAGCAAAGAGGTCACAGCGGGGACTTTGCCTTCATAAGTACGGCTTTTAAGCAGATAACGCACTGTCAGAGCACCTTCTTTTGCGTACTTTTCAAGAAGCTCTTTGGCAAGGCGGGGCGTCAGAGAAAAACCGCAGCAAGCCTTATCTCTGTAATCTATCTGTCCCGTTCCGAAAAGATCGTTGTACCAGCGCCGGGAGTCCCAGAGAGCGGGGTGGATGGGTTCAGTATCAACGGAACTGAAAAAGACTTTGCAATTTCTCGCTATGAGCCGGCTTACCTCCGCGCCGGTGGGGTAGTGAGTGATGAGAGCGGCGTACTCCTCAAGTGAACCTTCAGCGGGCAGCTCTTCAATGGGAGAGAGCTTTGCCTGCTGCACGCCCTCAGAGTCTGCAGAAAAAGGAACGACACAGTAGGTACACTCTTCATAGTCGGCGATTTTTCTGCCGTCGACTTCCGCCCATGCGCCATCCACATCCCATGCCAGGGGGAAATGCCGGTCAGCGTAAACAGTTTTTCCGTCAGCCGGGAACTCAATAACTTCAGCTTCAAGTCCCATCTGACGGTATTTGTCAGCGATGTAATTGATCCCCTGAGCGTAAGAGGTGAAGCCCAGTTTGATGGGAAACTGGCGGTATTCAATGGCGGTGTTGCGGATCTTACCGCCATTGACAGCTGAAAAACAGATTGAAAAAATCTCTTCAATGGTCATCAGAAGAACACCTTATTTTCCGAAAAGAGATTCTTCAATATCCCATGATCCGGATTCCATAGCGGCATCTCCGTATTCCGCAGAGGCCTCTTTTCCGGGACGGGCGTACCACAGGGAACCGTCTATCCGGTCCAGCTCGACACATTCGGGATACATGTGCATGGTCGCGGAGGTTTCCAGTTTACCGGCGTGGTCGCCGGGATAAAGGCGGCTGCGTTCACCGGTAACATCGTGTTCGCGGGTGTTGTGGATCTGGATCCATTTGAAAGGATTGTTGCCGCCGGAGTAGTACTGGCTGTACTCTTCTGTTCCCCACCATCCTTCGCCGCACTCTTTTTCGGTCCACTCAAAAATCACGTGACGGGCTGCAAGACGGAACGCCAGGTCGGTGGGCATTCCCTGAGCGAACTCTTCGGTCTGGTGACAGATGAAAGCGTGGATGTTGCGGAATCCCACACGCAGCAGACCGCGGAAGATCTCTTCAGCAACAGGAACGATCTTCAGAGCGTCCACATGAACGGTGCCGTTACGTTCAGGTTTTGCCACGGCAAGAGAGGCGGCGCCGTAGTAGAAAGGCGGCAGCACGACAATTTCAGGATGGCGTTTTTCCACTCTTTCGATCATGTTGATACAGGTAAAGCAGTCCACACCCATGGGCAGGTGTTCAGCGTGGTATTCAATGACGCCCAGAGGCAGAACGACAGGAACGTTTTTGTCAATAGCTTCACGGATCTGGTAGGGGAGCATCTTCAGATACTGCATAATTTTTCTCCTTGTTTTCGTTGTATGATACAAGATTTTTCATGTACCGGAGTAAATATATCTGTATTGCCTTTTTTTTCAAGAGCTGAAAAAGAAAATATTCCGACTTTCTTGACTGATACACTTTTCCGATGCCTTTGTCATCTCTCCGGCGGAAAAAATCCGGCTGCGGGTGAAACTTCAGAGGGGAAAAAGCTCTCAAAGCTTCCCGGCTTCAATGTCAGAAGTTTTTTCTTCTCCGTCAAGTATGCCCCCCCGGACACATTTCTAAAAGAGTTTCACAAACGCTCTTTCAATATAAAAAACGAGTCATTTTTTCTGACGGTCGTTTCAAAAGGAAAGGTGATCTCCATACCTTTTTCCGCCGTTTCAACTTTCACCTCCCCGGCATACAAAGAGCTCAGCACCCCTTCCACGGCGCCGGTGGTGGGACCGGTAATAAGAAAACGGTCGCTGAGAGCGGCACTGCCTGCGTTGAGCTGCACCTGAACCACCTTGGCTTTGGCAAAATAGTTAATGACTCTGCCGCAGAGGAGTTTCACAAGAGTGGATCTGTTTTCTCCGGACTCCGCCCATTCCCCCACCTTTTCACCAAGGTAATATCCCCCCTTCCAGAAACCTCTGTTGAAGACCTCTTTCAGGCGGCACTGCCAGTACTCAAGCTGTTCCGGTGACGCAGTGACCTTATTGTTCCAACATTCAAGAGCCTCTCGGTAGACTTTTGTCACGGCACCGACATAATCTGCGGAGCGTCCCCTTCCCTCTATTTTCAAAACGGAAACGCCCGCGTCCAGGATACGGGGCAATATTTCCACGGTACAAAGATCACCGGGCGACATGACATGATGGTTTTCTATTTCCAGCTCCTGACCGTTGACAGAATCCTGAACCGTATAGGCGCGGCGGCAGGGCTGGTAACACTCCCCCCGGTTGGCAGAGGTGTTGAAGAGGGCAAGGCTCATGTAGCATTTGCCCGAAACAGCCACACACAAAGCCCCGTGAACAAAAACCTCGATCTTCACAAATTCACCGGAAGGTCCTGTGATTTTTTCCTCCCGGATCTTCCGGCAGATATGCTCGATGCGCGCAAGATCCAATTCCCGCGCCAGCACCATCACGTCAGCGTAACGGGCATAAAAGCGTACCGCTTCCATATTGGTGATATTGGCTTGCACCGAAAGGTGGATGGCAAGGCCTTCGGCGCGGGCAGTTTCAAGGACGGCGAAATCAGCTGCAATAACAGCATCTATTCCGGCTTTTTTCGCGGCACGGCAGAGTTCTTTGACCTCAGCCAGTTCGCTGTCGAAAACGACTGTATTGAGAGTCATCCACGCTTTTACGGAACGTGCGTGACACATTTCAGCTATGAGGGGCAGATCTTCAAGCGTAAAATTCACCGTGGCACGGGAACGCATATTCAATTTGCCGACGCCGAAGTAGACAGCATGGGCGCCGTTGGCAAGAGCGGCGCTCAGGGATTCAAAGTTTCCTGCAGGAGCAAGTATCTGTACAGACATAAAAAGATTCCTTTCAACATCTTTTTAATGTACTGCACTTTTCCATTTTATGCAACCCCGGCAAAAAGGATTTCTTTTTTTATTTGGAGGTAATTTCAAAAGTCATTCAAAAAATGACAAAGATGCCATTCGCAAAGAGCTGTAAAGGGTAGTTTGAGGCTGCTACCTGCAAGGTAACAGCCGAAAACGCTCCCTTTATCAGATCGAAGCGAGGGCGCTTTGACAATTTTGAGGAGTTTTGAAATTGCCTCATTTGACTGATACACTTTCAGATGCTATATTAAAGAGAGCATATACAAAAAAAAAAAAAAAAAAAATCCATGAACGTCACTGAAAAAATCTGCAGAGAGCTGAAGAAACGCCTTGAAGAAGGTTTTTATCCTCCCGGCAGCCGTTTCCCTTCTGAAAGCACTCTGGCGGATGAATTCAGCGTCAACAAGATGACCATGAACAAGGTGGTTTCGCTGCTTGCGGACCAACACTATCTCATCCGGGGGATCCGGGGTGCAGGCACCCGGGTGGCGGATAACAGCTGCCGTCCCTGCGGAACCATCGCCTTTCTTTCCCCTCTGGCGCCCTATTCTATCTGTATTCTGAAGGGCGTCTATGCTGAAGCTCTGCGTCACAACTTTGCTGTTATTACTGAGTCTCCTGCGGTGGAAGATCTTCAGCACCGTCTCAATATGCTTCAGCACATGGGCGTTGCCGGTGTCATCAGCACCACCTACGGAGTTCCGCTTCTGCCGGAAGGCATGGCTCTTTCATGTGTGGACAGTGAATTGCGGCCGGTTCCTGCGGGGCAGAAGGTGGTTTTCATCAACAGTGACAACTTTCGGGGAGGAATACAGATGATGGAGGAGATCTGCCGCCGGGGCCATCGGGAGATCCTGATCTTCAGTGCCGAAAGGTTCCACCACAGCCGTTCCGCCCCCAAAACGCCCCGGGTCTGTGGTTTTCATCTGGTCATGGAGCGCTGCGGCATAAAAGACTTTGAAGAGCGCACATTTTACAACGCCCCCGATTCTCTCGCAGACGCCAAATATTTTCTGGGGTCTTTCCTGAAGATGTTCCCTCATACCACACTCATCGCCGCCGATTCAGACGGTGCGGCGGCACTTCTTGCCACGGCGGCACGGCAACTCAACATCAAGTGTCCGGAAAATATTGCATTGACAGGGTTCGGCAACGTCACCCAGCTCCCCATTGCCAGCGTGAACCAGAACCCTGAGCGTCAGGGGGAACTTGCGGCAAGATACCTCATTGAATATGCCTCTTCCGGTGTCTGGACGGCTCAGGAGTGCGTCAAAGTTGAAACCAACCTTGAAAAAGTGGAACAGATCCCCATTCTGGTTTACGGCAGAGATGGTCAACTTATGAAAAACAGCTGACTCCTCATAGAGTATTCCCCCATGATCTTTGCCATTTTTTGAATGACTTTTGAAATTACCTCCGGATATAAAAAATTTCAAGCAAATTCTCAACATCAGATTTGAATTTTTCTCTTAAAAGCTGTATATTTCACAGATACGTTTGATGCAGAACTCCTGCCGGAAACGGCTGTCTGTTTTCAGTTAATTGACACTATTCTCAAAAAGAAGAAAAGAAAAATATGCAATATATCCCTGGAGAAGTGCTGTCGAAGCTCCTCTTCCGTGAAATGTCCTGTTCACGCTGGGGCAAGATCGTTATCCTCAGCTCGCTGCTGATCGTTTTCACTGCGGCGGCACTGGTGTTTACAGTTGACCCCCATTACCGCTACCGGATGCCCTCATTCTACGAACTTGTCTATTACAAACCTTATGCGACAGCCCCCCGGCTTCTCAAATCCTTTGATTACGACACTCTTTTCATGGGCTCTTCAATGACACGGAATTTCTACCTCAGTGACATTGACCGGACCCTGGGCGGCAAATCCCTCAAACTTTCTGCGGCCGGAGCGACTCCCGCCGACTTAAAAAAATTCCTTGACATCGCCCGCAAAGCCAAAGGGGAAAAACTCAAAAGAGTCTTTTATTCACTTGACACCTATGCTTTGAACAAAACAGCGCCCTGTTACAGTGAATTTGATTATCTTTACCGGGAAGATTTCAAAGAGGAGTACCGTTACCTTTTTTCGCGCCAGAGCTATTCAAGCATTTACTATCTTCTGAAGCGCAAACTCCGCCCCAGAGGGAAGCGGCAGTTCCAGACGGATCCGGACAAAATGTTTTCCACAGAATATCCCGGCATGAAATTCGGATGGCTCCCCATCATGAAAGAAGCAGCTCAAAACGAACTTATCCACAACACTCAGACGCCGGCAAATCCCCCGGCATTTGAAAGAAGTCTCAAAGAATATCTGCTCCCCATGGTCAAAGAAAACCCGGGGATACGATTTTACTTCTACCTTGCCCCGTCACACATTTACACCTACTGTCAGAGTGAGCAGTTCCGCGAAGCAGATGATCTCATCAAACAGCGTACCAGAGTTATGAAGGAGCTTATAAAGTTCCCCAACGTAAAACTTTATGACTATCAGGCAGACAGAAGCATCGTCTGTACCCCCGGATTTTTCAGTGACATCCGTCATTTCGGCTCAGAGGGGGCAAGGATGATCCTGAAAAAACTTTCCTGTAATGAACGGCAGCTCCGGAACGAAACAGAAATCAGCGCCAACGAAAAGGAACTGCGTTCCCTGATCAAAGAGCAGATGCCTGTATACTTTGCTGATTTGAAAAAATACAAAGAGAGGAAGAAATAACCATGCTCTTCCCGACTTTTACATTTCTTCTGGGATTTCTTCCCCTGACGGTGCTTGTCTATTATTTTCTTGCCGCCCGGAGCAAAAGTGCCTCGCGGGTCTGGCTCATACTGGCATCATTTGTCTTCTACTCCTGGTTCAACTGGAGCTACTCTCTGATCCTGGGCGGTTCGCTGCTGATGAACTGGTTCTTTGCACAGCTTCTCTGGAAAAAGCAGTCAAAAACGCTCCTCACTCTGGGGATTGTCTGCAACATTTTGCTTCTGGGATATTTCAAATACTATGATTTTTTCATTGAAAATATCAACACGCTTTTCGGAGCCTCTTTTCTGTTCAAGCACATACTGCTGCCTCTGGGGATCAGTTTTTTCACTTTTCAGCAGATATCCTTTCTGCAGCTGGTCTACTCCCGTGTTCTCAAAAAATATTCTTTCAGCACCTACGCGTTGTTTGTCTGCTTCTTCCCTCAGCTGATAGCCGGCCCCATTGTGCTGCCCGATGAGATGATGAGCCAGTTTGACAAAAAGGAGTCCCTCACGCCTCAGGCGCGCAACATTGCCGCAGGATTCTATCTTTTCTCCCTGGGTATGGCAAAAAAGATCCTCCTTGCCGACTGCTTTGCCGAAATCGCCGATCCCGGGTTCCTCAATGCCGGAGCCGAACTGCTGACAGGCTGGAAGACGGCACTTGCCTACACCTTTCAGATCTACTTTGACTTCAGCGGCTACTGTGATATGGCAATGGGTATCGGATTGCTTTTCAACATCCGTCTGCCGAAAAACTTTCAATCTCCCTACCGTGCGGAAAATATTGCAGATTTCTGGCGCAGATGGCACATCACTCTGGGCAGATTCCTGATGACAGGGATCTATATCCCCCTGGGAGGCAACCGCTGCGGCAAGTTCCGGAACTGCCTGAACCTTTTCATCACCTTCCTCATAAGCGGACTCTGGCACGGAGCCAGCTGGCTCTTTGTCCTGTGGGGCATGTTTCACGGGATCGCCCTGGTGCTCCACCGGATCTGGAGCAAATTTCTCCATCTCAAGATGCCGGTACTCCCCGGACGCATCATGACTTTTCTCTTTGTACTGCTCACCTGGGTACTCTTCCGCGCGGCGGACATCTCTCAGGCAAAGCAGCTTTACAAAGCCATGTTTTTACCGGAAAAGTTTGCACTTTCAGGCAATGCAGACCTGAAAACAGGAGCGCTTTTTCTTGCAGGAGCATTCATCATCTTCTTTCTGAAACCCGCCGTGGATCTGGAAGAAAAATTCAAGCCCACAGTTGCCAATGCACTTCTGACCATTTTCCTGCTGACAACTTCCATGTTTTTCTTTGTAAAATACTCCCCTTTCATCTATTTCAACTTCTGAAAGGGGGGAGGAGCCGCACTCTTATCTTATGGTGAAGATGCTGTTTTTTCCGGCGAGAGTTTCTGCATTCTGAGAAAGTTTGATCCCCAGCTTTTTGCATACTCTTTCCCATCTTTTTTCCATTTCCACGGATCTTTTTTTATCTGCAAAGACGTTCTCCATTTTTCATCTCCTGTTGATACCAGATGTATTCTTTTTTAAGATATTGCAAATCGTTCATGGTATTTTCCTGCAAAAAAAAGGTCTGTTGCAAGCTCCTGTTCGAGTTTTGCAGCAGACCCTTGAAAAAAAGTTCTGTTCTCAGCGGAATTCAGTTGCCCTGACATCGGTCAGGACGACCACACTTCTCAGATCAAGACTTTCCCGGGGCATGAGAGTGACTGTGTGAGTTCCTTTGGGAAGGATATAGCTTCTGCCCTGCAGAAGGGTGTATTCTTTGGAGCTGATCCCTCTGAAAGGACAGTAGCTCGGCTCTTCACCGTTCACCCCCAAACGGATGGAGTCGTGCTGTCCGATGGGTTCCAGCGCGCGGACATCCATGTAAAAGAAGACGCCGGACTTTTCGGGCAGCGTGAACTTGAACTGGAATTTCTGACTCTTGTCATCAAAACGGACTCCGCCGCCGGAAACCTTTTTGAAAGGCCCGGTGACTTTGAAAACCTGTTTGCCTGCACTGTTTTCAGGATATTTGAAATCGGTCACAGCCTTAACGCTCAGAGGACGGCTCCAGCCATCGGCTGTACGCAGGAAAAAGACGCTGCGGTAGTTGATGCGGGTATTCATCTTTTCAGGCTTGAGGCGGACGGTCAGAACAGCTTTTTCGCCGGCCTTGAGAGAGACTTTGGCAGGGGTCACATCATACCACTCCGAGTCAAGACTCTTTCTGACCACAAACTCAACCGGGGCACTTGCCTTGACCGTGAACTTCACAGGGGCGCTTGCTTTGCCCTTTTTAACAGTAAAAAGAGCCTTTCTGCCGTCGGTCAGGCTCAATCCGAAAGGACGGTAAGGCAGTTCCACTCCCCGGGGGGCGCCCAGATCGGAATTTTTGACATTGAGCCCGGGAACAGCAACAGATTTACCGTATCCGGGGGAGTCGGGCCTCAGCGCATAGATGCCCCTTGAAGCATCAACGAATTTGGGAACGCCCTCAAAATCTTTTTTGGAATTTCTGATCTTGAGCAGATTGTTTTCCCACTTCGTACCGAGAAAGGCGAAACGCACCTCAGGAGTTACAGGGATCTCCTGAAGGATATTGTTCTTCGCCACAATGCGGAAGTTGCGGCAGATACGCAGTTTGGCGTTGGCATCGTCGGTGGTATTGTTGTAGAGGTAAGAAGCGGCATAGAATCCGCCCCAGACATCGGAGGTCTTGAAAGCACTGCTGCGGGAGCCCAGCTCGTCCATGAGATCAACGATGCGGTTCTCAAAGACGAAAGAGGGGCCTGTCATACATCCCTGGATACTGATGCCCATGAAACTGTTTTCAAAGTGGTTTCTGAAGCAGCGCACATTCTGCTGTCCGCCGTCAAGTTCAATACAGTCATCATTGGCAAAGGCGATAAAGTTGCCGTAAACATCGCAATCTTTGTTGAGACCGCCGTCAAGATCAAAGTTGCCTGTTCCGGCGATACCGTCGTTCCACCACTTGAGGTCACTTCCGCAAATATCGTTGTAGCGGATCACAGTGGACTGGGGTTTCCAGGGGGAAATGCCCTGAGGTCCGTCGGGATGGCCGTAGCGCCAGCTGTTGGAACTCAAAAGAGGATCGTGCATATAACAGCGTTCAATGACCTGTCCGAAACCGCCGTTGAGATAGACGGCATTTTTATTGGCAAGGGTTCTTCCGGCTTTGTTTCTCATTCTTCCGGTACCTTTGTCATAGGTGTAATTCTGAGGGTCGCCCCAGGCGCTGATATCCAGATTTTTCAGGCGGACATATTTGCAATCATTCAGGACCACAGCATTATTGTCACCGCCGCGGATCACCATATTTTCAACGATCACATATTCCGCGTTACTCAGCAGCAGCGCCTGCCGTTTACCGGCGCCTTTGACCACCACGCCGGGGGCGGCGGTGTAAACGATCCACCCTTTCGGGGTACCTTTATCTTTGATGACCAGCCCTTTGTCCACCTGTTTCTGTGTAAGCACGATCCGTTTGGCAACGGGAACATTGTCGCTCCAGGTACGGAACACGGCGCTCTCGCGGACCTTCTGTCTGCCCCAGCTTGCCGTGGCAAGCACCTCGTATTCGGTATCGGGTTTCAGATGGACGATGGAGGTGCGGTATTTGCCGCCGTAACTTCTGTCCCAGGTGGGTTCAAAGGCGGGGAGCCATTTGGAAGTGCCCTTTTCACGGTAGGTGATGGAACAATTCCTGGGGATGTCAGTGGAGAAGTAGACACTGCAGCTGTGGAAGGTGGGGAACAACTCCAGTTTTGCCGCCATGGAAAGAGCGGCAGCCGCTGTCATAAGCAGCAGTGCGACACATAATTTGAAGCTTTTCATTTGTTCTCTCTTTCTTAAGATTGAATTTATGTTATACTAATATAATCCGTCTCATGCAGATTTGCAACCTTGAGTATATCTTTTTCAGGAAATTGTCTCCCACTTGCCCCGGCAGCAGAAGCAAACCAGTATGACCGCCGTTACGGCGGCAGTGAACTTGGTCAGGATCATGGGAAAAAGGAGTTCAGGAACCACGGCGCCGCAGTAGGCCAGGTGGTCGCCGAACATAAAGGCGCCTGACGCCATGAAGGTGCAGTTGATCATCTTGCCCTTGGGATCCATATCCCTGACCATGGCAAGAGTGGGGATGGAGTTGGCAGAGGTGGTAATAAGCCCTGTAATGGAAATTTCATTGACGCCAAAGCGTCTGCCCAGAGCAAGAAGATGTTTGCGGAAGATCCGGGTCAATATTTCCATAAAGACATAGACTCCCGAAAGCAGAACCACAATGGCGCCGATAACTTTGACTGCCTCACCCAGAGGGACAAGTCCGGGGATCTTCACCCCTGAGAACTCCATAAAGACAGCGGCGGCGCACCCTGCCATGGCGAGAATTTCCATGACCTTGGCGAATGCCGAAAGTATTTTCACAAGAAACTCCGGGATCAGCCACAACATCAGCGCCGCCGCCCCTGCCGCAATGAGCAAAGGGGGCATCTGATGCAGAATGAAGCGCCAGGGGAACCCCGCCGCAAGCGCCCCGGCAAGGACACCTGCAGGCATGGTGATCATGCCGTACATGAGTCCCTTGAAGTAAAAGACACGGTCATTCTTTTCCATCATCTGCATCACAAGGGGCATACAGATCACATTGACGCCCACCACGCCGCCGACAAGGATCCCGCCGAACCCGGCGCCATGGGGGGAAACAGCAAGTTTCTGCGCCAGAGGATAGGCGCCGTTATCATTGGCAAGAAAGAGTCCCGGCAGCACAGCGGGGTCGGCACCTGCCGCGCTGAAAAGCGCCCCCGCCGGAGTCAGGACACGGGCGAGGAGAGGAGCGATGATGATGAATCCCGCCATGGTGAGGAAGAGGGGCGCAAAGGTCTGGAGCCCGTCAACGAACCGTTTGCCCAACTTGAAAGGGGATCCGCAAAGATAATCCGCAGCTCCCAGTGCAAACATGAGGGCAAAAAGGGTCAAAAGCACTTTTTCGGGAGCAAATATCATCGGTCAACTCTTAAAAATCATTTTCAAAGCCTTGCGCCCTGCGGAGCAAGCCTTTTCCTTAGCCCGGGCGGCGGCGGCACAGGCGGCGGGATAATCACGGACGATCCCGTCGATACACTCTGTCACTTCAGAAGCCTCACTGTCATTGAGTTCAAAGATCCACTTCTGCAATCCGGTATCGCGCCACATCTGCCCTTTCCAGGTATCTTCTGCCTGACGGAGCAGCAGCGCCGGCTTGCAGAGTGCTGTAAACATGATGGGGGAGTGCATTTCCATACTCACAAGGCTGTGGGCATTGGCATAGACTCCCAGGGCCTCATCGGTGATCCAGTACTCTTTTTTGAGAACGGTTTTCTCTTTCACATCGGCAGGGAGTTTTTCATAGAGATAACGCCGTCCCAGGGGAACCTGATAGGTCATTTCGGGGCAGATCAACACCTTGAAAGGGGTGTTGCGGGCAATATGGCAGATAATATGGCGCATTTTTTCCATATCCGCGTCAAGGTGTTCAAAGGTTGCTTTTTCCTTGCGGAGCTCTTTGTAAGAAAAATTTTCATCATCAAAGGCCGCAGGAGTCCAGCGCAGCCGGGGAATGACACAGATGAACTTCTCTTTTTCAAGTCCGTTTTTCGCAAGAAACTCAGAGGCGGCGCCTCCCCATGCAAGATCAAGGTAATAGGAGGCATCCGGTCCGAATTCAATAACAGGAGTCTCAAGAGCCTGCGCCCTGAGAAAGTGGATTGAAAGCGAATCCCGGCAGAAGATGAAAGAGGCTCTGGAAAAAATCCTCTTTTTCCGTTCACTCCAGAGTCCGTCAGCAGAAACGCCGAAGAAGCCGTAGGGCTTATTTGTTCTGCTGCTCCACAGTTCCATTCCGTCAAGATCCACTCCGGGGCCGGAACCGTTCACAAGCAGATCGCACTCTGCAAAGGCGCGTTCAAGATCGGCGTCATTCTCAACGATGGAAAGATCCGGAAAATTTTCAAGCAGCATCTCCCGCACCCCCCTGTTGATCTCACAGGGCCAGAGCCATATTTTTTTCTCAGGGATGACCTGCCGGGCAAGGGCAAGAAATCCGGGGGTGTGGGCAATGTCGCCGATATTCTTTGTCTGCCAGCTGCCCCGGAGCAGTATATTATTGACTTCAATCATTTTTTACCTCATTTAATAACATGACTAAAATATAACACACATTCAGGAATTTACAAGAGATAAATCTTTTCAAAAGAGTTGAATAAAATGCAAAACAATGCTATATTTAGGTGTTGGTAACATTTTCTTGAAAAGGAGAGTTTTCACATGTCCCAAAGTGCCGCACGCTTTTCCTCCGCTCCCCGCAGCGGATGGCTCTGGGTACCGGGTCTTTACCTTGCCGAAGGACTCCCCGCCGCTCTGGTCACAACAGTGACACTTGTCATGTTCTCACACCTGAACGTTCCCGCTGAAAAAAGCCTTTTCTGGACAGGTCTTTACGCCCTTCCCTGGATGCTCCGTCCCCTGTGGGTCCCTTTTATCGACCGCATCGGCACGCCACGAACTTGGGTGATCGTGCTGCAGCTTCTTATGGGCGGACTCTTTGCCGCCGCAGGAGCCGCCGCCGCCATGGGAGCATGGTTCGGCGCTTTGAGCTGCTGTTTTTTCGCAGCCGCTTTCGCCTCTGCCACCCACGATGCTGCCGCCGACGGATTTTACATCATAGCCCTTGACGCCAGTGACCAGGCAAAATTCTCAGGTATCCGCAGCGCTCTTTATAAAGCCGGAACAGTTCTCGGGCAGGGAGGACTTGCTATGGCAGCTGGCGCTCTTGCAAAGTTTCTTTCACCGGGAACAGCCTGGGGCAGTGTTTATGCTGCAGCCGGGATGGTCATGGTACTTCTGGGAGTATACAATCTTTTTCTCATGCCCCGTCCGGAACAGCAGGAGCATCCCCGGGAAGCATTCAAGGGAAAACTTTCACTGCTCAATTTCTTTGCTCCATACAAAGAAACGGTCATGTCTCCCGGATTTCTCAAGGCTCTTGCCTTTCTGCTCCTTTTCCGTCTGGCGGAGTCCCAATTACGGGTGGCAGTGCCTTTTCTTCTTGCCTCCCGGGATGCAGGAGGCATGGGGTTATCCGTAGGCGAACAGGGTTTTCTTTACGGTACCTGCGGCTCTCTGGCGCTTATCGGCGGAGGGATCCTTTCAGGGTGGGCTGTTTCCCGGCATGGCATGAAACGCTGGCTCCTCCCTATGGCAATTGCCATCAATGTACCCGATCTGGTCTATGTTTTTCTTGCCTTTTTCCGACCTGAAGCGTTATGGATAACGGGCTCGTGCATTTTCATCGAACAGCTGGGGTACGGTTTCGGCTTTACCCTGCAGACTCTCTGCATGGTAGCCCTGGCACGAAACAGAAAAGGTAATGAAACGAGCTGTTTTGCTCTTTTTACGGCACTGTCGCTTCTGGGGGTGATGCTCCCCGGAAGTATTGCAGGATATCTTCTCAAGATCCCTGCCCTGCTCTTCCCCGCTGCCGATGCTCTTTTCAGTTACAGAGTCTTTTTCATTTGGGTCATCCTCTGTACGATCCCCTCATTTGCAGTGACCTTTCTTATGAAAAAGGAGCTGTGCACCGCCTTCCCAGCCCCTTCAGAAAAATAACCTTTCATTCAGGAGAAAATAGATCCATGAAAAACATCACTCTTACAGAACGCACCATCCCCGTCAAAGGTACGTACGATATCATCGTCTGCGGCGGAGGTCCCGCCGGTGTTGCCGCCGCCCTTGCCGCTGCAAGGCAGGGGGCATCTGTCATGCTCATCGAACGCAACCAGTGCTGCGGCGGCATCTGGACCTCTGGCGCCATGCCCTGGGTACTTGACCACAAAAACAAAACAGGGATCCTTGCTGAAATAAGGAATCTCTGTCTGGAGCGCGGCGGCATGATCCACGCCTCAGGCTCCCTTTCCTGCCCCACAGAGGCCATGCGTCTGCTCCTTGAAGAACTTCTGGAAGAAGCCTGTGTGAGAATACGTTACGGAACATTTGTCACAGGAGTTCAGCTTGAGGGCAAAACTCTTACCCATGTGATCACGGAGTCCAAGTCCGGCACCGAAGCGTGGGGCGCCAAACGTTTCATTGACTGCACCGGTGACGGCGACCTTGCGGCGTTGGCAGGCTGTTCCTTTGAATTCGGCGGTGAAGACGGCAACACCCAGCCCTCCTCTTTCATCGGGATCATCTGCGGACTGGATCCGGAAGAGGTATGGGAATATCTTGCTTCCAACGGCGGTAAGCCCAAATTCAAGGCATTGATGGAGTCCCACGGTGTGTTTCCCTCATACGGTATGCCCTCGCTTTTCCATCTGGGTCAGGGGGTGTTCGCTCTGATGAGCAACCACGGCTACAAGGTCAACGCCATTGACGCCGACAATCTGACACGGAAGGTCATAGAAGGGCGCAAAGAACTTCACGCCCATGTGAATTTTCTGCGTTCTCTCGGAGGTATCTGGGCGCATATCGCCCTTGCAGGCAGTTCAGACAATCTGGGCGTCCGCGAAGGCAGACGTATCAAAGGAGTTGAATATGTGGACTGGAAACATCTTGGCTCAGGCGGCAGATGCGCCAATGCTGTCTGCCGCGCCACGTTCTGCGTGGATGTCCACGCGCCTGATCCGGCCAAAGGCAATGTGATCGCCGCCCAGAAAGTCACCACAAAACCTTACGATATCCCCTGGGGAGCTCTTGTCAGCGCTGAAAGAGAAAATCTGCTTATGGCGGGACGCTGTATCAGCGGTGACTTCATAGCCCACTCAAGCTACCGTGTCACCGGCAACTCAGTGCCTCTGGGCGAAGCTGCCGGTTACGGTGCGGCTGTGAGTATCAGAGAAAACATCGCTCCTGCGGATGTGAAAAACGTTCCCTTTTTCAGTACGGAAAAATAAAAGCATGCCCCGGGGACTTGTTCTTGAAGGGGGCGCCATGCGGGGACTCTTTACCGCAGGCGTACTTGATTTTCTTATGGAAGAAAAAATTGAGTTTGACGCTATTGCCGGAGTTTCCGCCGGCGCCGCTTTCGGATGCAATTACAAATCCTGTCAACCCGGCAGAGCCTTGCGTTACAACAAACGTTTCTGCCGGGATCCCCGCTATTGTTCATGGCGCTCCTGGTGGAAAACAGGGGACCTTTTCGGGGCAGACTTCTGTTATCATGAACTTCCTGACAAACTGGATCCCTTTGACTGCAAAACCTTTGAAGAAAACAGTTGCCGATTTTATCTTGTCTGTACCGATGTCCATACCGGGAACGCCCATTATCAGTTCTGCACCCAAGCGGATGCGGAGTGTTACGAGTGGATGCGCGCATCAGCGTCAATGCCCCTTGTTTCCAACGTGGTCAGGGTGGGGAACGGCGAATATCTGGATGGCGCCCTTGCCGACTCCATTCCTTTGCGTTTTCTGGAACATAAAGGTTTTGACCGCAACGTGGTGATCCTGACTCAGCCGGCAGGATATATCAAAAAACCCTCCCGCGCCATGCCGCTTATAAAGCTGCTGCTGAAAAAGTATCCGGCTCTGGTCAATGCTCTGGAAACGCGTCACATCCTTTACAATGAAACCCTTGAGTATATTGACGCCGAAGAGAAAAAAGGCAATCTCTTTGTTTTCCGTCCGGTATCCCCTCTGCCCCTGAAACGGATCTGTCATGATCCGGAACTTCTGCAAAAAGCGTGGGATCTGGGATACACACAGGCTAAAGAAAGGATCAGTGCCCTGCGGGAGTTCCTTTTCTGCTGATACCTTTTCACCAACTGCATAAAACCAAAACGGTCTGTTTTTGAATACAACAATTCAAATAATGACCGTTTTTATATTTTCAACTCTTTCTCTTCCCCTCAATTTCCTTTGGCACGGAATTTGCATATTGACATACAGCTGCAATAATGCCAAAACAAAAGAGGTAATTTCAGAAGTCATTCAAAAAAAAAGGAATTGAGCCATGCTGAAGAAAATTGTTGCCTGGTGTCTCACCGTTGAAAAAATCATCCTCGGACACGCCGGGATCGGCATTGAAGAGTGCGAAGATTGAGTCACAATCGAGTAGGAGGGACTTTTGAGGGACAACCTCGCCAGTCCCGTCCTCTCACACCACCGTACGTGCCGTTCGGCATACGGCGGTTCAGTAACTTGTGTACAAATCTGCACCGTCTTTCCTGTCAGTTGCCCGCAAA
>JAFWBQ010000082.1 GCA_017507125.1 Lentisphaeria bacterium
TGTGCGTTCAAGCCTTTCCTGTTCTTCTTTGGGGACTCTTGAAAAGAAATTCAGTCCCGTTGCTTTTTCAACTGCATCAACCGTTACGGCAAAAGTCGCCAATGGCTCATCGCTTCCTTCGTTGGGCAGAATAAATCCAATCATCTTCTGTGGCGGCGTCAGGTCAAAGATGACCTTATAATAGTGTGTCGGCACGGTAACTTGATTTGTACCGATAGTAACTGTCTTTTCTTTCGGGAGAATCGGGCCGGTCACCACAACAATTTTCCGTTCAGTTATGGCAAAAAACCTCACCAATGCCTCTAAGTCTTTCCAAATTCCCCGGTTGAAAGCTGGTTTCTGCGGACTCATGTTGCTCATGAAGAAGCTGTCGGCCATTGTTTGCCCAGAAAAGGCCATGTCAGCCGCAGGAGCAAGGTGTCCGCGATCGTAACCCGACCGGCGGTAATCCCCCGTTGTCGCGCTTCCTGTGGGGATTTCCGGATCACTGCGGAATTTGTTTGTTCGCTTCGCAGCTTTTGTGGTAGCCTCCGCTTTGGTCATTATGTAAATGACCCACGCCGGTTGTTCGTGGTATTCAATGTATCCGAGGGCATAGCCGGGGCGGTCTATGATTGTGTCGGCTCTGCCGGGGACGCCGAAAGAGAGATTGTCATATTGAGGTTCTTGCTCGCCCGCAAAACAGAAACAGGAAAAGATAAAACAAAGTGTGAGCAGAAGTCTGAATATCGGTTTTGCTTGGGCTTTTACCATCTGGCTGGCTTTCCTCGTTAAGTTGAGAGACGAGGAATTATGGTAAAAAAGAACGGCCTCGACTCATTGTTCCCAACAAGGCTCGCCAAAGCCCACTGTAGCGCAACGAGCCGGACCGTAAATACAGTTCGACTGTGCGCGCTACAGTAACATTTTTTGGCGATTTAGTTGGGAAGCGCGTATTTATATATAGCACCGTCACAAGACGGTTATGTAATTTTCAAATTTTCTGTTTTGTAGGGTTTTGTACCTCCGTTGTTAAATCCAAAACACATCGTGGTAAAATACACCACAAACGGTGTTTTTTCAAGTCGCCAATCGTTATTACATTAAAAATGACAAGACACAAAAAAATCCAGCCATAAAGGACTGGATTGAGAGAGTTCAAAAAAATGGTCGGGGCGGCGGGGATCGAACCCGCGACTTTCTGCTCCCAAAGCAGACGCGCTAAGCCACTGCGCTACGCCCCGACTGGATGTCGCTCCTAATAATATATCTCATCTTGAAACTTTTTTCAACTCTCTGCTGTGCTTTTTTTGTCTTTTTTGTTGGAAATCCGTCTTGATTTTTTTTCTCTTGGATTGTATATTAGCTCTAAATGTCAATTCAACACTTCTCATAAGAGGGAGCCTTATGTCTAAATTTTTTCTGATGCTGGTTTCGGGTATGCTTTTTTTCGCCCTCGGCGGAGCAGAATTCTTTCTTGACCCTGTGAGAGGACGGGATTCAAATCCCGGTACCCGCTCCGCGCCGTGGAAAACTCTGCAGACCGCGAAAATCACTCCCGGTGACAGAATCGTTTTTCTTTCCGGTGTCTATCCCCCTCAGAAGTTTGAAGTCAACGGCGCTCCCGGCAAGCCGATCACCTTTGCAACTTCAGGCAAAGTCTTTATTGACGGCGGCAAAAAATCGACTCCGGCTGTTATCAAAGGCGCGTGGCTGCGTTTTGAAGGTATCACGTTCCGCAACAGTGTCAAGGCTTGTGTCCTTGCTTCCGGGAGCAGCCATCTCACCTTTGATAAAGTTACCGTCGAAGGCGGATCTATGGGCTTTTGGCTTTCCGGGTGTAAATACACCGAAATCTGCAACAGTGATGTTGAAAATGTCAGCGACGGTATCTATATCGACTGCTGTTTCAGAACGACAGTCCGGGGATGCCGTATTGGTAAAAGATTCCACGGCAGACGGGATGGAATTTGCGTTTACGCTCCCGGATCCCTCGTCGTTGCCGCAGGCGGCGTCAAAAACGTGAAGATCGTTGCCCCCGGTAAAGCGATCCTTGAAAATGCCTCTGTCCAGATCAGCCGCAAGATTCCCTTCAAGGGATTCCATACCGTCCGGAGGGGAGAACTCAGAGGTCCTGCTGACGACAGTGCTTCGGGTGTGCTCCTTTTCAAAAACTTCCGGGTCGATAAAGAGAATACATGGGATCTGGGTGAAAATCATATCAAAGGCGGCAAAGGATATTTCGGGGATGACCGCCCCTGGCTCAAGCTGGTCAACAACCCTGAATGGGGCAACAAGCCTTACTCCCCTGACGGCACAAAGCTGATGTTCGATCCGAAAAATGCCGCTGCTGCCGATCTGGCTCAGGCAAAGTTCGCCATGATCGCCTTTGTCCATCCCCTTTCCAAAGCAAAAACTGTTGACACACTCATCGAAGGAAATATCATTGACGGATGCGGCAGGCAGGGGATCCGAACACAGCGTGCTTACAATACTTTGATCCGCAACAACATCATACGTAACTGCGGTGCCACAGGCATACAGCTTGAATCCACCAGTTTCAACACCCTTGTTACCGGCAATAGTGTCAAGGATCACAATCGCTTTTACCGCAACGAAACAGGTGTCTGGGTTCATGAAAATGTGGAGGCCGTAGTTGAAAACAACAAGATTTCAGGATGTCAGAAGGGGATGGGGCTGACTCAATCCTACCGCTGTATCGTCCGCTTCAACACCATTGAAAACAACCGGGCCCAGCACATCCCGGCTTTCAGGAAGAATCTGACTCTGCGTAATGTCAACGGGATCTACATGACAGGAGGCAACTACCGCAAGGTGGGGCTGCTCCCCGGATGCTCCGACAACGGGATCGTCTGCAACACATTCCGCAACAACGGCGTTCCTGAATCCAGGGTAGGAGTCTTTGCTTTCGGATTCCCCATTCTCCACTCTCCGCCCATTGGAAAAAACATCTTTGCGTACAATAATATTTCAGGCGACAACGGCCCTGTTCTTGTCTCCCTTTTCAAGAATCCCGGCATACAGTTTTTCAGCAACCAATGGCCTGAAGGAAAATATACAGTTGTTCATGAGGATTACAAGAAAAAAATCCCCTTCAAAGAGTGGGTGAAGTCTGAAAAAAAACGTCCTCTTGCCCAAACTTCCGCTGCAGGAAAAGGAAAGTGTCTGACGGTGGACAATCCTGAACTTTTTTATGCCGGTTTTTCTTTCAGTGACGGCAAAAAAATAACTCCCGGAGACATGATCCGGGTGGGCAATATTCAAGTCCGGGTGGTCAAAGTGGATATCCCCGGAAAAAAACTTTACCTTGACCGGAGTATTTCATGGAATAAAAATACCCCTGTGCAATACGCTTGTATATCACGCCAACATAAAGGAAAATAAATGAAAAAGATCAGAATCGGCATCATCGGTTTGGGGATCATGGGTTCCAACCATTTGAAATTCCTTAAAAATCAATCTGAAAACTATGAAGTTACCGCCCTGTGTGATATAAATCCTGAACGCCTTGACCGGGAGGAAACCGAAGGGATCCCCCGGTTCACCGACTACCGGGAACTCCTTGCTTCCGGATTGTGTGATATGGTGGCAGTGGCAACGCCTCATCCCTGCCACGGCGAGATCTCCATGGCAGCGTTCCGGCAGGGACTCCATGTGATGTGCGAAAAGCCCCTCACCGAGACAGTCGCCAAAACCGACGCGCTTCTGGCGGTGGCAAAAGAGGCAGGAACCGTTTTTTCCACCAACTTTTCCATGAGGACCAACCCTTTGAATAAGGTTATCAAGGAAATGCTTGAGAAAGATGAGATCGGCAAAATAATCCGTGTGGACTTTGTCTGCACAGAGTGGATCCGCAGCCAGAAATACTATGACATGCAGAGCTGGCGGGGACGCTGGCTGGGGGAGGGCGGCGGCGTTCTGATGAATCAGGCACCCCACAATTTGGATCTGCTCCATTGGTGGTTCGGTGAAATGGCAAGTGTCAGAGGTACCATCGGCACCAGGCTTCACGACATTGAGACTGAGGACGAAGTGGAAGCCACTTTTATCAGCAAAAAAGGATTCCCCATCCGCTTTTATGCCAACACCGGCGAAGCGCCCGGTATTGACCGCATTGAGATCGTGGGTGACAAAGGGACCCTGATCCGTGAAGGCGGAAAGCTGAACTTCAGAAAACTGGAACACTCCGTTTCTGCTCATCTTGCAGGCGATGCTCCGTTCCCCCTTACCAAGAGCGAACTCGTTGAAATTCCTGTCCCTGAAGCACTCCGCGGCGCCCCCGGTATCTGGGCGAACATCGCAGATGCCGTCAACAACGGCGCACCTCTCATCGCTCCCGGAGCCGACGCCTGGGCAGCTGTGGAGTTTGCCAATGCCATCACAATTTCACATTTTACCAAGGCGCCTGTCATTTTCCCCGTTGACCGCAAAGCCTATGATGAACTTTTGAACGACCTTATCAACCATAAAAAAGGACTTTGATAACTCCATGGAACAGAAACGTTTTATCTTTTTTGGAGCGCACCCTGATGATCCCGATATCCTTTTCGGAGGTACTGCCTGTCATCTGGTCCGCGCCGGACATGCTGTCAAGTTTGTTTCCGTCACCAACGGTGACAGCGGACATTACAGCATGGAACAGAAAGAACTTGCCGCTGCACGTGCCATTGAGGCTCAGAACTCTGCCAAAGTTCTGGGTATCGATGAGTACGAGATCTTTCCGCTCCACGATGGGGAGCTGGAACCCACGGTCGAAAACCGCAAAAGGATCATCCGCTGCATCCGGGAGTTTCAGCCTGACGTGGTGATCACCCACCGCATCTGTGACTATCACCCGGATCACCGCGCCACTGCTCAGCTGGTGCTGGATTCGGCATATATGATCTCTGTGCCCCGCTGCTGTCCTGAAACGCCTGTCTGTGACAAGATCCCTGTTTTTGCGTACAGTTTCGACCGTTTCGTGAATCCCCGTCCCCAGCGTGCGGACGCCGCCGTTGAGATCGACTCTGTTATAGATCAGAAAGTTGCCGCCATGTCCAACCACCGGACCCAGTTCTATGAGTGGCTCCCCTGGGGAGATGGCGACAGGGATTTTGATGTGAACAAACTCAATGAAGAAGAACGCAAACTCCATATCATGAAATGGAACCAACGGTTCCGCATTGCCGCCAACAACGGCAGAGAGGTCTTGAAAAGCGTTTACGGCGAAGAAATTGGCTCAAAGGTAGTCTATGCCGAAACCTTTGAACAGTCCGATTACTCCCGTCAGCTGCCTCCTGAGGAGTTCGCCCGTCTTTTTCTGCCCTGAAAATAATCAGTTCAACCTCTAAAATCGAAGGTTTATAAATGAAAGAAAAACGTATTATCTTTTTCGGTGCCCATCCCGATGATGCAGATATTCTCTGCAGCGGAACTGCCATAAAACTGGCACGGGCTGGACACAAGGTCAAATTTGTCTCCTGTACCAACGGAGATACCGGACACTTCAAACTTTCCAGAGAGGAAACTGCGAAGATCCGTATTGAAGAGGCCCGTCAGGCGGGGATCGCTTCAGGTATTGCCGAATATGAGGTCATTGCCGATCAGAACTGCGGTCTTGAACCCACCGTCGCCAACCGTATCCGGATCATGCGTATCCTGAGAAAATGGAATCCTGATCTGGTCATTACCCACCGCCTCTGCGACTATCATCCCGACCACCGTGCCACAGCACAGCTGGTGATGGATTGTGCCTACACCTGTATGGTGCCCCACTTCTGCGAAGATACGCCCATTCCGGATCAGATCCCGGTTTTTGCCCACAGCTTTGACCGCTTTACCGATCCCCGTCCTCTCCGGGCGGACGCTGTCATCGAGATCGACTCCGTCATGGATGAGAAACTTGCCGCCATGGCATGTCACCGTTCCCAGTTCTACGAGTGGCTCCCCTGGGCGGACGGCGATAAAGATTTCGATGTGACCAAGCTCAATGAAGAAGAACGCAAACAGCATCTGATGAAGTGGAACCAGAGATTCCGCGTTGCTGCCGATATCTACCGGGACGCTCTGAAACGCGCCTACGGTGAGGAGCAGGGGGCAAAGATCCAGTATGCTGAGGTCTTTGAACAGTCTTTCTACTCCCGTCAGCTGCCCATTGAAGAGTTTCAGGCATTGCTGATGCCCTGATTTTTTTCTGAGCACCGCCAAAGAGGAGGAACCCGTTTGAGTTCCTCCTCTTTTTCTTTTTCAAGTATCTGAAAACTTGAAAAAGTTGCCTCCAAAGTGTATATTATGCCTTTCAGATTCCCCGGAAAATCAAGGAGTATTTGTTATGAGCGGAAATAAGTCCCCCCGGAGCTTCAACTGGAAGCAGTTTATCTTGTGGATGAGCGCCCTGATCCTTGGGGCTCTTCTCGGAGCTTTGAATATCAATGCCCTCAATGATTTCTTCAATTTCATTGCAGGCATATACACCCGGCTTTTCAAGTTTGCCGCCGTTCCCACAATTGCTCTGGCTGTGACCACGACCCTTGCTTTGCTGGGCGCCAAAAAAGATACCGGCAGGATTTTTATGCACACTGTTTTGTGGACTCTCCTTACAACCATAGCCGCAGCGGCGGTGGGGATATTGCTTTACAAGATCATCGCTCCGGGAAATCTCCCGGCGGAAATGGTGATAAAGGGGGCAGAGGGTGTCCCGCAGAATCTGGGAACGACTTCAGTGTATCAGCACATTCTTGCCGTTTTCCCTGACAACATCATTCAGCCATTTTCGGCGGGGAACGTATTGAGCATCCTTCTTGTTTCTGCGGCGGCAGGATTGACTCTGGCGCTGATGAAAGAATCTGAGAATACAAAGGCGCTGCTGAAGGTCATTCTGGGCGCTCAGGAGCTGCTCTTTGCCATGATCAAAGCTCTTGTCTGGAGTCTGCCTCTGGGAATCGTGGCATTTTCCGCCCAGCTGACGGCACAGCTTTCTGCCGGTACCGCCATGGACTCTCTCGGCAAATATGTGGCAGTGATCCTCGGAGGGAATTTTTTTCAGTTCCTGGTTATACTGCCCCTCTTTCTATTGCTGCGGGGACTCAATCCTTTGAAGGTTTTCAAAAGTATGCTCCCGGCGGTTCTTATGGCCTTTTTCACAAAGAGTTCCACCGCCACTTTGCCTGTGACAGTGGCTTCTGCTGAGAACAACCTCAAAGCAAAGCCTGAAGTTGCCCGGTTCGTGCTGCCCATCTGCTGCACAATCAATATGAACGGCTGCGCCGCCTTTATTATGGTGACTTCCCTTTTTCTGCTCCAGAATGGAGGCGTTGAACTGAACAGCGGAACGATCCTGCTCTGGCTCCTTATTTCAGTCATCTCTGCCATCGGCAATGCGGGAGTTCCCATGGGATGCTACTTCCTCACCCTTTCACTCATGGCGGGAGCCGGAGTTCCTGTGGGGATCATGGGCATCATACTTCCTGTTTACGCTCTCATCGACATGGTGGAAACTGGCGTCAATGTCTGGTCCGATTCCTGTGTCTGTGCCATAGTCGACAGATCCATAGTTTCTTCTACCGGAGAAGTCCGGTAAAATATGGAGCAAAGGAAGAGGGAAGGAGTTTGCAGCCTTCCCTCTCCGAATGTCAGCGGCCGGCCTCAACTCTTCAGCGGCCTGTGGTTCTGAATTGGTTTACTTCTTTTTGCTGAGGAGCGCTTTCAGATAGCAGTAAAGGGTATCACCCATCTGGCAGTAGCCTGCCTTTGCGGGGTGGACACCATTGCTGGCGCGGAAGATCTTCTCAGGGTTCCCCTCATTGATGAACTGTTTTTTGACAGGGAAGTTGTTTTCAGTGTCAATGTTCATATAGATGGGAACAACGGTAAGGTTGAGTTCTCTGCCCTTTTTCAGCAGGGCACGGTTGTAGTAGTCCAGGTTTTTGCGGTATTGCCAGCCAGTCTGGTTGCTGCTGTAATTCTGTCCGAAAGCATCCTGATTGGCTCCGGGAATGTGTTGGAAAATCAGGATCTCAGGGGCGGGTTTGAGCTTGCGGAACTCGGCAATGAGTTTTTCCATATTTCCAAGAGATTTTTCAGTGATCTGGACGATGTTGTGATCCCGGGCACCGAAGAAATCATTGAGTCCCAACTGGAAACTGACAAAATCAGGCGCTTTGCCGCCGTTGTTTTTGTCAAGGTATTTCTGAAGATCGAAAACACCTTTGCCGTTTTTATCGGGGAAGAGGAAAGGACTGTTGAATCCCACGGGACGATCCGGATGCATACCATCCATTTTTTTGCTGTTGCTGTAACCCCAGCGGGTCAAAAAGCTCTCCCAGCGCCAACCGCCGTATCCCTCATGTTTGCCGGTTCTGCCTTTGGTGCCGATGGTTTTGAATTTGGGATTGCCGGGACGGCTCATAAGCTCTGCGACTCTGTCCGGATAGACTCCGGCACCGGTCTGGCTTGCGCCCACGATGAGCATGGTGATGTTTCTGCCGGCGCCCGCATCAGGGGGCAGTACGATCACTTTTGATTCGGCGCGGGCAACGGTACCGTTCATGCTGATGACTTCAATGGACCACTTGTATTTGCCCACATCGCTCTTTGTTGGGGTGAAACGCCACCGTTTCTGATCATTGCGTCCTTTGGAACAGTTGACGTCAAAGACATAATTTGCCGGATTGATGACAGTGACCACATTACTGAAGTAGACATTGGTTTCCACTCCGGGAACGGCATAGATTTTTTCCGGGATCAGCAAACGGACATTTTCTCCCCTGGATTGTACCGGGGCAGGGGAGGCGCTTTTACTTTTTTCTCCTGCGGAAAGAGTGCTGAGCGGCAGCGCCGCACAAGCAAGCAGCGCCGTAAAGCAAAATACATTTTTCAAAAACATGGCGAACTTCCTTTTTTTCTTCAAATTAAAGATACATGCAAAATATAGCATCTTAATACATTATTTTCAAGGTCACAGGCCCAGGAGTACCTGAAGAAAAACTTTGTCAGCGGCTGTGGAATTTATCGAAGATCCACTTGTCAGTGTGCTGCATTGCCGCTTTCCCTTTTTCATCAAGAGCTGTGATTTTTGAAAGAGCGGCAGAAACGCAGAAAAAGGGCGCGTGACTGCCGAAAAGAACTTTGCCTTTCTGCACCATTTCCTCCACAGGAGCCAGCGCAGGGAACCCCTCAATAAAAGCTGTATCACAGTAAAGGTTGGAAGCGGTAAGAGCTTTGGCTTCACTGTGGTAACAGTTGAGGGCGATCACCGTCATTTCCGGAAGGGCTGATGCAAAAGCATTCAAAGAGTCCGTGGAAACAGCAGGGATCCGGCAGAGAGGATTCTGAGCGCGTTCATCCTCTTCGCGGACAACGATTGCCAATGTTTTTGTTCCCTGTGCCGCAAGAGTATGCGCCATGTCAAGCGTTTCCGGCTGTTCCAGAGAAAAACGGTGGAATCCAGGATAAAGTACCGCCGCCGGAACCTGTTCCCAATTCCGCCAGTACTTGTAAAAGGGATGGACGATCAATAAGGGAATAAATCCGGGATAAGAGCCGCAGCGTTTGAGGAGCAGTCCATTTTCCGACTCAGGATCCGATGAAAATGCTCCCTCAGCAGCGCGGAGCAGTCCCCCTTCAATGCCGTATTTGCGGAGATGGGCGGCAAGTTCGGGCATCGTTTCACCGGGCAGGGGACGGAAAGGCCAGCGCCCCGTTGACAGATTGACATCAAATTTTACCATGAGAGCACTCCTTCCGCATTTTTACCAAGAATCAATTCACGGTCACTTTCAGAGATTGCCGCCTCGCGCACCTTTGCCAGCTGGCAGCCGAAGTCCCGGCAGGGAGCGTCTGAACCGTAAAGCAGGCGGCGGGCACCTATGCGTCGCACAGCGTACTCAACGAAGCCCGCCTCCGGCTGGGCTCCGGAGGTATCCACCCAGACATTGGGACAGTCGGCAATATCTTCGATACCCCGTTCACGGCATCCGCAGAGGTGTGCCATGATGATCTTATTTTTGGGATAACGCTTTGCAAGGCAGGCAACATCTGAGGGATCGGACTCCCCGGGATACTTGTTGACGGTCTTGTACCAGCAGTGCTGAAGAAGAGGCATGTCAAACTCTTCAAGAATTTCCATGACAGGCGCCATTTGAGGTGAGCGGACATTGACGGAAATTTCAAGCTTTATGCCGGTAAATTCCGCCATTTCAAGGCAGCGGCGCGCCTCAGCAATGACACTTTCAGGAGGGTTGGCGGGGTTGAGGAAACAAAAGCCCCGTGAACGCTCCGGAGTGCGGCGTACACAGGAAAGAGTGTCATCGTTGATCTTCCGGACTTCATCCGGTGCGGGAAGTTCGCCGTAACGCAGCACATCCCCCAGAAGAACAAAGCGGTCTATGCCGTATTGAGCCGTTGAAGAGATCACAGCCTCAGCGCTGCCGGCAAAGTTGTGGGTGTGTATGTCTATGATCATGTTTTGTTACCTGTTTTTATTCTTCCGTCTGAGCAAGGCGAACACTGCACCAACGGTTGCCGCCCGCATAATAAAGCACTCCATTGCGGATGGCGCCAGTTGCCTGGATCGCCGGTGTAATGGAGATAAATTCAGTGATGGATCCGTCAGAGGGATCGATTTTCCCGGCACCTGATTTGAAGAGCAGCCAGATGTTTTCTCCGTCACGGTGGAACAGACGCGGTCCCTGGGTGAGGGGGAGCTTGCCGTATTCGTTCAGGTGTACGCCGGGAATGATCCGGCGTTCTTCAAGTTCAAAGCGGAAAAATCTGAACTTGTTATCAAAGTCTGCGGCAATGCCGATAGCTCCGCCGGGAATCGCCATAAGGCTTACAATGCAGCCCATATCGCCCAGAGCTTTGCTGCTCCAGACAGTTTTGCGGGTATTGAGATCCACAAGGAGCAGGGACGCATTTTTTGCTTTCTGTTCTCCTCCGGTACCGGGGGAGATGGTGGTTCCCACAAGCAGCAGATCATTTGAAAGCGCCGCCAGAGCAAAAGGCGCTTCATTTTCAGCCAGCTCCGTGTGGGGGATGGTGCGGAACGTACCTGACTCCGTGTCAAGGAGCGCCAAACTGCCCCCTGTCATGCCGTATTCGGGCGTTCCACCCATGATCAGAGTTTTACCGTCGGGTGTAATGACAAGAGCATGAGGACGGTTGATCAGGGGATTGGCTTTTCCGTAGAAGAGAGGATTTCCGGTCAGATCCGGTTCGGTCAACTTCATGGGAGTTTCCAGAGTCCACGGCAGGGAGGGATCATAGCGCAGAAACTGTCCGCCGCCGTAACCGCCGATGTAAAAATATTTGCCGTATGCCAGAATGGTGTTGCACTGAATATTTGCCAATTCATCCGTTTGTCTGCCTGTTGCAGGATCAAGAGTCCCGAAGTGGAAGGGGAAGAATCCGCCTCCTGCGACAAGACCATCTGAATTGACATCAAGAGCCATGAGAGGAGCTCCGTGATTTTCAAATGTGAATGAAACGCTCCGTTTGGTCTTGCCGTCTTTTTCAAGGATCTCAAGAACTCCGTGATCAAGATCGATGCCGCTCAAGGTACGTCCTGAGGGAAAGTCCCGGATGATCACATTCTGGTCGCCGCTGTAATCGTGATAAAACAATTCTGCATCAGGTTCGGGACAGGGCGTTTTGACGCCCCCCGAAAGTTTGTAGAAACTCTTTCTCTTTTCGTGGACGCCGTAAATATTGCCGTCTTTGCCTTTGAGAACCGAAAGCATGGCAGGACGGGGGCGTTCATCTTCTGCAAAAAGGTGGCGTACTTCATGAGTTTCGCTGTGAAAGGCAATGATATTTCCCGCAGTCATTCCAAGCCCCGCGTAGAGCCAGCCATCGGGCGCGGCGACAAGAGAACGGGGATACTGCTGCCAGTTTTCCTCTTTCAAAACGCCGTGACTGGTGAAAACACCTGTTGCAGGATCAAAGGCGTAAAGTGCGGAGTCAGGATAGGTGATGGACCAGATCCGCCCTTTGTCATCTTCTTCCATTGCCATGGAGGCCAGAGAGGGAACGCGCTCCACAAAGGTGAAACGCTTTTGAAGAGGATCATATTCGGCAAAATGGTTGCCGAAGATAGAGTAACACCTGCCCCCACGGCTGCGGAGAGACGCGTAAACTGCATTGGGGTTTTCAAAAGGAACCGGGATACAATCGCAAACCCCGGTTTCAATGTCGATTTGAAGCACCCGGTAGTTGTATTCATCCATCAGCCAGATGAGGACGGCTTCATGTTCCAGACCTTTTCCCAGTGCCGCGACGCCCCTGAGGGTGCCGCCTCTGACCGCAATTCCGTATTGAGTTGCGACTCTTTTTCTCAACGTTTTCATGATCCTGCCTTTGATGAAATGGAGCGTGTTTCACGCTGTCCGGGAAGTTTATTTTCTGTCCTGCTCAGCCCACTGGTATTTCTTGCGGTCCTCAGGGGTGATCTTGCGGATGACCCTGGCAGGGTTGCCTGCAACCAGAGTGTCCGCAGGTACGTCGCGGATGACCACAGAGCCCGCTGCGATGACTGCGTTGTCGCCGATGGTCACGCCGCCGATGATGGTGACGGATCCGCCGATCCAGACATTGTTGCCCACGGTCACAGGGAATGCGTACTCCCATCCGTCAATGCGGTCCTGCATATCGAGGGGATGCCCTGCCGCCAGAATGGAAACATTTGGGGCGATCCAGACATTGTCGCCGAAACGGCAGTAATTGCCGTCAAGAACGATGAAGTTGTAGTTGGCAAAAAAGTTTTCCCCCACCTCAATACGGAATCCGTAGTCACACTTGAAAGGGGGCAGAATGTTGCAGTTTTTGCCGATCTTACCGAAGATCTTCGCCAGAAAATCCCGGCGTTCCTGCACCTGAGAGGGGCGGAACTGATTGTATTCATAAATGGCGTCCTGGATCTTGAAACGGTAATCTGCCATTTCGGTGGTGGTGTTGGGGTTGTAAAGAAGTCCTGCTTCTGCTTTTTCCTGTTCAGTCATGCCGCCTGGCACAGGTTTGCAGAGGATAGGGGGATTTTTCATGATTTTTTCTCCGTGTTTCAAATGAATGAGCATTTGTGCATACTATAGCATATCCGGCCGTTTTTTGCAACCGGAATAGAAAATAATCTGCAAAAGGTCGCGGATTTTTTACAAAAAATCAAAAGGAGATGAAAAATCATTTGCGAACCGGGAAAATGCAGTGTATATTATCAGGAATATAATATTACATTGCAAATTCAGGACAAAGACTTTTTATGATCGACTTCAGTATCAACAAAGAGGTGCTTGCGCGGAACATCCGTGAGGCACGGAAAAATAATATCGTTCTGCCCACCATCGCTCAGCTTAAAAATCCTCAGCTGATCCCCGACTCCATCAAGGCGCAGCTGAAAAATGTGGGGATGCAGGAGTTTTCTCCCCTGAACCTCTTCCGGATCACCTGGAAAAATGAACCTGTTGAGTCAGGCGGCAATTACGGCAGGCCCAATATCATTGAGCTCCCCTCATCCCTGACCGGCGTCAAGGCGCGGATCTTCTGTCTTGTGGGCAAGTATTTCCCCACCGGATGCCACAAAGTGGGCGCCGCTTACGGCTGTATGGTTCCCAAACTGGTGACCGGGCAGTTTGATGTGGTCAACCAGAAATCTGTCTGGCCCTCCACCGGAAACTTCTGCCGGGGCGGTGCTTTCAATGCCAGGATCCTTTCCTGTGAATCCATTGCCGTAATGCCCGAAAATATGAGTCGGGAGCGCTTTGAATGGCTTTCAGGCATCGTCAGTGAAACTCTGCGTCTTTCCGGCGGCGAATCCAATGTCAAAGCTGTCTTTGACTGCGTCAACGATCTGAAACGCACCCGCAAGGATGCCATGATCTTCAACCAGTTCGATGAAATGGGCAACCATCTGTGGCACTACCATGTGACCGGCACTGCCGCCGCTGAAGCGTTTCAGATGATCGCCCGCGAGGGGGACCGTTTTGCAGGTGTCTGTTTTGCCACCGGTTCCGCCGGAACCATCGGATGTGCCGACTATCTTAAAGAGGTCTATCCCGGCATTAAAGTGGCAGCTGTTGAGTCGCTCCAGTGTCCCACCATGTGGAACAACGGTTTCGGCGAGCACCGTATTGAGGGCATCGGCGACCGCCATGTGCCCTGGATCCACAACCTGCGTACCACCGATGACATCATCTGTATTGATGACGCCGACCCCATGGGACTGCTGAGGCTTTTCAATGAACCTGAGGGGCACCGTTATCTTGTGGAAGAGGCGGGCGTTGATCCTGACTTTGTGGAAAAACTTTCTCTCTTCGGTATTTCCGGCATCGCCAACGTGCTGGCATGTATCAAGATGGCAAAATATTACGAGTTGACCGAAAAGGACATTCTGGGAACTGTCCTTACTGATACATCTGTGCTCTATCAATCCCGCATCAGTGAGCTTGCCGCCGCTGACGGTGAATATTCCCTGTGCAAGGCCGCCGCGGCTCATGCCTCCGCCATGCTGGGGATCCGCACCGACTATGTAAGAGAGCTGACCTATCCTGAAAAGAAACAGATCCACAACCTCAAATACTACACCTGGGTGGAACAGCAGGGACACTCTGCCGAAGAGCTGAACGCTCTCTGGTACGACCCTGAAAACACCTGGGAGGCAGTCCATAAAGAAATCGCTCAGCTGGATGAACTCATCAACGAGTTCAACGCTGCCGTTCTGTAAGTGTTATGGACATCTTCCCTCTGAAAAACAGGATCTTTATCCGTCTTTACGGCGAACTTGTTTCAGGATTCTATAAAGATAAACAACTGCCCCCGGAGCAGACTTTTGCCCGGCAACTGGGCGTCAGCCGGAATACCTTGCGCGCAGCTCTGGAAATGCTGGAAAACGAAGGCGTACTGCTCCGGGCACGTGCTGTCGGAACTTTGCCGGTCACCGGAAACACCGGCGGATTTGCTGGCAGTTTTCTCTATTGCATGGCAGAAAAACGCAGCTCGCCTCATGTGGGGGATTCAATTTTTCGCGGCATCACTGCCGCAGCCACAGCCGCCGGAGGCAGAGCTGATTTCTGTTCATTGGAAAATCTGAAAAATATTTCCGCTGAAGAGCTGCGTGCCGTTTTACTTGCCGCCAACTGCCGGGGGATCGTTATGCTGCAGCGCAATTTTTGCGGCGGCGAAAAAATCATTGATTACCTGAAAAGCATCGGATTGCCCGTCGTGCTGGCTTATTGCGAAGAGGGCGACGCCGCCATTACCGGTTTTGCCGCGATCCGGCACAGCGGCAGAGAAAGCTGGCTGACGGCGCTGCGTTATCTGGTTGATACAGGCCACAGGCGCATCGTTACTCTGACGCTGGAAAAGGAACTGGTCAGAGAGTGTTTCCCCGCAGCTGAATATGATGCACACCTGACCGGAATGGGACTTGAAA
>JAFWBQ010000083.1 GCA_017507125.1 Lentisphaeria bacterium
GTTGAAATGATTGTTGCATACACTACGCAAAAGTGGTTTGGACTCGCGTGAGTGCGTCAAAGCCCCCATTCGTCCAACAAATCAAGAGGTATGTCACATGCTTGGAGCGAGTTTCGTTTCTTTCTCTGCTCTTTTTTCGGCATCCGCTAAGGCCTTGAGTATTTTATTATCTATTGCCTTGGCTAACTCTCCAACAGGACAAGCCTCTGTGGCGTTTCTCAACAAAACAATAATACCATGGCGAACGAAGAAAGTCGTACAGTTTTTTTGGGAATAACGATTGACCTGTTCGTCATAGAATTTTTTGAAATAAAAATAAAATTCTCCAATTTTATTTCTTTCCAGCCCATACAGGCTCAACAAAAAATCAGTCTGCATGGAACTATCCGTCAGCCAATTCCCCAATATTATTATTGAATCACGACTCGAATTGGCCGTCATTAGTTGAATATCGGCAATTCTCTCATTCTGCTTAAAAACAGACACTTCGGAAACAATTCCATTCATCTTATTAACCTCACATGAATACCCGGCTAATTCAAACTTTTCAAATAGCGGACTTTGCAAAATTTGTACGGGAGATATTTTGAACGGTTCAACTCTTTCTTGATTTAGTGAGAAATTAAAATATTTTATGAATTTCTCTGTGTTTTTTCTGATTTCAGCATGGGAAGCATCATGGTTACCCGCGCCCAAGCATCCAATACAGAAGAGCATTGTGATCCCTATCAAAGTTTTTGCAAACATTTATGACCTCTCAGTTTATGGTTCCAATTGTTTTCGTTGAAATATCGCTTGTATCCCCTGCCGCAGCAGCTGCATAAAGGTCGCCGACCTTTAAAACAAAGAGAATTTCCAGAGATTTCTATTCAAACACACGCTTTTGAGAGCCTATGTCGTTCTCTATGGAGAGAACTGCTACGGAATGAATTTGCTGTAAATCTGTGCTGCATTGCCCGGCTTCGTTTTGCTGCGCAACTCATTCAGTGTACCTTGCCTGTTCAGCCCGGCTTCGGTTTGCTGCGCAACTCTACGCCGCGGCAGGCTTCACTTTGGCTACGCCAATTTCCGCTCCGGTCTGCGCCTATGGCTTGCCCGGGCGTAAAAAAGGCAACCAAATTTCTTTGGTTGCCTTTGTGAAGCCTGGTGGGCGGTACGAGACTCGAACTCATGACCTCTGCCGTGTGAAAGCAGCGCTCTAACCAACTGAGCTAACCGCCCAAAAAAAATGGCATCCTCAACGGGAGTCGAACCCGTGTTGCCGGGATGAAAACCCGGTGTCCTAGGCCTCTAGACGATGAGGACGCTTGTTATTATCAACATGCCTCTAATATACACCCCAAACTTGCATTTGTCAAGTCGATTTTTAACTTTTTTTACAAAATCCCGCAATTTTTCAGGGCAATAGCCAATTTTTCGCGGTTGGCAGGAGCCATTTCACACAGAGGCAGACGATATTCCTCAGCACAATGTCCGGCCATTGCCATGGCAGCCTTGATCGGAATAGGATTGGTCTCAATGAAAAGATCCTTGAAAATCCTGTAATACTTGCGATGCAGCTCCAAAGCTGCAGCAAAATCACCTGCCAGGGCGGCTCCGACCATTTGACTCAGTTCGCCGGGAATCAGGTTGGAAGCAACACTGATGACACCTTTAGCTCCCACAGAAATCATGGGAACCGTCAGGGAGTCATCGCCACACAAAACTGCAGTGTCGACCTTTTCCAGAATCTCAGAAACACGATCCACACTGCCGCCGGCTTCTTTCACGGCCTGGATCATAGGATTGTCAACCAAACGGACAATGGTATCCACATTGATGGCAACACCGCTGCGTCCGGGAATATTGTAAAGAACCACAGGCAGCTGACACTTGTCAGCCACCGTTGAAAAATGCCGGTACAAACCTTCCTGAGTAGGCTTATTATAATAAGGAGTCACCTGAAGCGTTGCGTCCGCACCGATGGCCTTTGCCTCGTTTGTGAGATAAACAGCCTCTTCGGTGGAGTTGGCTCCGGTACCGGCAATGACCTGGCAGCGTCCGGCGGCACACTCCACAACAGTTTCTATGATCTTCAAATGCTCTTCAGGAGAAACAGTGGGGGACTCTCCGGTGGTTCCCACAGGAACGATACCGGCGACTTTACCGGCAATCTGTTTTTCCACCAGCGCCTTCAATGCACTGCTGTCCACTTCCCCATTACGAAAAGGGGTGATTAAAGCCGTATACACACCTTTGAATTCCATAAGATCACCTGACTCCAAATTTCTGAAATAATATCCACTTCTGCCGCATTCTACGACAGAAAAACTTACAATTGGTATAAAATAACACCATTTCAGAAACTTTTCAATTCCCTTTTGCTTCAATCAAATAATTTTTTTGATTTATTTCCATCTTTCAAAAGACATTTTTCTCATTTTTGTTTCTTTCAAAGACGAGCTCGTCTTTGAAAGAAACAAAAAAGTGTGCTATATTAAGGAATGGAAAACAATATTGTAAAAACTGTCAAAAATCCACGTCTGGAGTCTCTCGCCGGAGCTGTCATCACTTATCCTGAACAGCTCCCTGTCTCTGCACGCATATCTGAGATAAAAGAGCTGTGGAAAAAACATCAGCTGATCATCGTCTGCGGCGCAACGGGTTCAGGTAAAACGACACAGCTGCCCAAGGCGGCACTGGAACTGGGATGTACATCAGTGGGCTGTACCCAGCCCCGCCGTATTGCCGCAACCGCCATGGCAAGAAGGCTTGCTTCTGAACTGCAGATCCCTTTCGGCGAAGGAGTGGGGTGCAAAATGCGTTTTCAGGAAAACACTTCCCCCTCCACATTCCTGAAATTTATGACCGATGGTATATTGCTTGCAGAAAGCCGTTCCGACAGGCTGCTGAAGAAATATGATGCTCTGATTATCGACGAGGCACATGAACGCTCTTTGAACATCGACTTCATCCTCGGACTCCTGAAACTGCTTATGGCAAAAAGAAGTGATCTGAAGATCGCCATATCTTCCGCGACCCTTGATGCAGGAGCCTTTTCTGAATTTTTCAACAACGCTCCTGTCATAGATATTGAGGGGAGAACATTTCCTATTGATGATATCTACATGCCGCCGGAAGAAGATGAGGAACTTCCGGAACTCGTGGCAAGGGGCGTTGAAGCATACCTGCGTGAAGGCCTCAGGGGAGATGCCCTTGTCTTTCTGCCGGGTGAAAGAGAGATCCGGGACACCGCCGACATGCTCAACGGACGCAACTATGGTGGTGTGGAAGTACTGCAGCTTTACGGCAGATTGAGCAACGCAGACCAGCAAAAGGTCTTTCATCCGGGAAAACTGCGGCGGATCATTCTCAGTACCAATGTGGCTGAAACATCTCTGACCATTCCCAATATCCGCTGCTGTATCGACTCAGGTCTCGCCAGGGTCAAAAGATACAATCCCCGGAGCCGTATTGAGGAACTTCAGCTTGAAATGATCTCTCAGGCTTCCATGCGTCAGCGCCGGGGACGCTGCGGCCGAACCGGTCCGGGATTGTGCATCCATCTTTACGGAGAATCAGATCAGGAACGGGCATTGCCCCAGACAGATCCGGAAATCCGCCGGGTCTCTCTGTCTGGTGTCATATTGCAGATGGCGGCACTGAAACTGCCGAGGATCGACAAATTCCCCTTTCTCAATCCCCCCAACCCGGCGGCGGTGCGTGAAGGATTGCGTTCCCTCTATGATCTTCAGGCGCTGGAACACTCAGGAGAACCGACACAGTTGGGATACAAACTTGCAAGGCTGCCTCTGGATCCCCACATCGGTGCCATGCTTGTTTCGGCTGAAAAACGCAAATGCCTCCCGGAGCTGCTGATAGTGAGTGCCTTTCTTTCCATCCGCGATCCCCGGGAAAGGCCCATGGATAAGGAACAGGCGGCAACAGATTTCCACCGTTCTCTTGATGATAAAAGCTCCGATTTCCTCGGGATCCTCAACATTTGGAACTATCTTTGGGAGCATCACGCCTTTGACTCCAACAGACTTCTCAGGAATGTCTGCAAAAACGGCTTTTTCAGCTTTGTCAGAGTCAGAGAATGGCGAAATCTGGTGCTGGATCTGGCAGAAACGATGGAGCACGAAGATGAGATCCATGCGGTTCCCCTGCCCCAGGCTGAAAAATTCCATGGGGCGATCCTTTCCGGGATCCCCCGCAATATCGGTGTATTTGACAAAGAAAACCGTTTTTACCGCAGCACCGGCGGAAGAAAATTTTTCCTTTTTCCCGGTTCCGCTCTTTCCCGGAAAAAGCCTGCTCCGGAATGGGTGATGAGTTTTGCCATCGTGGAAACATCAAAAGTCTTTGCCCGCATCAATGCTGAAATAAAACCGGAACTGCTGGAGGAAGTCGCGCCCCATCTTTGCGTCAGAAACTACGATCAGGCGGCATACGATGAAAACAGCGGCTTTGTCCGTGCCCGGGAAAAGGTGATCTGTGACGGTCTTGTGATTCACGCGGCACGGCGGGTCGATTATGCCCGCCACAATCCGGCAGAAGCCAGAGAGATCTTTATCAGAGAAGGAGTACTTTCCGGAAATATTGATCTGGGCGGTTGGGTCGAAAAGTTCAACGATATGAAAGAAGAACTTGAACAACTGGAAATCAAGATACGCCACCCGGAGTCCATCTATGATGCAGAGGCGGCTGCCAAACATTTTCTCAGTGTGCTTCCTCCGGAGATCCATTCTCTGAAGGCCCTTAAAAAACTTTGCGTCTCCCATCCTTATCCTTTTGCGCCCCGGCGGGAAGATATCATGCAGGAACAGCACAGAACTCTGCTGCCGAAACATTTCCCTGACTGGCTCTATTTCGGAAATACGCCTTTTCAACTTCACTATATCTTCGACCCCGGTGCCGATAATGACGGTATCACCATGTATGTCCCGGAAGATCAAGTCAACCTGCTCCCCGATTGGGCTTTGGATTACCTTGTTCCGGGCTTTCTGCCGGAGCTTGTGGAAATACTGCTCAGAGGACTCCCCAGAGAGGAGCGGCGAAAAATACAAGTTCAGGAATGTACCGAAGAATTTATATCCGCAAGAGAAAAGGGAAACATTCTCAAAGAACAGCCCCTTTATGAAGCTCTTTCTGAATTCTTATACAGATATGCCGCAATAGATCTTGCTCCGGACTATTTTGAAAATGTCCGCCGTCCGGGACATCTCAAGATGAAACTTGCGGTGATGAACGAAGAAAGACGTATTCTGGCGATCCATACAGAAATGCCTGACCGCACCGGCATGGGATCACAGCTCAGCGCCGCTGTTCCGGGAGTTAGAAAACATATCAGTTCCGAAAGTTCCGTCTGGCCCACCAAAGAACCGCTCCCTGAACGCATTCTTTTGAAGGGTGATGAGGAAAAACATATTTTTCCGGCATTGAAAACCGGGGTCAATGGCGTCAGCAGTCAGGTTTTTCTCAAAGAAAATGAGGCACGTTTACGCCATAATGAAGCGCTGGTTCTGCTTTACAGACTGCACCACAAACAGCAGGTCGATTATTTCACCCGGAAATGGTCCTTTTCTGACGGGATGAAACTGTCATGGTTCGTTTCAGAAGGGACGCGTACTGCGGCTTCAGATATGACAGATGCTGCCATTTTGAACTCTTTTCCAGGGGAGACATGGAAAATAAGGAGTGCTCAAGAGTATGAAACAGCAGCAGAAAATGTTCGCGAAGAGCTGGGACGCGTTGCTTATGAAATGGAAAAAAAGCTTTCTGAACTCTATAAAATGGCGAACGAATGTGAAAACATTTTATCAAGAGTGAAGCTGCCTGAACTCCGGGAGCACTATGATCTTCTCTTTGCGCCGGGTTTTCTGCGCCGTCCGGAATTGTGGAACAACGACTATAAACGCTATCTGAAAGGGCTCAAACTCAGAGCTGAACGTGCATTGACGGCCCCCGGAAAAGATCAGGAAAAATCCCGAAAAATAGATGATCTGCTTGAACGCCTTTTCGTGGAAATAAGCGTCAGCGATATGAAAGAAGACGCGGATCTCCACGATCTCTGGGCACTCTCCGAAGAATGCCGTCTGGCAGTCTTTGCACCGGAAGTACCGCTGAAAATACGTAATCCTCTTTCAAAAATGCCCCGTTGAAAAAAACTGCTGCAGATTTGGCTTTCTGCAGCAGTCCGGTTGAGTTGAAAAAAGTTGCCCTTATTTCTTCTTCTTGGCCGGAGCACTTACTCTGCGTATGATGTAGCTGCTTTCAACCTCAACACGTTTATCGGTAATCTTCTGGTAGTAAATGATAAGTTGATCGGTAACATATTTTGCAGTCACCCACTTATCTCTGAAAAAGATGTATCCCTTCTTTTCATTGGCGACGACCTTTTCAAGAGCCTCTGCGGTCAGATGACTGGCGTAATCACGTTTGAGTTTTGCGAGTTTTTTGGGATCCTGAAAATCTCTGATAAATTCCTTACGCAGTTTTGCATTGAGTACCGGGTCAAAATAGAGACGGTCTGACTCAACGATTTCAGAAATACGAACCAATTTGTTACCTATTTCGTAGATCTGTCCCCCTTCGCGGATACTCTGAACTTTGCCGCTGATCTTTGAATAAATGTTGTTCCGATAATAACGGATCGTCACGTCATCCCCCGTTTTCACCAACGGGTATGCAATTTCAGCTTCTTTGAGTGCTCCTAAAGCAATATCCGCGGCACTCTTATAAGGAAATCTTTTGGCTACGCTTCTGGCGATCTCTGTCCGGACTTTGGGAGGAATACCATCCTGCCTGGCTTTGGTCTCAAAAGGAATTACCTTCTTTTTGACAGCAGTATAAATTGCATTTTTTATTTTAGTATAAGAAGCATTTTTAGTCTTGGGGTCATACTGATACTGCCACGGTCTTGCCTTTTTTCCCTGGGGGATAACGACCATCTTCTTAAATTCTCCGCGCACGATCTTAGTGATTATCTTGATCTTTTTTTCGCTGACCTCAGACGCGGACAATCCGCAACAAAACACGATAGCCATCATCAAGCAAATGCTTTTTCTGATCATTTTCATTTCCTCCCTTTTTAAGATCAGTTACTGCGTTTGAAACTCATATCACGATATGCAGCAGTTCTGCCACGGAGAAGCTTCAATGCCTCCAAAGAGTCTTCCCCTGCCAGATGATGCTGCATCAGCATACCTTCAACGGCACAAAAACTGCGGAGCTGCGGAAAGTATTCACGCATGAGGAATATACCGTAACGCACTCCGCGGAAAGACCCGAAAACCTCAGGACGTTCTCCGGAAGGTGCACAGACGGCGAGAGAATTATTCTTTTTGATGTTGCTGATCAAAAAGGGAAGTTCACACTCCTCTGCCAGCACGATGGTATAATACCAATTAAAAAGATCGCCGTCACTGCTGTCATTTGTTATGCGTCCGGCACGGTTGAGGTCAAAGGGGAAAGCATCCCCGCCGTGAGAATCGCTGACACCCACCACAGGAAAGCCGTTGCCCTTTGCCAGCTCTTCATAATAGCGGACGACCTGCAGATTGTTTGAGTGATACTGCCAGCGGGAAAATCCGCCGATGGCCTCATAGGCATCAAATTTACGCCGTTTGATGATCTCGTCATTGTTCCATTCGGAAACATAATTGCCGGAAGCGATGCTCCAGTAGGGATGGCAAAAAACTGCCAGACCGTCATTTTCCTGAATGCGTCTGAAAACCCATTCTGAAGCAGCCACTGTAAAATAATTTTTCCCCTCCTCTTTGTCAGGCATATTTTCAATGATTTCAGCCACCTCACGCCGGTACTTCTCCTCATCCTCGCGATACATGGCGTTGACACTGCGTTTGGCTCCGAAGTTCACAATATGCACCGGATTGTCAGGAGCATGAACCTCCTCTCCCGGAAAAAGTTTGAAATCCGGGTTGAGATCTTTCCAATACTCCATGACCTCAACTGAGGGCTCATAGAGTCTGTGATCGGTCAGCGCCATGAAATCAAATCCTGCCTGACGGTATCGGGCGGCAACATAGCGTCCGTCTTCCAAGCCGTCGGATTTGTTGCTGTGTATATGGATATCCCCCTTGAAAGGACGCAACGCATACCAGTCCGGCAAAAGAGAAAAGACACGGAAATCCATTTTTCTTTCCTTGCCGTTCTCAAAACTCAAGACCACCTGCAGAGAATGTTCCTGTTCTGATTCAAAGTGATCTCTGACGATCAGAGTGCCGTCTTCGATTTTCCATTCCGGCTCCCGTGAAGGAGAAGTACGGTCATAAAAGGCATGTGTAACTGTTATTTCAGCATTCTCTGCAAAACACGCATGAGCAAAACGGGGACGGATACGGATCACTGAAATTTCATCAGCCGGTATCACCTTGGGATAAACATCGTAATAAAACATGAATACAGCCTCTTTATTTTCTGTTGAACAATCTGTTGATTCCGTCGTTCAAACTTCTGGCACCGTCAGAAACAGATCCTTTGATGCTCTTTCCTGCATTTCCAAGGGCTTCAATGCCTCCCATAAAAGTACCGCAGACGCTGTTGACGGACCCCATGAAATTATTAAAAACCTTCAGCAGAGTATCCCCGATGGGAGCCCCTTTGCCGCCAACGTTTTCAAGATAAACAGGAGCCAGAGGCATAGGTACAGAAGAATTTAAAGTCGAACTTGAAAGTGAAATGGACATGGAAGTCAGAGCAATCTTTCTGATAAGGGGCGCAGGCGCATCAGGATCTGCTTTTTTGCTGCCGGCATCAGATTTTTTCTTCCCGGAATCAGCAGCGGCACCGCCGGCAAAACGTTCGACATTTTTCTGAATATCGGTCAGATTACTGTGTCCGGCGCCTTTGATTTCCATATCCACCCGTACACCGGTGACCTCCACGACTTCGACCACAGGTTCTTTTGTGGTAAGTGTCGCGGGGATCAATTTCACATATATTCGATCGATTTCAAAAGCCCATGGTTTCCGATATCCGACCGGATTTGCGACTTTGATATTTTTAATTTCGACACTTCCGTCAAAAGATGATTTGAAAGATTCCATCTCCACTTTGGTTCCAGTAACCATCGTACCGATATGACGGACGCCATTCACGATCAGAAAATCACGGAACACCACAAACAGAACGAGCAGCGCCAGCAATACTCCGGCACACCACAGTACGATCTTCAGAATCCGGCTGGATTTCCCTTTTTTCTTTTCCGGCTTATCTTCCGGCTGGTCAAGGACTTTATACTCTTTGAGCTCATCGTCCTGAACACCATTTTTCTGTTTTGGATCCAATTTCTTTTCGTTTTCCATAATCACATTTCCTCTGAAGTTTTACTGATCTTCTTTTTTCCTGTATCGCTCAGCAAGTTTCTCAAGAGCCGCCAATTGTTTGGGACTGAGAACTTTCCCTTCATCAAACTGTTTCTTTACAGAAGTGAAAAATTTCTTATCATCATAGGTAAAACGTCCCCGTTTCACGGGGGCCGCCCACTCCGTCACCTGCTCAAGCTCCCGGAGCAGTTCACCGGCATTGCCGCTGCCGGAATCAGGAGCATTTTCTTCCTTCGCCACTGCCCCCTGCAGCAATTCAGCAGCTTTGCTGTCGAGGAACTCCTGCACAGTGGGTTCATCCTTGAGCTGGGCAATATATTTTTCTGCCATCCGCTTGAGAACTGCCGTCTGCTTTTCAGAGAGAGCCTTCCCTGCTTCATGCTGCTGCTTGAGCGAAGTAAAAAACTTACGTTCATCAAAGACGCGCTTGCCTTTGCCCTCAGGCTTGGGGAATTCCACCTTGTCAAGGGCGGCAAACAAAGGCGTAAGTCCGGGATCGGCAACGGCAGCTGAGCTCTCTTCTTCAGGCGCTTCAATGATCTCCCGGTACTCTTGCGGCAGAGAGGCGATCAGAGCGTCATCCAGCTGCTTTCTGTAACGCTTTGCCATTCCCAGAAGAGCCTGGAACTGGCGGTCTGAGATGGAGTGATTTTCATCAAAAGCCTTCTTTACAGAATTAAAGAAACGCTTGTCATCATATGAACGGTTTCCGATTTTTTTGGCAGGATCAAAAACCACATTCTCAAAGCACTGCAAAAGAGAAACGCAAATCTCTTCCGGCATTTGGGGACGGACTTTCGCAGCGGTCAGCCAGGGGACAAACTGCCGGTAAAAGTCAGTCATCATCTTGATCCATGGCAGTTTACCTTCTTCTATCTCATCCAGTTTGGTTTCCATTTGGGCGGTGAAACCGATATCAAAAAGCAAAGGCAGCTTGTCAGTCAGAAAGTCGTTGACCTGGAACCCCAATTCTTCCGGAACAAGTTTCCCCTGATCGCGTTTGACATAATCACGATCCTGAATGGTTCGCAAAATCGTAGCATAGGTGGAAGGACGCCCGATGCCGTTTTCTTCAAGAGCCTTGATAAGTGCTGCTTCTGAATAACGCGGCGGCGGTTCGGTAAATTTCTGTTCTTTGTCAAACTTCCTGATAACGGGGGAGTCGCCTTCTCTGAGCTGTCCGAGAACAGCGGCATTTTCCTTTTCCTCTTTGCTCTTTTCACCGTCATCCCACAACTTGGTAAAGCCGGGAAAAACAGTTACAGTCGCTGTGGAACGGAAATCAAAACTCCTGTTGTCCGCGCCCTTTATTTCCACATCGACAGTCGTCAGCTGCTGCCGGGCGGAATTCATCTGACTTGCCACAAATCGTTTCCAGATCAGAGTGTAAAGTTTCAACTGCATGGGGTCAAGGAACTGCGCCACTAATTCCGGAGTCCGGGTCACATCAGTGGGGCGTATCGCTTCATGTGCCTCCTGAGCGGCAGCCTTGTTCCGGTAATAGTTGAACTTTTCAGGCACATACTCTTTGCCGTAATGTGTCCCGATGAAATTTGCGGCGGCGATCTGAGCCTCTCTTGCCACAGTCACTGAGTCAGTTCGCATATAGGTGATAAGACCCACAGGACCGTTGCCCAACTCGACACCTTCATAAAGCTGCTGAGCATAACGCATGGTATTTGTAGCTGTATAATGAAGCACCGTATTGGCACTCTGCTGCAGCGTACTGGTCGTAAAGGGGGGCTGAGGATTCCGTCTGCGTTCCTGAGCGGTGATGGAAACGATCCGTGGAGCACTGCCGTTCCTGACGCTTGACTCCAGCGCCTCGGCAGCTGCGGCATCAGGAATGACAAACTCCTTACGGTCAATCTTGAAAAGTCTGCCTTTGAAGTTCCCCGGATCTGCACCGAAAAGAATGGCAAATGTCCAATACTCCCGGGGAACAAATGCGGCGATTTCCCGTTCCCTTTCGACGACCAGACGCAAAGCTGCCGACTGGACTCTTCCGGCGCTGCTGCCTTTTTTCAAATTGCTCCAGAGTAAAGGACTGACCTGGTAGCCCACGATGCGGTCAAGGACCCGGCGCGCCTGCTGAGCATCCACCAGATTCAGATTGATCTCGCCCCGGTTGGTCAGGGCCTGTTCAATGGCAGAACGGGTGATCTCATGGAACGTTACACGATAAAAGGGGGCCTTGGCTTTGTTTTTGAGAACCTCGTAAATGTGCCATGCAATTGCCTCTCCTTCGCGGTCAGGGTCAGGAGCAAGATAGATCTCATCGGCTCTGGCGGCACTGTCGCGCAGCTGTTTGACCACGGAGCGGCTCCGGGCAGTATCCACATATCTGGGGGCGAATTTGTTCTCTATGTCAACTCCCAGTTCATGCTCCGGCAAGTCCCGGATATGCCCCATGGAAGCAACGATCATATAATCTTTGCCGAGCATTTTTTCTATAGTCCGAGCCTTGGTGGGAGACTCGACGATCAGCAGTTTCCTCATAATATCCTTTCTTAAAAAGTTTCCTTTTCAGAGTATATTTCACACAAGTTCCACACCCGTTTCCGGATCGACCAGTTTGAACTCCTCACAATGCATCAGAGGATCGATCCTGAAACTCAGCTGGTGTTTATATTTGCTTTCAAGCTCATCCAGCAGCTTTGAATCTTCGTTCCGCAACCGTGCAAGGACCTCCGGATGCATAAAGACCCGGATCGCCCCCACATCCTTGTATCGCCTGTCACGCAAAACAGAATTGAGCCGCCGCTGGATCTCGGCACTCATCGTCAAAGCGGACTTGACCAGTCCCGTTCCATTACAGTAGGGGCAGGGATTGAACACCTGATCCAGAATACTTTCATGCTCCCTCTGACGTGTCATTTCCATAAGTCCCAGTTTACTGATGGGGAGCAGCTTGGTTTTAGCACGGTCATCTTTGACCAGTTTTTTCATAGCCTTATAAACCTCATCCCTGTCCTTCTGGGTACGCATGTCGATGAAGTCGATGACGACCAGGCCGCCGATATCCCTCAACCGCAGCTGCCGTGCGATCTCTTCGGCGGCTTCAAGATTGGTTTTCAATATAAAATCAAGTTGATCCGCGGCGCTTTTTCTGCCATGTCCGGAGTTCACATCAATGGCGATCATGGCTTCAGTCTCATCAATAACGATAGCGCCGCCGCCGGGAAGATGAAGTTCTTTCTGGAACACTTCGCGCAACTGGTCATTGATTTTGTAATACTCATACACCGGAACGGCAGAATTATAGAAGTGGACTTTTCCGGTCATCTTTTTGGCGCCCATGCGTTTCAGTGTACTGATAATACTTTTGTAAGCCTCTTTGTCATCCACCACAACGCCGGTAAAATCCTCGGTCAGAAAATCACGAACAGATCTTTCAATCAGATTCGGTTCGGTAAAAAGGAGAGCCGGAGCCTTCACCTTTTCCATATCTTCATCAATTTTGTGCCAGTAATCCAACAATATTTCGAGGTCATTTTTGAAAAAATTTGCTTTTCTGCCTGCGCCGACGGTACGGCAGATCAACCCCATACCTTCCGGGAGCTCCAGATCGGCAAGGATCTTTCTCAACCGTTCTCTTTCGCTGCTTCCTTCTATCCGTGTGGAAAGCCCAAGATGCTCGCAGTACGGCATGAGGACCAGAAATCGGCCGGGGATGGAAATATCGGTCGTTACCCGTGCCCCCTTGGTACTGATGGGAGCTTTTACGACCTGAACAAGAATTTCAGTGCCGGGCTTGAAGATAGAGGGAATATCTGCCGTGGATATACGGCGGCGCCGTCGTTGGTTTTCGGCCTCGCTTCTGGAACTGCCTGCAAGGCGTTTGCGTCTTTTCACGCTGAGGGATTCGTTTTTGCTGATTCCTCTGCGTGCAAGATCCTCATCCTGTTCTGCCTGAAACTGCTCAATAAGTTCACTGTTTCCGGGAAGCATATCGTGGTAGTGAAGAAAAGCGTTCTTTTGGGCGCCGATGTCCACAAAAGCGGCCTGAAGCATGGGATCAAGGTTGACGATTTTTCCGAGGTAAATATCGCCGACTTTGGGCATCTTGTCATCCCGTTCGATCTCATAAGCCTCAATACGGCCGTTGCGGAGCATGACGAAGCGCCTTTCCAGCTTTTCGCAATTCAGAATTATTTCTTTGCTTTCTGTTACTTTCATCAGTTGCATCCATATAAATTAAAGGGGCTTGTTATCCGGCACACAGCCGGGTAAAAATTCAATATGCTCTCCGCGGACGCCATTCAAAAAAGCGGCGATCGGCATACTTTTGCGTCCGGCGGGAGTCACTTCAAGAAGTTCAAGAGCGCCGCTGCCGCAGGCGACGATCATCTTTTTTCTGTTACCGGGCGTAAGCAAAGTACCGGGAACTCCACTCATATCGTCATGGATCCGCGCCGCGTTGATGGTAATAAGCGTCTCATTGCCGTCGGCGCGGAGCCGGAAAAAAGCGCCGGGCCAATTTTCAAAAGCTCTGCTCATCGCCTCGATGTGAGCTGCGGAACGATTCCAGTCAACACTGCCGTCCTCCCGCACGATCTTGCGGCATACCACAGCTTTGTCATGTTCCTGAGGAACGGCGTTCAACTCACCGGCACTGATCCGGCACACTATTTCAGCACAATTTTCTGCGGCAAGATTCCCCAGTTTCATTTCCAGTTCATCGGCTCCGCAGCCATCCGGAACCTCAATGGTAAAGGTTTTAAAAACGGGACCTGAATCCAACCCGCGTTCCATTTGCATGAAACATACACCGGTCTCTTTTTCGCGGTGAAGCAAAACCTGCTGGATAGGTGAAGCTCCGCGCCAGCGGGGCAGAAGTGAACCGTGGATATTGATACATCCAAGTTCAGGAAGCTCCAACAGGGGCTGCTTCAGAAGCTGACCGTAAGAAAGGACCACCATCATCCGGGGCGCACATGCCCTGATGGCATCAAGAGCTTCAGGCGCATTTATATTTTCAAATTTGTGAAGCGCAACCCCCAAATCAGCAGCGGCACTGCCCACAGGCGTAGGCGTCAGCACCTTTTTGCGTCCCACAGGACGATCAGGCTGGGTTCCCACCCCCACAAGCTCTATTCTCGGGTCTTTGCTCAACGTCTCAAGAACCGGTACGGCAATCCTGCCGGAACCGGCAAAGTAAACTTTCAATTTCTCATTCATAATACAAAAAAGTTTTATTTCAATGTGTAACTGCAGCGCCACATAGAGCGGCTGAAATGAAACAATTCAAATTCAAAGGTGGTATCATTCACTTTGCGCCCATGCAAAACTGCAGCAGCCACCTGTTCAAAACGAACCCCGCAAATACTCCGCGCCTCTCTGATCGCCGCCCGTGCGACAGGTAAGGCTGCGCCTTCTCCCTCAATTGCCACTGGACCTCCGGGGAAATGCTCCATGGCGCTTGCGGCGATACGGCTGCCCAGAGAAAGGATCATCTCTTCCCTGGTCAATTTTTCCGGCAGGGGATTATCTACGATGGCTCCCCGTGGAGGTTCCCCTTCAGGCAGCAGTAAACCGCAGCCGCAGCAACTCAAAATCAAAACTCCGGCGGCGAAACAGGATCTGCAAGATATCTTCATTATTTACTCCTCTTGATACAATGTGCATTGCAGCGCGGACACCGGCAGAGAGTCACAGGTTTTTCAGGCACAAAAGAAAGATGACAATGGTCGCACTGAAAAAGATGACGGCTGGTCAAATGCCAGTCGCGGCGGCGTCCCCGGCTCTGAAGACGGAATGCCAGAAAAGCGATCCACCCCATAGTCAGCAGCAGGATCAAACTGAAAAAATCACCCATACTCAGAGAAATCATTTTTTCATCTCCCCCGATTCCGGCCACACTGCAAGGATACCGGAAAAACGCTTTCCTTTTTCCGCAAATTTGCTCAAGGCCTTCGCAACACTCCTGTCAAATCTCCTGTCACCCGAGCTTCCGACGATACGGAACTCCTGTCCTGCCATGTTGTGCCCTGCCCGGATCAGCAAAACGTTCACCATATTGGTTTCCGGGATACCTTCAAGGCGGATCAACTCTTCCCCTTTTTCATTGAATACCGGTAACCCGGCAAACACAAAAGGGCTCTTTTGCATTGACAAACTTCTCCGGGGAACAATAAGGGCAGCAGCACTGTTTTCAATTTTCAAAGGCTCCATCTTCTGCTCTGAAGACATATAAAGAGCATTATCAAAGGACTCCTGGATAAAACTCCGCAAAACAGGCACCTTCAAAGGCGTTTTTCTTTCAACTGAAGCAGAAAAGATTCCGACTGAGTTATAACCGAAAATGCGCGATGGATCATTGAGTTCAGTCCAACGCCGGAACTCATTGCGCTCTTCCGGAGTGTGTGCCAGCAGCAAACTGACACCGCCGCCATATCCCCTGCCCTCTGCGCCGCGCGGTTTCGCGTGGTGCAGCAGCAGAAGAACAGCAGCAGCAGCCAACAGAACACAGCCAAAGCTTATGAGCAGCAGCCAATTTTCCCGATTGTCCCGTTTTGAATCTTTCACTGCTCGTATCTCAGTTTAGGTTGGTTATCAGTCGGCATGACCGGCAAAAAACAGTTGATACCCATATTTCCGACCATGGCTATAACATGAGCAACGATTTCATAAGGAGCATGCCGGTCGGCCATGATCGCCACCATGGGAAGTGGACGGGAGGGCAGTTTTGTCAACTCCTCCTGAAGTTGTGAAAGCTCCACAGGACGGTTGCGGAAATAGACCTTCCACTGTTGGGGCGTTCCTCTGACAGGCATGATGGAAATCACATACTGATTGATATCCGCCACTGAAGGTGCCTTGGTCTTGGGCAATTCGACCCGGATCCCTGACAATCGGGTGTAGGAGCCGGATTGGGCAAAAAACCAGAGCAGAAGAAAGAAAATATCCACCAAAGCAATGGCAGAGGGCCAACCGGTGTACATTTTCAGAGAAGTGATATACCGCCGGGTGCCGAGTTTGGCGTTTCCCCTGATTATCATTTGTTTCTCATCTCCGGCAAATTCCGCTGCTGTTCACAAATAGATGTGATCTCCATAGCGGCTTTTTCCATATCAAGCAGGATCATGTCAAGCCTTGCCACCAGATAATTATGTCCGGTGTAACAGATAACAGCCCCGGTCAATCCGGCAGCTGTTGTCATCAGAGCCGTACCAATGGCATCGGCAAGCTCAGGAAACATACCGGAAGAGATCTTGGTTGCTTCAAATGCTTCGATCATACCGATAACAGTACCGAGGAATCCCAGAAGAGGCATCACGAAACTGATGGTTCCGATGAAATGAATATGCCGCTCCAACCGGGGGATTTCTACCACAGCCACATCATCCATGGCAGTACGGAGCTCACCGCCGTTCTGATAAGCAAGAATCGCGGCTCCCAGCAGCTTGGCAATGGGACCGGGCGTATTATCACAAAGGCTCAAAGCCTCAACAATAGCGTTGCGCTGCAAAGTATTGCGTAATCCCCGCAGCAGTTCAGGGACATTGATCTCATCCCTGTGAAATTGCATGACTTTTTTCAGAAAAAAGGTCATGGCAAGAAAAAAAGCAGCTATGATGATCCACATAACGGGCCCTGCTTTATAAATCAGTTCAAGATAAGTCATCGTCCATTCTCCATAATCAAATTATTCAGTCAAGCAAATTGTAATGCTTGCGTATTTCGTCGAGATAGTGCCGCAGTTCTCCATCGCTGCCGGGAAGTTCCAGCAGGGAATAAAGCCGGTAAACTCTCTGAGCCCTCTGGGAACCATCAGGAAGATTGGAATTCCCCAAAATGATCCTCAGAGCGCCTTTGGCCCCTCTGGCACACCAGAGAGCAGCACCGGAACTGCGCCGTATTTTTTCTGACCCCACAGCCAGAGAAAGCAGTTCTTCATAAGCTTCAAGTGCCTTCATGCCGTTGTTGCTGTATTCGTATGCCACAGCAAGTTTGTAAATTGCCTGGATCTGCAATGCCGGAAATTCAGACCGGTTGGCAAGATCCCGGTAAATTCTGATCGCTGCAGCAAGGTTCTCCTTTTTCCTCAGCTGCAGATGACAATCTGCCGCCTCACCTGCAGCGACCTGAGCCATAACTCCTCCGCCGCCCAGTTCGCAAGCGCGCTCATAGTACTTCAGTGCCCGGGAATAGTTGCCCATTTGAAAGCAGCAGCTCCCCCCCAACATGGCAGACTCCACTGCAAGGGAGGAATTCGGGAACTTGTCAAGCAGCTTGTCCACATATCCTGTTGCCAGCATAAACTTCTCCATTTTCTCAAAAGTCACCGCTCCAAGCAGCAGAACCTCAGGAACCAGAGTACTTGTTTCTCTTTCTTTGAGAAATCCGTCGATCCATTTCAGAGCTGTCACATGTTCATCGTGTCTGCAGGAGTGCCGGATCAGTTCCAATGCCGCCCTGTCTGTTTCGAGAGAATTCGGGAAAAGCTGTTTCATCTTCTTAAACATCTGCTCCGCCCTTTCCCGGTTGCGGGGAAGATCCTGCTGCAACAGTACAAATACAGCTGCAGTCATGGATTTCTGCACATTGGAATGATCCGGGAACTTTTGCAGATACAGAGCCAACTTCGAGTAAGCGATTTGATACTCTTTTTCTTTGATCGCGAAATCAACAGCCGCCAAAAGAGCTTCAGGCACTCTTTTGTCATCGGGAAATCTGTCGGCGAAAGAAAGGTAAAGCCTTCTTGCTTCTTTGTTCTTTCCCTGAAGTTCGTTCAAACGGGCCATCTGCCATGCTCCTTCCGCAGCACAAAACTGCTCCGGGGAGTCAGCAAGAGTCGAGGCGATAGCCACAGCATCTGCGTAGCGTTTCAACTCAGAAAGAGCTTTAAGACGCAAAATATTAAGCCTTTCCTGATCAACTCCCGGCATTCCGGCGAGTTCATCTCCCAACACTGCTGCAGACGAAAACTCACGGATCCTGATCATAAATTCAAGAAGCTGGATCTTGACACGATTGGCAAGCTCCGGCTGCGCGGCAAAACGCCGGATGGCTGAATTAAAAAACTCTCTTGCCATGCTGAGATCGCCATTCTTTTCTGCAACAGCAGCAGCCCGGAAGGCAGCTTGTACTCTTGCTTCATCCCGGTACTTTTTACTGTTAAGGATCTCTCTGTAGTTTTGCAATGCTTCGGAAAATCTCTCAAGACGAACCAAAAGTTCACCTCTGAGCAGCTTTACTGATCCAACATCTGCGGCTCGGGGGAAAAAAAACAGATACCGGTCAACCGCAAGAAGTGCTTTTCCCGGATTCTCCTTTTCTTGAAGAGTTATTATCTTTTTAAGACAATTACGTCTGCCGGCATCATCAACAGCAAAGTTGAACGCATCTGCATAAAAACCTTCAGCAGTCCGGGGCATTTGAGCGGCGACAGCGGCATCAGCACCGCCATTGAGGCCTTCAAAAAGCAACTGTTCAGGGGCATGGGGATGTTTGTCTCTGACTGCGGTCCAAACTTTTGTCAGCCCCAGATAATCACCGGAGCGTCCCAGGAGGAAGACCTCGAACTTTTCCCACAAAAGCTGCTGTTCCGGAAATTTCAAAGCAACATTCCTCAGCAACTCCAAAGCACCTTTGTAAGCATCACTGCGGATCAAGGCATCAATAGCTCCGACCGCCCCCTGAAATGCGATCCGGGAGGGCGCAGATCCATCATTAAAAACAGAGTGATAAAGAGAACCGGCTTTGAAATACTGTCTGCTCTGAAAAGCACAGTCAGCCAGAAAAAGACGGGCTGCGAATCGCCCCGGATCACTCTGATCGGCAGCAATCTGCCCCATTACTCCGGCAACAGCAGCATAATCCCCGACAGAAAGTTTCTTTTGGATGGATGCAAATCCGGGAGATTTTTTTATCTCCTCTGAAAAAATGCCGCTTAACTCAAAAAGCAGTCTTGTGTTGTTCCCGATACCGCCTTTTTCAAAGACAAAAGGTACCTGTCCTGCCCAATATGCATTCAAGGCATTGGCAGGTTTTCTTTCAAGTTCTGATGCAGCTGCATTGCCTATCAGCGCAGCCACGCAAAGCAGAATTGTTTGTCTTGGCGCGCAGATCACAGAAAGATACTCCTTTTACTCTGCGGCGTCCACCTTGGCACCAGCCCCGGGAGTTGTTTTGATCTTTTCCATGACCCGGTCGCTGATTTTCTGACAAAGTTCAGGATTGGCAGCAAGAAGTGCCTTGGTCTGATCTCTGCCCTGTCCCAGCTGTTCGCCTTCAAAACTGAACCAGGAACCGCGTTTTTCCAACAGGCCCAAATCGGTTGCCACATCAAGAATGGAGCCGATCTTTGAAATACCCTCATTGTACATGATATCAAATTCGGCGACACGGAAGGGAGGTGCCATCTTGTTTTTAACGATCTTCACCTTGGCACGGTTTCCCAGAACCGCATCCCCGACCTTGATCTGCTGGGTTTTGCGGATATCCATACGGATGGAGGCATAAAATTTCAGAGCATTGCCGCCGGGAGTCGTTTCAGGATTGCCGTACATGACACCGATCTTTTCACGGATCTGGTTGGTAAAGATCACACAGGTATGTCCTTTGCTGGCGGCACCGGTGAGTTTACGGAGAGCCTGAGACATGAGACGCGCCTGAAGTCCGACATGAGAATCCCCCATCTGACCTTCGATCTCGGCACGGGGAACCAAAGCTGCAACAGAGTCGACCACAAGTACATCAATCGTGTTGCTGCGGACAAGCATATCCACAATATTAAGAGCATCTTCCCCGCAGTCGGGCTGCGAAATAAGCAAGTTGTCGATATCAACGCCGATTTTTTTGGCGTAAGAGGGATCAATGGCATGTTCAGCATCAATGATGGCACAACGCCCGCCTTTTGCCTGGGCGTTGGCGATCACGTGAAGACAGAGAGTGGTCTTGCCGCTTGATTCAGGCCCGTAGATTTCTACGATCCTTCCGGCGGGCAGTCCACCGATGCCGAGTGCAAGATCCAGAGAAAGGGAGCCGGTGCTGAACACGGGCACATCCGCCACGGCGGCTTCAGCGCCGAGACGCATGATAGAACCTTTACCGAACTCCTTTTCAATCTGACTGATCGCTATTTGAAGTGCTTTATCCTTGTCAATTGCCGGGATCGCCGGCATCTCTTTTTCAGCCATAACCAATTCCTTTCCTTTGCGTTAAATGTCGAGGTCTTTGACGTTCGCGGCATGCTTTTCAATATATTCACGCCGCGGTTCAACGACATCACCCATGAGCAGATTGAAGATCCTGTCGGCTTCAATTGCATCTTCCATAGTAACTTTTATCATCGTTCTGCGCTCGGGATCCATAGTTGTTTCCCAAAGCTGATCTGAGTTCATTTCACCGAGACCCTTGTACCGCTGGATCCGGAGTCCGCCGCTGGACTGTCCGTTGCGGCGGACAGCATTGAAGAAACCGGCCAGGGAGTGGACAAATTCGCTGCCGGCGGTAAAAAGCACTTCATCGCTTTCCCCGTAAAGATTTTCGGGCTTGATGTTGAATTTGGCAAGCTCCTGGACAAAAAGGGTACATTCAGGAGCTTCAAAGATGTGTGCGACATCAATACGGCGTTTGATTTCCTGCCGGCGCATTTCAATATCAGCTTCAGATGCATTTTCAGGCAGAGGGGGCAAAGCGGCATCCAGCTCTGTTTCAGCCTCACTTACGAGCTTGGCGAGCTCTTCATCACTGTAGACGAAAGAGCTGCGGTAAATTCCGTCAGCCTGGCGGATCGTCAGGTGTGCCGGAGGACAAACGCCTTCAGGAGTGATCGCCTTGAAATACTCTTCAGGCTCAAAACCGCCGCCTCTGCGGAGTCCGGTGGTGATATGTGCACCGCGATTGTAAAGTTCAATAAGAGCTGCCGCAGTGTCCTTATCCATTTCAGAACCGTCTGCATTGGCAAAAGTCATATCGTCAAGACCCAGCTGGGTCAGATAGCGGTTGAGCTGGTCTTCGGTATCAATATAGCGCTCTTTCTTGCCCCTGGAAACCTTGAAAAGCGGGGGTTTGGCAATATAGACGTAACCAGCCTCAATAAGAGGTTTCATGTGGCGGAAGAAGAAGGTAAGCAGCAATGTACGGATGTGCGAACCGTCAACATCAGCATCGGTCATGATAACGACGCGGTGATAACGGGCCTTTTCCACATCAAAGTTTTCGCCGATACCGCAACCGACAGCATAGATCAGAGATTGAACCTCTTTGTTGTCCAACACCCGATCAAGGCGAACCTTTTCCACGTTGATGATCTTACCGCGGATGGGCAGGATCGCCTGATATTTACTGTCCCGCCCCTTCTTGGCGGAACCGCCTGCGGAGTCACCCTCCACGATGTAGAGTTCGCAGAGTTCAGGATCACGGCTGTTGCAGTCAGAAAGTTTTCCGGGAAGACCCACATTTTCCAGGGGGCTCTTGCGGACTGTTTCGCGGGCCTTCCGTGCCGCTTCGCGGGCGCGGGCGGCGAGGATCACATTGCTGCCGATCTCTTTGGCAATGTTGGGGTTCTGCTCAAGAAAGAGTCCGAACTCATCGTTCATCACAGACTCAACGATACCGCGGACTTCTGAGTTGCCCAGTTTGGTTTTGGTCTGACCTTCAAACTGAGGATCCGGCACCTTGACGCTGACAACAGCAGAAAGACCTTCACGGACATCGGAACCGCTGAGAGAAAGGTCGTTTTTCATCTCATTTTTGGCATATTTGCCAATGGTGTGGGTCAGAGATGCCTGAAAGCCGGTCAGATGCATACCGCCTTCAACAGTGTTGATGTTGTTGGCATAAGTGTAGATCTTTTCGGTGGTATCGTTGGTGTACTGAAAAGCGACTTCCACATCTATCCCGTTGCGTTCCCGGTGAAAATAGATCACTTCAGGCGTGACCAGAGTGCGGTTGGTGGTCAGACTTTTAACAAACTCCCGGATACCGCCTTCAAAGTGAAAGACATCGCTGCGGGGAGTACCGCCCTGTTCTTCATTGCGCTCGTCGGTCAGAGTGATCTTAACGCCGGAATTGAGATAAGCAAGCTCCCGCAGACGGTTCATAAGCGTTCCGTGGGAGTAAACGGTGGTGGCAAAGATGGTGCCGTCGGGTTTGAAGGTAACTTTTGTTCCCCTCTTGGAAGTTTCCCCGGTCACGACCAGTTGTTTTTTTGTCACGCCGCGGGCAAATTCGATTTCATGGATCTTGCCGTCACGGAAGACTTCAACTTTCATCCAGTCAGAAAGAGCGTTCACACAGGAAACACCCACGCCGTGGAGACCGCCGGAGACTTTGTAAGAGTTATGGTCAAACTTACCGCCGGCGTGGAGCACGGTCAACACCACCTCAACCGCGGGTTTCTTCTCAGTTTCGTGCATGTCAACGGGGATACCGCGTCCGTCATCCTCCACAGAAATGGAGTTATCAGGGTGGATGATCACCTGCACGTTGCTGGCAAAACCGGCCAGGGCCTCGTCAATAGAGTTATCCACCACTTCATAGACCAGATGGTGCAGACCTCTTTCGCCGGTGTCACCGATATACATGGCAGGGCGGACCCTGACAGCCTCAAGTCCTTCAAGGACTGTAATCTTGCTTGCGCTATACTCAGCAGCATCATTCTTCTGCAAATCAACAACTTCGTCGCTCATTGTATACACTTTCAGTTAACATTGGTACTATTTTTTAATAATATAGCACGTTTCCTGAGCAAATTCAAGTTGCCGCCGCCAAAATTTTCCCTGCACATTCCCCCCGGATCCCGGAAAGAAAAAATCCCCTGCGTTTTCCCGGAAAAGAGGGAAACACAAGGGATCTTCTAAATCACAGGCAGGGATTCCCTGCCTGTTGATCAGTACTGAAAAAAATCAGTTCTGGTCATAAGCGTGACCGGCGGAACCGAGCACTTCGATGTTTTTGCGCTTGTAGAGCTCTTTGAGAGCGGTACGGGCAGGACCGAGGTACTTGCGGGGGTCAAATTCTTCGGGCTTTTCGCACATGACTTTGCGGATGGCTGCGGTCATGGCAAGACGGCCGTCGGAGTCGATGTTGATCTTGCAGACAGCGGACTTGGCAGCTTCGCGGAGCTGGTCTTCGCCGATGCCGATGGCATCTTTGAGTTTACCGCCGTTAGCATTGATGATCTGAACCTGATCCTGGGGCACGCTGGAAGAACCATGGAGAACGATGGGGAATCCGGGGATCATCTTTTCGATTTCATGAAGGATGTCCAGACGGATCTTGGGATCGTCGCCGGGCTTGAATTTGTAAGCGCCGTGGGAGGTACCGATAGCGATGGCGAGAGAATCCACACCGGTGCGCTTCACGAATTCATCAACCTCTTCAGGACGGGTGTAGGTGTGTTTTTCGGCTTTGACATCGTCTTCCACACCGGCGAGAACGCCCAGCTCACCTTCGACGGTGACGTCGAACTGGTGGGCATATTCCACAACCTTGCGGGTCTCGGCGATATTTTCTTCGAAAGAGAGGTGAGAACCGTCGATCATAACGGAGCTGAAACCGAGGTCGATGCAGCTCTTGCAGGTCTCAAAGTCCGGACCATGGTCAAGATGCAGAACGATCGGAATACCCTTGCCGCCGGAAAGTTCCTTGGCGTACTCAACAGCACCCTGAGCCATGTAGCGCAGCAGAGTCTGGTTGGCATAGTCACGGGCGCCCTTGGAAACCTGGAGGATCACAGGAGACTGGGTCTCAACGCAAGCCTGGATGATAGCCTGCAGCTGTTCCATGTTGTTGAAGTTGTATGCCGGGATAGCATAGCCGCCGTCAACTGCGCGACGGAAAAGTTCCCGGGAGTTGACCAATCCGAGAGTTTTGTAACTGACCATTCTGAAAATCTCCTTAATTAGTTTTCGGTTCGGATGCCTATAATATATCACCTTTCACTGTTTTTTGCAAATATTTTATTAAAAAAAAGCTGCAAGGAGTCATTAATTACCGCAAAAACAGTTCCGGAGATGAGAGAAAAATCATAATTTTGCTGTAAAACAACTGGAAAATGATTTGCTTTTTAGTGTTATACATGCTATATTAGAGAAACAACTTGTAAAAGCAAACTCAATTTTTAAAGGAGTCATTATGGGTCAGCAGATCAACAAAGTGCAGAAACGCCGCCGCCGCAAGGCTTATCTCGAACGTTGCCGTGAACGTGTCAAAGCTCTTATCGGCAAAAAGAAATAATCTGCGCGTCAAGGACCGGGTCTTCCGGTCCTTTTCCTTTTTTATGCACTGACTGCCATGCCGATTCTTCCGGAAAATCACGCCAAACGGCTGCTTAAAGAGCTCTTCCGTCTGCTGGATAATGATATCTGGTATCTGTTGCTGCCGCGATGTGTCATTCTGCTTTTCATGGGGGGACTTGTTCTTTTCAGACCCGCTGTGTCGCTTCATATCTGCGCGGCGCTCTCGATCTTTGTCTGGCTTGGTGTAATGCTTTTTTTCCGGAACAAAGTATCCCCTCCTTTCTGCCATTGTCTCTGGGTGATCCCGGCTGCGGCGGTACTCTTTTTCTTTCTTCCGCGCCCAGAAGAAAGTGCAGGCGTATGTTTCGCCGCCGGTGTCTGCCTTGTAACGGCGCTCCGGGCGTGGCGCAAAAATACATTTTCCTCAAAAGCTGCTGCCGGAGCCGCCGGGTCTGCAGCCTTGATCCTGCTGGTGAAAAGTTTCACTGCGGCCTGGTTTGACATCTACCCGGCGGCGGCGCTTTCATTTTTTGCCTCTGCAGCATGGGAAAGCGGAAATCTGAAATTCATCAAATAAAATCCAAGGAGATCCTGCCATGTCTCTGACAGAAGTCAATTATTTCTGCAAATTTGACAAAACATTTCAACCTGCTCTGATCCGTATTTCAGAGTCATCCTCCCCCCGTCCGCTGGTGGTGGCGCTCCACACCTGGAGCTTTGACCACACTAATTGCAGCGAAGCCTACCGGACCGCAGCGGAAAAATGGGACTGGCATTTCATTTACCCTGAGTTCCGCGGCCCCAATTGGAAGAGCGACGGATGCGGTTCCGATCTGGTGGTTTCGGATCTTGAAGATGCCGTCACATACATGAAAAGCATCTGCAATGTTGATCCCGGACGGGTATATCTTACAGGCGGTTCAGGCGGCGGACACTGTTCACTGCTTCTGGCGGGACGCCGTCCCGATCTCTGGACCGCTGTTTCCAGCTGGTGCCCCATTTCGGATATTGCCGCATGGCACGCCCAGTGCAAGGGAACTTGTCAGGATGGCTACGCCGGCCATATTGAACAGGCATGCGGCGGCAACCCGGCAGAATCTGAAGCTGCGGCGCTTCAGTGTCAGATCCGTTCCCCTCTGACATGGCTTGCCAATGCCCGTGAAGCAGGCTTGACCGTGGACATCAGCACCGGTATCCACGACGGCCACACCGGCAGTGTCCCCATCAGCCAGGCATTCAACGCTTTCAACCTTCTTGCCGATGAAAAAGACAAATTCAGCACCGACGAGATCAAGTTCATGGAAGAAACAGAAAAAGTTTGTCCCGGGATGGCATACGACGACACAGATCCGGCCTTTGACCGGGAGCATCCGGTGCTGCTGCGCCGTCAATCTGCCGCAGCCCGGCTGACCATCTTTGAGGGGGGACATAATATTTTCCCGGCGATCGCCTTTGAATGGCTTTCCCGTCAGGTCAAAGGTAATGCACCTGATTGGAGCAAGGGAACGGCGGTTGAAACCGGAAGCGGAGAATTGAGCAAATAAGTTTTGTTCTGAAAATTTGTTTTAATCGAGTAGGAGGCTGTCCATTATTTGGACAGCCGTCCTCTCACACCACCGTACGTGCCGTTCGGCATACGGCGGTTCAGTAACTTGAGTGCAGTTCATTATACCGGATGAAGATATCGTCATATCCCATCTGAATA
>JAFWBQ010000084.1 GCA_017507125.1 Lentisphaeria bacterium
TATGCCGTGACAAGGGTTGCTGCCTGCAAGGTAACAGGCGCTTGTCCCGCCGCAGCTTTATGCGAAGGCGGAAAAACGCTCCCTTTATCAGATCGAAGCGAGGGCGCTTTGACAATTTTGAGGAGTTTTGAAATTGCCTCAAACAAAACTTTTTATTAAGGAGATGCAGAAATGAAACTTGTGATCCGTGCCGTAACCCTGCTTTTGCTGGCAGTGGGAATCCTTCTTCCCATTGCCGGATGTCACCACCATCACCACCGCCGCCGTCCGGCGCCGCCCCCGCCGCCGCGCCGTTACAAACCGGCGCCCCCGCCGCGCCGTTACAAGCCGGCGCCCCCGCCGAGACGCTACAAGCCGGCGCCTCCGCCGAAGCACCACAAGCCGGCGCCCCCCAAACGCCATCGCTGAAGCGTGACCTTTTCCTTCTGCTGCCGGAGTCATACTCCGGAAGAACGAAGGAAAAAGGAGATGAATAAAACGCTCCCGGCTGTCGTAAAATTTCCCCAAAAACTTTGCGGCAGCCTTTTTTTCTTGAAAAGTTTTTGTTTTTTTTCCAAAAAAAGCCTTGACATTTGCAATAATTGGTGTATATTAGGAAACATACGAGGCGTGGTAGCCAAACGGTCAGGCAGCGGTCTGCAAAATCGCATAAATCGGTTCGACTCCGATCCACGCCTCCATTTTTGTGCCCTGATTTCAAAAAACGCAAGTTTTCCTCAGTCATATCAACCGAATTGGAAATCTGAGAAAGGAGAGAGAAGCAATGTTTGAAATGGTGGATCCCCTGCCCGGAGCCCTCAGGCTCAAAATGCCCCGCTTTGTCACTGCATGGACCATTGTCGATCTTGTCATGTGCTCACTGCGGACTCTGGAACTTCCCTTTATCGTTGCCGCCCTCTTTCTGCTGGGACGCTGCGAAGCGCCTCAGAATGAACTCTGCATTACCGGCTGCCGCCTCATCCTCTGGCTTGAATTTTCTTCAGTCCTCGCCATTGCTCTCACAGGTCTCACCGGCAACATCGCCATGCTCTGCCGCCGCCATTGGGCACAATACTTCTGTTTCTTTTGCGCGCTCCTGACTCTTGTGAACTTCGGCATCATGGTGTGGCAGACGCTGATCTGTTTCAAAGGGAGCCCCACGCTCACTTTCAGCATTGCCGTCATTGCAGTAACACTTGTCATCATGCTCCGGACGGCGCTTCTGGTTTTCAATCTGCTTTCGCTTTTCAGGGCACGTCTCTTTTTCAAGGAGCGGGACGGTTACTGAAAACAGGAACTTGAAACAAAGGGGCAGCTGCAAAACCTCGAAAGAAGGTTGGCAGCGCCCCCTTTTTTTCGACTTTTTACGGCTTTCTCCTTGTTTATTTGCACTTTGTGATGTACATTATATATAAAGTGTGCAAAAAAAGAAAATCCAACTCAAGGAGCATAAATCGTGAGCAGTAAATACGATACCTACAACAATCCTCTGACCGGGCGTTATGCCGGTAAAGAGATGAGCCGTATCTGGTCCCCCCAGTACAAGCACTCCACCTGGCGCCGCCTCTGGCTCGCCCTTGCTGAAAACGAAAAGGCTCTGGGCCTGCCGGTGACCGACGAACAGATCTCCGAGCTTTCAAACCACCTTGAGGACATCGACTTTGAACGGGTCGCTGAAATCGAAAAAGAGCTCCGCCATGATGTGATGAGCCATATCCGCGCCCTGAGCGAAGTCGCCCCTGCCGCCGCCCCCATCATCCACCTGGGCGCCACCAGCTGCTATGTAACCGACAACACCGAGCTCATCCAACAGCGTGAATCCCTCAAGGTCATCAAAGGCAAACTGCTGCTGCTGATCGAAAAACTTGCCGCTTTCTGCGATGAGTACAAGGCGCTCCCCACATTGGGCTTCACCCATTTCCAGCCTGCCCAGCTGACCACAGTGGGCAAACGTTTCGCTCTCTACCTGCAGGACTTTGTCCTTGACCTTGAAAAGGTTGAGCGTCAAATCGAAGAGATCCCCTTCCGCAGCGTCAAGGGAACCACCGGAACTCAGGCAAGTTTCCTTGAACTTTTTGACGGCGACCACGCCAAATGCCGCCAGTTGGAAAAAAATGTGGCAAAGACCATGGGATTTGATAAAGTGGTCTTCCTTTCCGGACAGACCTACACCCGCAAGATCGACTACTTTGTTTTGAGCATCCTTTCAGGGATCGCCCAGTCCGCCGGCAAGATGGCGACCGACGTGCGGCTCCTTGCCAGCATGAAGGAGATCGAAGAGCCCTTCGGCAAGAGCCAGGTGGGTTCCAGCGCCATGGCATACAAACGCAACCCCATGCGGAGCGAACGGGTCTGCTCCCTCGCCCGCTATGTGATGAGTCTGCCTCCCAACGCCGCCATGACCGAAGCCACCCAGTGGTTCGAGCGTACCCTTGACGACTCCGCCAACCGCCGCATCTCCCTGCCCGAAGCCTTCCTCGCCACCGACGTGGTGCTGGCGGTACTCATCGACATTGCCTCCGGATTCCAGGTGTGGCCCAAGGTCATTGAGCGCCATGTCAAGGCGGAGCTTCCCTTCATGGCTACTGAAAACCTGCTTATGGAAGCTGTCAAACGGGGCGGCGACCGTCAGCAGCTCCACGAAGTGATCCGTGAACACTCCATGGAAGCCGCCAAGGTGGTCAAAGCCGAAGGTAAAGACAACGACCTTCTGGAGCGGCTGAAAAACGATCCCGCTTTCGCATCAGTGAAAGATGACTTCGATACCATTGTCGATCCCGCAAAATTCGTGGGCCGTGCTCCGGAACAGGTGAGCGACTTCCTCGCCGAAGTGGTCAACCCCATCCTTGAAGCCAACGCCGAACTCCTCAAAAGCGGCGTGGCTGTTGACAAGGTCAATGTCTGACACACACAAAAAAAACAAATCAACATTCAGATATAAATTTCCGAGGTAAAAAAATGGCTTTTCTTGATGACCGTTATCTTATCACCAACGCCCCCGGCATGAAGATCTTTGACGCGGTCAAAGATCTCCCTGTGGTGGATCCCCACAATCACGCCAACGTGAAAGAGATCGCTGACAACAACTGTTACAGCGATGCCTGGCAGCTTTTCGCCGCCACCGACCACTATGTGTGGGAGATCATGCGTAAACGGGGCGTTCCCGAATCCCTTATCACCGGCAAAACCGCTTCCCCCAAAGAAAAGTTCCTGGCTCTCGCCAGGGTCTTCCCTGAATTTGCCGGCAACGCCGTCTATGAGTGGATCCACCTTGACCTGAAGCGCTACTTCGGTATTGAAGAGCTGCTCAGCGAAAAGACCGGCGAAAAGATCTACAACGCCGTCAATGAAAAACTTGCCACCGATGCCTACCGTCCCCAGGCTCTTCTGACCGGACCGTTGAACGTGGAGGCCATGTGCTCCACCGATGACCTCATCGACACCCTTGAAGATCATGACCGCGCCAATGCCGCCTTCGGCAAGGTGCTGGTGCGCCCCACCTGGCGCCCCGACAAAGGCATGAAGATCTTCGCCGCCGACTGGAGAAGCTACATGGGCAAAATTGAAGAGCGCTTCGGCGTGAAACTCAACTGCCTGCAGGATCTCTTTGATGTGGTGAAGCGTTCCCACGACTACTTTGCCGAGCGCAACTGCGTGGCAAGTGACCACGGTATCGAGATCCCCCTGCGGGGCGACTACGAATACGCCGACGCCGACAAGGTCTTCAAGAAAGCCATGGCAGGCGAAGCCCTTACCAACGACGAGATGAACTGCTACATGGGCGCCTTCCTCACCGAATGTGCCCGTCTCAACAGCGAGACCGGCTGGGTGACACAGCTCCATCTGGGTGCTGTCCGCGACGTCCGCAAGAGCCTCTTTGACGCCATGGGGCCCGATGTGGGCGGCGACATCAGCAATCACTATCTGGATTATGCCCCCGCCTTGTGCAACTTCCTGAACCAGTTTGACGACAAGCTGAAAGTCGTTCTCTACTGTCTGGATCAGGGACATCAGGCAACTCTTGCCACCATTTCCAGAGCTTTCGGCGCCAAACTCTCTCTGGGTTCCGCCTGGTGGCTCTGCGACACCCCCATCGGCATGCGCCGCCAGCTTGAGTACATCGGCGCTGTGGATACGCTGATGAACTTTGCCGGAATGGTTTCCGACAGCCGCAAACTTCTGAGTTACGGCTCCCGTTTTGAAATGTTCCGCCGGGTCCTCTCTGACGTTCTCGGCGACATGGTCGGCAGGGGTCAGATGCCCGAAGAGATCGCCTTCAACATTGCACGTTCCATCGCTTATGACGGAACCAAAAAATTCTGGAACTTCTGATTATGGCTAAAAGTGAACTTTACAAGAACGCCGGGGTGGATATCGACCTTGCCACCGATCTGCTCAAAGATGTGAAACCTCTTCTGGCTGCCACCCGCAGACCCGAAATGCTCGCTCCTGTGGGCGGTTTCGGCGGTCTCTTCCAGATCGACCTGAGCAAATACAAAGAGCCTGTCATGGTTTCAAGCATCGACGGCGTGGGTACCAAACTCATGGTCGCCATGATGATGGAAAAATATGACACAGTGGGTTACGACATCGTGAACCACTGCATCAACGATATCGCCGTTCAGGGTGCTGAGCCTGTCTACTTCATGGACTATATCGGCATCGGCAAGCTGCGTTCACCTCTCTATGAGCAGGTCCTCGCCGGTATCGCCAACGCCTGTAAGGCCGCCAATTGCGCCGTCCTCGGTGGTGAAACCGCTGAAATGCCCGGTATGTACGGCAATGACTTTGACCTGGTGGGTGTCATCACCGGTATCATTGAAAAGTCCAAGATCATCACCGGCGAAAAGATCGCCCCCGGACACGTTGCCGTGGGGATCAACTCCAACGGACTCCACACCAACGGCTTCAGCCTTGCCCGCAAGATCCTCTTTGACAAGGCCGGTTACTCCGTCAACGACAAGCCCGCCGAACTCAACGGCGAAAGCGTGGGCGAAGCGCTGCTCAAGCCCCACATCTGTTACTATCCCGCCATCAAAGCGGCTCTGGAATCCGGCATTGCTCTTGACGGTATCGCCCATATTACCGGCGGCGGTCTCTATGACAACGTTCCCCGGATCCTTCCCGAAGGCGTGGGCGTGGTCTTTGATGTGAAAGATATGCCTGTGCCCCCCATCTTCAAACTGATGGTGGAAAAAGGTGAAGTCGGTCACGAAGAGGCATACCGCGTCTTCAACATGGGCGTGGGTATGGTCTGGTTCGTTCCCGCCGCTGAGGCGGAAAAAGCCATCAGCATCATCAACGGCTGCGGTTTCACTGCCTGCCGGGTGGGTGAAGTCGTTTCAGGCTCCGGTGTCACCGTCAAGTAAAAAACGTTATGAGTATACTCCGTGAAATAGGCAAAGGGTTGTCAGAACTGCGTCGGGAAGGTGAAAACGCCTTGCGCGGTTCTTTCAACACGGCGGCATCTTTTTTCCGAAGCAAAGAAAGTTCCAAAACCTCTTTTTACCGTTTTCTCAAATATCTTTTTACCGGAGAGGGTGAACTTGATCCCCGGTCAGAATCCCTTTTCTGCCGGGTAATGGATGAATATGCTCCTGATGTCAACGCCGAACAGGTGTGGCAGGAGCTGGAACAGGCATCTTTGTGCAGTGAAAAAGAGGTCATCGAACAGCTTGCGGCCCTTCCTGTTGAGAAACAGGAGCGTTTCATCCGTCTGGCAGCAGCCATGATCCACCGTCCCGACGGCATCGCCGGCGCAGCGGAAAAACTGTCAGCTGTTGTCCGGGCAACGGGCATGAAGGATGAAAAATTTCAGGAAATACTCGACGAAATCGCTGAAAGTACGGAACGCCGGCGGCAGCTGCTGCGTTCCGGCGCGGGGATCATCGCCGCACTTATTGTCATTGCGGTCTTTATTCTCACCGCCACACTGCTGCGCTCGGTGATCTTCGGACTCATTATCGCTTATCTGCTGCTGCCTCTGGAACAGTATCTGGAAAAGAACTGGCGGTGCAGAAAGGGACCGGGCTTCTATCTCGGCACCCTGAGTTCGTGGTTGTGCTGGCTGCCCCGCAAAATGGCCTCTTCCCTGAAACGGAAAGAGGCAGATGCCCCCACACCGGAACAGCTCGCTCATAAGGAGGAGCAGAAGATCATTGCCCGCGCCGTGGGGCAGACCGCCCTTGCCGTGCTGGCGGCAGCTGCCATTTTCACAGGCGGGATCTACATGCTCAGTGCCTACTATCTCAAAGGTGCCGCTGAAAAGCTCCGTCCCCTTGCGGCGGAAGAGACCGTCAATGACGCCGCCGCCCGAACCGCCCCCTCCGGCGTGAAGCTCCCCGGGGGCTGTTCAGCCACGCAACTTCAGAAGATCCGGGAAAAGCTCATGGCGTTCCCCGCCGCCAGATACCTGATCGAAAAGGCGGAAAACACTTTGCGTGATGAAAAAACGCGTAATGAACTGACCGCCATGCTCTGGCGCCGTTCCGGCGGAGTCTTCTCTTATCTTTTCAACGTCATGGGTTTCGTCAGCACACTGATCTGTGATCTGCTCCTGGCTCTCTTTTTCGGCATGCTCTTTCTCATGAAAATGGCTGAGTACAAAAACTCCACCCGGGAAGGCGAAGGGGGGAATTTTGCCGTCAGAACCATTCTGGTCAGCCGCTGGCTGCCCAATGTTTCTGAAGCTACTCTGACTGAGGCTCAGCGGATTTTGAACGGTGTTTTCAGCCGTCTCCGCATCTGGGTGCGGGGCTACCTGACCCTGGTGGTCATTGACAGTACCGTTTACACCATTCTTTTCGGCATTCTGAACGTGCCTTATTTCCCCATTCTGGGCATTATAGCCGGCTGCGGTCTGCTGCTGCCCTATGTGGGTCCCATCGTCTCCTGCGCTCTGACGCTGCTGGTGACCTACCTTGCCGGAGATCCCGGCATCACTCAGCTGATCCTGATCCTCTGCTGCTATCTCATCTACAACGGTGTCATTGAGCAGTTCATTCTCTACCCCATGGTCATCGGTGAGTCTCTGGGACTGACCACTCTTGAAACCATCATCGTGGTGCTTCTGGGTGCCATTTTTGCCGGTATCGCCGGAATGATCCTGGCACTGCCCGCAGCCTCTGTCATCAAATATCTGGTTCCCCAGATCTACCGCTGCTGGGATGTTATCTGGAAGGGCAAAAAAGGAAAGCGGGAGTCTTCCGGGGCATGAATCTGCCCATAGTCCCCTATCTTGAAGAGATCTGCCGCCGGGTGCGCCGTGACGGGAAACTCCTTCTCAGTGCCGCTCCCGGAGCGGGCAAGACCACCTGTGTCCCCGGCGCCCTTGCTGAAGAGTTCCCCGGAAAAATCATCATGGTGGAACCCCGCCGGGTGGCGGCCTCTGCCGCCGCCTTGCGTATCAGTGCCATGCTGGGTGAAAAGGTGGGGGGCACGGTGGGTTATTCAGTCAAAAACGAACACTGTGTCAGCAGTGAAAGCCGCATCATCACCATGACCCCCGGCGTGCTGATGCGGAAGATACAAAATGATCCCGCCCTTGAAGATACCTCTGTCATCATTTTCGATGAGTTTCACGAAAGATCTGCCGAATGTGATCTTCTCTTTGCTTTTGTCATGGAAAGCTGCCGGGGGTTCCGTGAAGATTTGAAGGTGGTGGTCATGTCCGCCACTCTTGACACAAAACCTCTTCAGGAACTCCTTGAGACAGATCTCCCTCTGGAGATCCCCGGCAGGGAGTTTCCCGTTGAACAGCTCTGGAGCGAAAGAACGACGCCCAGGGAAAAGATTTCTGAAGATATGGCAAAAGCCATATTTCGTATGCTTCCTGAGAGTGAAGGCAATATTCTCGCCTTCTTTCCCGGCACCGGGGAAATAAAACGGTGTGCCGCGCTCCTTGAGGGGCGCCTTCCGGAAAATGTGTTCCTTGAAGAACTCCACGGCACGCTTCCTTTGAGCGAACAGAGCTGCGTTCTTTCCCCCGCCCCTGCCGGGTTCCGGAAAGTCGTCCTTGCCACCAATGTGGCTGAAAGCAGTCTCACTGTGCCCGATGTCCGCTGTGTCATCGACTGCGGATATGAAAGACTCCCCCGCACAGACAGCAAAAGCGGATTGACCTTTCTTGAAACAGAGATGATCTCCCGCGCCTCTGCCGATCAGCGCTCCGGACGCGCCGGAAGAACCGCCCCCGGCAAGGCCCTCAGACTCTGGGAACAAAGCTCCCACAACGGCAGAAAACCTTTCCGCCCTCCGGAGATCCTTGACTGTGAACTGTCGCGCATCATGCTTGAGCTGGCACTCTGGGGCGGAAAATGTGAGGAGATGGCGCTCCCGGATCTTCCTCCTGAAAGCGCCCGCAATGAAGCTCTGCGTCTGCTTCAGGATCTGGGGGCGCTTGATGAGACGGGGCGTCCCACGCCTGTGGGCAGAGAGATCGCCCGTCTGCCGGTACATCCCCGGGTGGGCGCCATTATTGCTGAAGGCATCAAACGTTCCCTGGGGTTTCTTGCCATAGAGATGGCAGCCTTACTTGAAAACCGTCCCGACAATTCATTCCCTGAATGTGCCGACCTGGAGTCTCATATCGAACATCTGAGGCGGCACCTGAAAGATCACCGTTCCATGGGTCAGACCATGGAACAGCTCCGGCGCCTGACCCGCACAGAGGAAAAGTTTCACGCCACAAATCACTGCGGCGAACTGCTGCTTGCAGGTTTTCCGGAGCGGGCGGCAAAGCAGCGGGGAAAGAACCGTACCGCCTATACTCTGCTCAACGGCAGAGGAGGGAAGATCTCTGAAACAGATCCTCTTTTCAACAGTGAATTCATTGCCGTTGCCGAAGTGGGCGGCAGGAGTTCCGGTGACGGAACCATCTTCAAAGGGGCGCAAGTTTCAAGAGAGTACATCCTTGAACATTACAGCTCCCGAATCACCCGGCGCCGCCGCTGTTACTTTGACGAAACAAGCCAGAAGGTTCTCTGCCGTCAGGAAACACTTCTGGGCGCCATTGTGCTTTCAGAAACGCCGGCGCTTCCCGAACCCGGAGAAACCGCTCAGGGCATCTTTGATGCCGCTCTCAAGCGGGGCATTTCTCTGATCCCGGCGCGGGACAAAGCCGGACGCGCGCTCTATGAAAGAATTCTTTTCGCCCACCGCTGTGAAGGGGAACATTTCCCCGGATGGGACGAAAAAAAACTTGCCGATGCCGCATGGAGCTTTTTCCCGGACCTGAAAAGCCTCAGTCAGATGGAACATCTGGAGTGGAGCGGCGTCCTGCGCGCCTTGCTGGGTAACAGCAACTGGGAGGAACTCAACCGCCTTTATCCGGAAAAATTCCGCACCCCCGCCGGGGCGGAACACCGTATTGATTACTCCGGTGCCGACCCCCTCTTATCGGTGAAACTTCAGGAGATGCTGGGTGTCAGAAGTCATCCGGCAGTAGGGCTCAGACAGACGCCTTTGAAAATCGAACTTCTTTCCCCCGCCATGCGCCCGGTGCAGACCACCTCTGACCTCCCCGGTTTCTGGAATGGCAGCTACGCTCTGGTCCGCAAAGAGATGAAAGCGCGCTACCCCAAACACGAGTGGCCCGAAGATCCCGCCGCCGCCCCCGCCATGCTGCGGAGCATCAAAACTAAATAAAAGGCTCCGGAAAAAGGAAAAACCTTTTCACGGAGCCAGCGTATTTGACCGGTTATTTTTTACATGATGACATCTTCCAGCGGTGTATCAGGAAGATTTTCATTATAGATGATGTTGTTGCATCCGTCAATGAAGGAGTCCGCGTACCCCGCCTTGGCAAAGGGTTCGGGTTTGGGAGTGTTCGGACTATGCCGGTATTCACGCACCATGTAACAGGGCAGCTCAATGCGGGGATAATGGAACGAGTCAGGCTCCGCCGCAAGACGCCGCACCGCCAGCTCCGCTCCCTCTTCGATCTGCTGACGCACTTTGGCAATGGGGAAGTGATGGGCCGCCGTCTTGCTCATGCGATAAGTTTCAAGATCCAGCTCTGCCGAGCTGCCGTCATCATCTTTCAAACCTCTTTTGCCCGCAACAGTCACCACACCGGGCGTCAGTTTCTGTGCTTCAAGAGAGAGCGCTTCATCTCCTGAAGCAAAGATGGTGGGGATCCCCAATTCGGCGGCGCAGAGAGCAAGCATGCCGTATTCACCGATGGAAATGCCGTTGACCCGCTGATCCACGGTCCTCATATTCCCGGTGTGCGCCAGATGGGCAAAAGCTGTGCCCGCCTTGGCGTGCTGCCCCACAAAGGCAAGGGCATCGAAAGAGCTGTCAAGGGCCCATGGCCAGACGGGTTCAGAGTGTCCGCTCACCAGAGAGGCACGGGGATCCAGCAGAGCAGGGATGATACTGTCGGTGCGATGCCCGATCTGAACCACGATCTCAGTGGCGCCGCCCCGACAGAATCCCCGGATCGCAGCGTTGACCTCTTCAGTCAGAAGCCGGCGGCTCTCATCATAGTATCTCCCCTGGGGATTGCAGGAGTTCACTGAATCAAGGACTCCTGCCACTCCTTCAAGGTCGGTCATTATGAAAATTTTCATAACGCTGTTTTTCCCGGATTTAAAGTTTCACAAACTCAGGGTGACGTGCCTCATCCACAGGTCCGAAATCCTGCTGGGCGGCAGTAAACTGGTAACGCTCCATCAAAAGCAGATCGTTACGCAGAAGATCATGGTGGGTCTGGCATGTGAGCACATTACGCAGTCCCAGAGTTGCGGCGACCTGTTCACGCTCGTCAATGGGTTCAGGTTTCTTACGGTTGAAAAGAGCATCGAAGTAACCGCTCCTGGAACACCAGGCGTTGAAGAGCTTTTTCAGAGCCTTTTCATCCCCGATGGGGGCGCAGAGCTTGTCAAGGTAGGCGAAGAAGGCTTTAGACTCCTCTTCATCCGGGAGACGCAGTCCGGCCTTATAGTTGAAGTAGGGCAGGATCTCAAGGGCACAGGCCCCCTCTTTGTCAAAGTAGAACTTGGGCACATAACCGATGTACCAGCAGGGCAGAGAGGTGGGACGGTTGGGAAAATAGAAGTTTCCGGGGGAGTAGATGATGGGAACATTGTTATAGATCTCATATCCCAGGGGACAATGGGTGTGGCAGTTGAAGACCGCATCTGCACCGCAGTCCGCAAAGAAACGGAACCAGGAGCGCATCCGGGGAGAGGGGAAGGGGAAATGCTCATGTCCCCCGTGGAGCGTCACCAGAACCAGATCATTTGAAGCCTTTTCAGCTTTGATCTGAGCCGCAAGGCGGATGGGGTCAAGTCCATTGCTGCCGGGGGTGTCATCGTAGGCGATGCCGAACTCATATTCAGCGGCGTTGAGAATGGAGATCTTCACGCCGTTGCACTCCACGCGCAGAGGCTCTGCCGCTTCAGCTTCGCTCATGCCCGCGCCCACAGTGCGGATATTGAGCTTTTTGAAGGCTTCAAGAGTATCAATGACGCCGGGAGTTCCATAATCGCCGGTGTGGTTGTTGGCAAGAAGCACAGTGTCGATATCAAGAGCTTCGGCGAAAACGGTGCATTCAGGATAGCAGCGGTGGTTGGGACCGCTTTTGTCAATGGGGGTGTCCTGTCGGGTGACGGTGCACTCCCACTGGAGTATTTTCATATCGGCGTCATCAAAAAAGGGCTTGACAGGAGCGGTGATCTCATAAGCTCTGGCAGTCAGGTCGGCACAATTTTCCTCCCGGGGACAGAAGTCTCCGGCAATGACGGCTGAAAATTTCTGTTCACCGCTTTTGCGCCATTGGATCATACGGGTATTCATTTCTGTTATTCCTTGGTTTGAGTTTTAACTTGACTTTAATTTACACTCAGGTGGTCAGGATTTCAAATCCATAAAGGGAAAAATACTCTGAAACTCTCAATTTTGACTCTTGCAATTCTCCGGTTCGCACAGTATATTACGTCAGAAAGCAGGAGTCGTAAAAACATGGAAAACACATCAGAAAATGATCCTTTGAAGATCTATTTTGCCGGCGACCTTTTTGACGCCAAGGATCTTGGGGGCAATCTGCTTCTTGCCCATGCCATTGAAGAATGTTCCGGGCACAGATACAAAGTGATGCTGCCTCAGGACGGGGAAAGCGAAGTTGACCAGCGCAGTGCCGCCAGCATCCGGGATGCGGATTTTGAACTGCTCTTTGAGTCTGATATCATCCTTGCCAACTTCGACGGCACGGAGCTTGATTCAGGAACCGTTGTGGAGTTCTGCTTCGCCAAAATGATGGACATGCCCGCACTGCTTTTGCGGACGGATTTCCGTGACAGCGGCGACAAAACTCTGCCTGACGGCGATCCCTGGAATTTGATGTGTTCCTGCTATCCCCGGACTTCGGTGCTGGTGCTCAACGCCATGCTCTTCTATCATCAGTGCAAAGCAGATGGAAAAGAAAATCTTGCAGAAAGATTCTACGCTTCTCTCGCCTCTGAAATACTCCGCGGACTGGATCAGGTCGTGACCATGAAGCCGTGGCTTGAAAAAGAAAAGATCTGCTCTCAGCTTTCAACTGCTGTGAAAAGCATCGGCGGCACGCTCCCGGAACGGATCGGAGACGCAAAAATGCGTGCTCTTGCAGATGCAAAAGCACGCTCCGGACTTTACTGAAAATTTATTTATTCCGCTGCCGTGTCTCATTGGCGCGGCAGTACATTCTCTCAGCCATCATGGCAACGCCGTCACACGATTGTTCAAAGTTGGCACACTGCTTCCCGGTCAGCCCCATTGTCTTTCCGGTTTCCCAGGCATCCTGATTGGCGGCAAGGAAATCAAACTCCCAGCTGTAAACATTTTTCTGGTGTTCGATACGCTGTTTCACATCCTTTGCGGTAAACTTCTGACTGGCGTTTTCAAATCCGTCTGTAATAATAACGCAAAGGACATTTTCCGGCCGTTCTTCTTCCGGCATGGCGGCGAACTTTCTTCCCATGGTGTCGATGGCGATACAGACGGCATCGTTCAAGGCTGTGCATCCGGAACAGCTGTATTTTGCCATCAGATCCTCATTGAATTCCGCCAGATCGGCAGAGTTGACCAGATGGGTCACTTCATCGGAAAATTGAAAAAGGTCAAAGACTGTTTTTCCTTCTGCCTCCTTCTGTGTTTTCAAAAAAGTGTTGAAACTGCCTTTGATGTCATCTTCGATACATCCCATTGAGCCGGAGCCATCCAGCACGATACAGATGTGGGTATAATCTTTTTTCATTTTACAGCTCCTTTCTTCTGATTGCTGTTTTCATTTTCTGAAGAATGAACAAACGCTGTCCACTCCGGTGATTTTTTGATGTATTGCTCTATCAGGTATCCCGGGTGTCCCGCCTGAATCGGGATCGCCATGGTGCCTTCAATAAGATTGCCGTCGGGATCCCGGGGAGGCTCCCGGCTTTGTTTTTCCCACAATTCCACCCACTTTTTATGTTTGGCGACAAAGGCATCTTGTTTTGCTCCTGCAAGAGAACGTGCCCTCTCATTCGCCAGCAGATGAAGTTCCGTCATTCGGAGAAAAGATTCCAATCCGGCTGCCATAGCCATATCCCAGGTGGTGTGATTATACCCTTTTTTCATCAGATGTTCCACATAGCGGATCCATTTTCTGCATTGCGTCCGGGTATAGAGCGGGGGAAAAATTCAGCGGCATAAGGTGCCGGGGCAACGGCGGGTCGTTCCGGAACATTTTTTTCAGCTTTGAACTGCACCGCCAGAAAGACAGCGGATGTACCGATAATGCCAGTGAGCATTCCTGCCAGAAAGAGAGAGTTTCTTTTCTTCATTTTTCCTTCACTTTTTTTTCTGTTAAATGCCTATGCTTTCACTGCTTTAAGAGCAATTTTTTCAGGAATTCTGACAGCGGAAATCAAATTTTTCTGAAAAAAGAGTAAATTCCCGATAGAAAAATAAAAGTTTTCAAGCTATCTTATGAAGAGTAAGCATAAGATGTATTCCAAATGTGAAAGTGCGAAAAAAATGACAGCCTTTATAAAAAAGATCTTTTCCGGAGAAAATCTGGGCAGTCTTGCCTTTTTCAGCACACTTCTTGCCACCTTGGGGACTTGGAGCGTCGCCGCATGGATGACCTCAGGCGGCATATTGATCGATTTTAGAGAAGATTGGAAGATCTCTATCTGGTTTCTGCTGATTGCAGCGGTATTGGCTTTAACGGCTCTGCTGTGCAACCTTGCCTTTTTTTATACAAAGGTCCCTGACAAATTCAAAAGATGGTTCCTTGTCGGCAGCTCCGTATTGGCTTGTGCAGTCGGAGGCAGCGGATTCTTTTTCGGTCTGGAAATCGCCAGTTATACATTTGCAGCAGTATTTTTTTGGATCCTGCCCCTTGCAGTGTTCCATAAAGAGTGGCACCGGGTCATTCCGGGGAGTATTTTTTACTCCATCACCACAGTCGGAATTGTGATATGCTGTACTATATTCTCAGACTATTTTGATTGGCTTCAAATAAAACCGGAATTACTGCCCAAAGAATCTTCCTGGCTCTTATGGTGTTATCCAGCTGTTTTCACCGCCTTTGTTTTTAATGCCAAGTTATATGCCGCAACAGAAAAAAGGTCATTAAGGCAGTTTTTTACACCTGCCGTATTTTTTTTATTTGCGGTGGTCGCAGCTGCCTATGGTATTTCATATATCGGGGCTTGCTGTTCAGAACGCAACGCAGAAAAAAACATAATTTTGTTTGAACAATATTTTGGTTCTTCTGCTGATGCAAAAGGGTTATACAACCTCTATTATGGGAATAAAATGAACGATGGTTTACGCTTTTGGACCAAAGTGCGTAATTTTTATGAACAGTATGATCGTAAAGTCAAACAAAATTTCAGAGCCCCCCATTCAGCTCCTAACGGTCAGTTTTACGGCGCAATCAGGCAGGAGTGGAAGAATACATTTCTTTCATCACCTGAAGTAGACGGCCTGACCAGGCTTTTTTCCGGTTCAGTTCCCCTGCCGGATAGAGATTACAGGAGCGGAAAACTTTATACGGTACATCTGGATGAATTTGATATTGCAGTCGATTTTGCAAAAATACAGCTGTGGTTGCTGCATTTTGCTTTGGAAGAAAAAAATCTTACTCAAGCAGCAGAAGCGTTTGAAAGATTATGCAAATACAAAAATATTATGCAGAACAGTTTTCTTTTCTGCCTGCACGATAAGGCTTTTACATACACAATATTTCAACTTTGGGGTATGGAAAAATTATTGACCTCCTCTTTGCTGCAGGAAAATGATCTTGAAAAATATTTGCAATATTTTGAATCCGAGCGGAAAAAGTTACCGGAATTTGAACGGAGATGTATTTTCGGAGATACGATTATGAGTTTGGATATGTTGTATGTTATTGCTGAAAAAGCAAAATTTTTCTTCCCGCCATTGAAATATTTCTGTAATCAGGTTCGTTCGTCTTCAGCATCTTCCTTTCAGGCAAATTCGTATGCCGCAGCTGCCGTAAATTTAACAAATTCGGGAACAAAGTATGTGATTCCGCAGCTTTGGGATTTCTCTCTTTACGGAAATCGTTTCAAGTTGGCAAATCTCCGCCTTTTGCTCCTTGAAACACAGTTGAAACTTGAGCTGGAAAAAAGAGCAAAAGGAAAATATCCTGACAATGTGCCA
>JAFWBQ010000085.1 GCA_017507125.1 Lentisphaeria bacterium
AAAATGGCAAAGATGTCATTCGCAAAGAGCTGTAAAGGGTAGTTTGAGGCTGCTACCTGCAAGGTAACAGCCGAAAACGCTCCCTTTATCAGATCGAAGCGAGGGCGCTTTGACAATTTTGAGGAGTTTTGAAATTGCCTCTGTAAATACAATTTTCTGCCAAAAGCATAATATAGCACTGCTTTACAGATTTTTCCAATGAAAAAAAGCGCCTCAAGGCATGTTTTACATAAGTTCTTTGACAAAGGCGGGAATTTCTTTGTAGAGCTCCCAAACTTCACTGGAAGAAACGGCACATCCCGGCTCGACCCGGTACATGGGGGAAAGAGTTTCGACTTCAAGCATACCGGGGATCGTGTAGAACTCCCAATTGCATCCCATATCGGGGTATTCGCCGCCGGGTATGAAGTCAAAACGCTTGACCATGCAGCCGCCTGCGTTGAAAGCTGCGGCAAAGTTCCTTTTGTTCAAAACGCCGATCTTGACGGGAACGCCCACAGCGCCTCCCTCTTCCCGGAGCTGAATGCTTTTTTTGCCCCAGGAAAAACGGGAGTCGGACATATCAGTGTATCCCCAGAGAGCAAGAGTGCGTACCGGGAGCAGGGATTTCCCCGGGCCGGTACCGTGCCCCAGAAACTCCTCCTGGGGGATCACCGCCGTGGTGCCGGGAGCCATGACTGAAAGACTCCAGACGGAAAGATCCTTTGCCCACAAGTCGTTGTTGATGATGGTGTGATCCAGCCTTACTTTACCCTCTTCAAAAGAGATGCAGATGCGTTTGACGATACGGTTTTCGGGTTCTTCGGCAGCTTCAAAGCAGACTGAATTTTCGCTGAGTTTTGTCCATTTGACACTTCTGTTGTCCGGAACTTTTGTCCTTTCGGGGATCTCGGGGGCGATCCAGAGACGGTGTCCGCCGTAGATATTCCATTTTCCGGGATCTGCCGTGGCGGCATTGTCAAAGACTCTGAAAAAGTTTTCGCCGCCGTCAAGTTTGCAACTGATGATCCGGGGACCGACTGAAAGTGTCACGATCAGCTCGATCCCGCCCTCTGACAGCTTGAGGCACTCCGGTATCCCGACGAAAGAACATTCTGTTATCTGCATCTGAAAAATCTCCCTGTAAAAACTGTAAAAACTTCTTTGAGAACCGTCATCAAAATGATTTCCGGGAAAATCACCTTTTTTTTGACTTTTCTTCTCTTATTTTTAAAAAAAAGCATTGACAAAATCATATTTGTGGTATAATTTACACCGTGTACATATCAATGTAAAGCAAATTTCCAGAAAAAACGGAAGAAAAAATGCAAAAAATAATGTTGAGCGGTAAAATCCATACTGCAACGATCACTCTTTGCGAGATCGACTACGAGGGGAGTCTTGCCATAGATCCGGATCTGCTTGAAGAAGCAAACATACTCCCCTACGAAAAAATTCTGGTTTCCAACCGGAACAATGGTTCAAGGCTTGAAACTTACGCCATTCCGGGGGAGCGGGGCAGTCGGGACTTCTGTCTCAATGGTCCCGCCGCCAGATTGGGTAAAGTGGGGGATGTCGTTACCATCATGGCATTTTCTCTGTGCAGTGAAGAAGAGGCCCGGGAGATAAGTCCCACGGTCATCGTTCTTGATGAAAAAAACGAGATCAAACTTAAAAAAGGCGGTAAAAACTGAAAAAGCAGGAGAAAGGACAAGTTGCATTGGAGTTTGTACTGATGCTGATCGTCGCAGTGGTATTGGCTCTGGCGCTGTTGTCTTTTTCAGGCGTGATCTCTGACGAAGGAGAAAGAATGATCCGCCTGGTTCGTTTCACAGTACCGTAAACGCTAAAACATCAATGCCGTTCAACGGCGAAAAACTATGGAGGAGACAATGAGAGTTTTACGCAGAAGACGTCAGAAAGGGCAGGCTTTCGTGGAATATGTGATCCTGGTGGCAGTCATCGCCCTGGCTGCACTTTTTGTCCTTGCCAGTTTCAGTGACCGCATCAAAGACATGATCACCGGTATCACCGTCACTTTGGGCGGAGAAGCAGACGACAAAGCTGATGAAAAGTCCATTGACATCATCAAGGATCTGGACAAGGAAGGTCTGAAAGACTGATCCTTTCTCTCAGAGAAATCGCTCCGGCAGTATTCCAATGCTTCCGGAGTTTTTTTATCCTCTTTACGAAGTTTTCCCCAGAAGCTATTTTCACCGATTTTCAGAATAAATAACAGTTTACAGCACATTCCGGCGAATTATATTCTGAATATTGACTTTGTTTCATTATTTTATTTGATATATACACTTTAAGATGTTATTTTATAAACATTCTGCTGCGGCAGGCTGAGATCGCCCCATTCCGTATTTAAAAGAGGATATCACTTCAGCGCCGTTCTTTTGATGAAGGAGGAACACCCATGGATGAAACCGACAAAGCTATTCTCAATATTCTGCGTAACAATGCCAGAATTTCCAACCGTGATCTGGCGGCCCGGATTCATCTTTCCCCGCCGGCAGTTCTTGAAAGAGTCCGGAAACTGAAAGACTCCGGCATCATCAAAAGTTTTCATACCTGCCTTGATCCTATCAAGCTGGGGTTCGGACTTTCTGTCTTTATCCAACTCGGCATAGAAGGCAACATCCTGGATCATGATATAGGGAACGCTCTGGCGGCATTCCCTGAAATAACAGCGATCTACGATGTCACAGGGGATGATGACTATCTTTTGCGTGCCACAGTCCGTGACAGTGAAGAATTGCGGCAGCTTATGAGCCGCATCAGCCAGATCCCCGGGATCCGGTACTCCCGGACGACTTTGCTCATGCGAACCTTGAAAGAGGAAACATTTCCCCAGATCCGCTGAGCAAAATAATCGTGTAATAATTCGCTCAAAGACTTGCAATTCTTCTCTTTTGGTGCAATATTAAAAATGTGCTTGTGCAACATTCATAAAAAAGGATGAAAAAAATGAAAGCAGGTCTGCAACTTTACAATTTCCGGAACGAACTGGCCGCCGACTTCAAAGGCGCCCTGCGCGAAATCGCAAAAATCGGTTTTGACGGCGTGGAATTCGCTGTCAACTACGGCGGCATGGAACCCGATGAAATCGCCGCATTTCTCAAGGAACTGAAACTGGAGTGCGCCGGAGCCATGTTCAAAGCCGACGATATCCGCGATGCCTCAAACAAGGTCTACGACTACGCCCGCGCCCTCAACAGCCCCGCTGTCACCCACAGTCTTTCCACCGATTTTGCCGCTGAATATGAAACGGTCAGAGCCAATCTCGAAGCCGCCGGAAAGGCAGCCTGGCAGAACGGTTTCGTTTTCGCCTATCACAACCACTGGAGAGAATTTGAACTCAAAGACGGCGTTCCCGCCATGGATGTGATTCTTGACAACACCGATCCAGTGAACGTTTTCATGGAAGCCGATGTCTGCTGGCTCACCCGCGGCGGCATGGATCCTGCCGCATGGATCCGCAAGTACGGCAGCCGTATCCGCCAGATCCACATGAAAGACATCGTCGTTCCCGATGATCCCAACACCACCGCTGAACTGGGCAAAGGTATCGTTGATCTTGAAGCTGCCGCAAAAGCTGCTCACGAGATCGCCGACTGCCGTTGGCTCATCTATGAACAGGACAACACTCCCGATCCCTTCAAGAGTGCTGAAGAAAGTCTGAAATATCTGCGTAAACTTCTTTGAAAAGCAGATTTTTCCTGATACAAAAATTCCCCGCCTTGAAAGGCAGGGAATTTTTTTTGCCCGGACTATGGCTTTTTAACGTCCCGTTTCAGGAACAAAGAAAGAAGAAAGAACAGCCGGAACAGCGGCAATGGCAATAAAGAGAAATATTCCGGCGTATGCTTCAGGAGGAAATACACCGTTTACAGCCGTAAAGTTCTGAAGTATCCTGCCTGAAATATTCTGGAAGAGGGCAATAAATACAAACGCCATAAAGTTGATAAGTGCCACAGAAAGTCCCGTATATTCCGCCGGAGCCAGCTCCTTGGCGATAACACTGTACAAGGGGAAGAATCCCGCCGGAACAGCTATGAGGAAAAAGGCTCCCAGCACCCAGGGCAGCCCCATCCCATGAGAAAAGGCATACCATCCGAGAATACCTCCGGCAAGAGTGCAGCAGATCCCCCCTGCGGCGGCGATCTTGCGCCGGTTGCCGCAAAGTTTCACCAATCCGTTGACTCCCATGTTGTTGAGCGCCACCATTATGGTCATGATCATAATACAGGTCGCCGCCTTTTCAGGAGAGATCCTGCCGAAATCCGAAATGCTTTTCTGCCCGATCTGCGCCAGAAGCACATAGTAGGCGCCGAAAACAACAGAGCTGGTGAGCCACAACAGCCACATACGTCCTTTTTTCACAATGGTGAAAAGAGGATGCAGATTCTGTCCGCCTGTCGCAGGAATAATGGTTCCTTTCATCACCACCACGACTGCAAGCAAAGCCCCTACAGCTATGAGCCCGGGTATAGCCATTGCCCACTGCCATCCCACAGCGCGGATAAGGAACACGATCATTGTCCCGGCTGTGGGACCGATATATCCCAACACCAGAATGATTCCCATTGCAAGGGCAAACCGGGCAGAAAAAAGATCCGCCAGCAGCTTTGCCACGCCGAGAAAGACGGTTCCGGCGCCGAATCCGGTGAGAAATCTGAAAAAATACATGAGCCAGAGATGTTCTGCAAAAGGGAATCCTATGGTGCCTGCTGTAAACATGGAGCCGCCCAGCAGAAGTATTCTGACACCGCCGTAACGGTCCGCAAAGATCCCCGCCAGCAGCTGGCTCGCCGCATAGGAGTACATATAAACCGCCCCCAGTGCGGAGATGCTTTTCACATCAAGTCCGGCTTTCAGAAGTTCGTTAAAAATGGTTCCGGGAATGAGAACCTTGGACATATTGGTAAAAAAATACATGATGACTCCGCAAAAGAGAATGATCATCTTTTTTCTGCGGAGCGTCTCTTCAGAAAGAACAGCAACTGTCATAAATACAAGACCTTTCCGTAAAATAAAAAAGCGCTCTTATTCATTGCCGTAGCTGTATTTCCCCCTGGGGACAACAGCCGGAACAATGATCAGCAGCATGGCGGCAAACATAATACAGACTGCGTAAACCAGAAACAGAGTCTGGTAATGACAGAAGGCCACACCGCCCATGTTCCATTGGGGCGCCAGAATACCGGCTCCCAGAATAAGCGAACTGATTCCCCGGGAAAGTCCGCCGCCTGCGGCTGAAAAAGAGCCACAGACCGCCATTGCCATGGTCTTGTTTCCCGGTGTTGCCAGAGCCATCATCTCGCTGGTGGTCACAACATTGGCAGTGGCATAGGTAAAACAGTAGAGAAGCATCAGCAAGGTAATGATAATGTAAGTGACCGTATTCCCTTTGCCGATGAAGAAAAAACAGAGATTGGTAAGCCAGAAAGTAGCATGAATGGTGAGCAAAGTTGCCTTGACTCCCATCTTTTTGATGATTTTTCCAGCAAGAAGGGACCCCAGCAGCATACCGCCGAAGGTAACAGCTGAAATGATGACAATAATGTTATCAGGAGCTTTCAGATGATTTTTCAGATAAAGAACCGAAAGGGGGATGGTTCCGTAAGCAGCCAGATTGAGGATGAAAAGATAAGAAGAATATCCGGTCAGAGCCTTGTTGCCCAGGGCAGTGGCAAGTCCGTCGCGGAATCCGAATGCCTCTTTCTTTTCCTCAACAAAAACCGGAACTTTTGCAAGAAAAAAGGTCCTGCCCGAAAAGATGACCGCCGCCGCCAGAAGCGCCAGCTGAAGCTGCCACAAAAGCGGCTCTTTGGGCAGCATTTTCCCCACAATGAAAAGAAACGCCACAGAGGAAAACTGCCACCAGAAACGCATCTTACTCAAATAAGAGGCCCGGCGTTCAGGAGTAAGGATGGTGTCCAGAATGGGAAACCAGCATGCAACATATCCCGTATGCAGCATGGCAAACAATGTCAGCGTGACCATCATGATCCCCACACCCCAACTTCCGAAAAAGGGGGTCGCCACAATCAGAAAATAGCCCAATGCAGAGATGCCGCAAGACCAGACGATCAATCTGTGTTTACCCACTCTGGAAGCGACATAGGCCGCCGGGATCAGCAGGACACCATTCATAAAGGGCATGATGGCGGTGGTGAGCATGGAAAACATATCCCCTGCCCCCATCATGGCGGCAAAGAGGATAATAACTGCGCTGTCAGTCAGAGTGACATCGCCCAAGGCTCCGGTACAGGCGGAAAGAATGGTATCCCGTTCAGCTTTCCGCCGCAGCTCCGGAGTCGGCACCACCGGTTGTTTCATAACATGTCCTTTTCTTTATGCTTCAGGAACAAATCTGAGCAGCGCAACTGAAAATTTCTTCAGCTCAATGCCGCCTTTTTTGTCAGCTTTTCCCTCACCCAGAAAATCGGCTGAATCAAAGGTGAATCCGGGAACTTCAAAAGCGCCTTTGCTCTTGTCAAGATGTGAAAGAGTCGCCATGATAACAAGAGAACCATCCGGCGCCAGGTGGCCTGCGGTGTAAAAATCATCACAGCTGCACCGGTAGCTGATATCAGAACGGAACCGGGCACCTTTGAGGAACTCCGCATGTTTTTCCCGGAAAGAATTGACCTTTCTCAGATACTCCTGATAGGCGGGTATCTCAGCAATGGAACGCTGGCAGCGGTAAACTTCAACATCAGAAAGCAGATTCTGCACCAGCATGTAGTTGCAGCGGCGCACCATATCTTTTTCGTCCCGGATCTCACGGTTTGACAGTTTTACTTCAGGGAACACATAGCGGAAGAAGCTGAAATCCTGGATCACACGGGGTTTTTCCCCTTTGCTTTCCCAGTCACCGTTGACAACATTGGCACCGCCGGGATAGGAGTGTATATAGTCGGCATGTTGTGCCGTCACATCAGAAAGCAGCTCAATACCGATGGAAAGACCTCTGTTTTCAGCGTATGTCCTCAATTTGGCAAGCATGGCGCTGCGGGCTTCCATAATGGTCGTAAAGGGCACAGCATGACCGTGTCCGGAGTCGCAGCAGAGTTCATCGCCGCCGCCCAGCTGGTCAAAAAACACACCGTCTGCCCCCACTTCAGAGGCCAGATCAACGAACTTTTTCAGCAGTCCGAAAAATTCCCTTGAAGAGGGACAGGCTCTTGAGAAGCTCCTGCCGCCGAAAATGGCGTTGCAGACACCGCTGCCGGAAAATCCCCAGGTCTGGATATGTTCATTTCCCCGCAGATCTTTGGTGGAAACATTTTTGCCGTTTCCGTAACGGTAGAAATCGCTGTTATGGTCAATAAGCTGTCCGTTGGCATAGAGGATCACTCTGCCTCCTTTGGCGTGACAAACTTCAATACCTTTGATCAGCTCTTCCTTGCCGCCCAGAGAGGGGGAGATCACATAATTGGGGTAATCATTGTCATGACCACCTGCATGCCATCCGAACATAAGCAACGTGTCGATGCCGGCTTTCATACCGTCGTCGCAAAGCTGCTCCATGGTGTTGAAAGGATAAAAGTTTTCACCGTACTGAGAACGCATGATAATGCGCTGCCAGCCGTTCATCTCACGGACAGATTCAGGCGTTTCGTGGAATTTAAACCATTTTTCCGCCCAGGCACGGTATTTGTCTGCACCTTTGTGCCAGGTGCCGGTGTGTGCGGAAATAACAAAATTCTCATAAGTGACCTGATTGCCTGCCCCCAGAAAGGGCAGCTTGATCATTCCCAGATTGAGCTTGCCTGGTTTCTCATCTTCGATCAGGTGGCAGGTACACTGGAAACTTTCATCATGGTTGCCGAAATAAACCCCTTCCGTACCGGAATTGAGTTCAAAGCAGTTCATTGCCGCTCCGGAACTGGGATAGCGGTTTATACGGCGTTCATAAAGAAAATGTTTTCCCTGATAGATGGCTTCATGATTGCGGAATGTGCCTCTTGCCTCAGCAAGGGAGGGCCAGACGGTGCCGCCCCGTTCTGAGGTGTAAAGCGCCATTTCAGAAGCCTCTTTACTCAGAGACAACAAAGGGAAATGACACTCTTTGATGATATTGTCTTTGGACATGCCGTTGAACACAGTTATCATCAGATGAAGATCTTCATTGACGATCTGTCCGAGGATGGTCACTTTGACATCCATCTTCTCGCCGTTGGAGCCGACAGGATCACGGTATTCTATTTTAAACTTGCGGGGGGCGACTGCGATCCTGGAGGTGGCGCGTTCAGCAGAAAGCTCGATTTCCTGACTGTCACCTGAGTTGCAGACCAGCCGCCACAGGCCATGAGGCGCTGCCAGTTCTGTTCCGGTTTCAAGGTTGCGGAACGACAGCAGAGTACCGTCATTTCCGAATTCAAGACGTACAAATTTGTTTTCTATTACTTTCGACATAAGATTTCCTATAGTTGCATGGCGGAAAATATAACCCGCTCTTGCAGAAAAGTCAAGTTGGCTCAAGGATTCTCTTCAAATTTTGTCTTGTTTTTTTTCAGAAAACCTCTGCCGCAGATCAATCTTCCGGAAAAAGGATCAGCTGTAAAGAGGATTCAAAAGAAAAAGCGGTTCAAATTCTCCGGCTTCATATTTTCTTTTCTGCATCTTTCCAACGCCCCGCACACGATAATATTTACCTGCCGGAACAACTGTATCGGCGCACAGTTTTTCAGAGAGATCGTTGAAAGATTCTATGATCCTGCCGTCAGAAATCAAATCGACCCTATCCATTTCACAATTGAAGTTCAACTCCAAATGGAGTCTGTTCTCGCCGGAAAAGGTAAAAACAGGAGAACTCAGCACATCCCCTGCCTGACAGAAAAAACGGCCCTGAATATAGGCTTGGAATATTTCATCATAGGTGTTTTCACGCACCTCAAGGCAATCCTGCACAAACTCTCCCGGGTACTGGTCATCACCGCCGTCCGCAAAGTGGCGGTGAAAATCCGATCCGCAGCGGGCCGAAATGCGATATCCTCTCAGCAAAAGCTCATCCCATGCGCCGCCTGCGTCCCATGTCTGAGGTGCTCTGCGTTCCCGGCGATCAACACATGCCATGACCTTGAAAACAGGGGAACCGGCAATGGTCAGCAGATCATCTGTTGCCACATCAGGAGCATTGGGATGATTGAAGATCATAAAAACCTTATCTCCCCACTCTTTCTCAATAAAGGCGAGTTCCTCCATGGCGGCGGCAATGCCTTCGACCTTGTTCCGGCGGCAGAAACGGGGCACAAGAGCCTGAAGCAATTCAAATTCCCTGTTCTGCGGCGCGGTAATAAAAATCACATGCCGGGGCACCGGGAACTCCACTTCGCCGGTGTTGAATATGGGGATATCAAACTTTTTTCTTGCCTCAAGCACCTCAGCATACTGCTGTTCCGCCCTGAAAAACTCCGGATAACGGCAGTGTCCGGAAATGGCAAGAAAGTCACAATACTCTCTGGAACGCTCCACGATCTCTGCCACCGGCAGAGAACCATCTTTACAGCAGTGAGAGTGAACGTGCAAATCACCTTTGATCCACATAAGAAAAGCTCCTTTATGCCAATGGAACGCCGCAGGGACGGCGGAAGGGATAATTATTGAGTATTTCCATATCCTCCGGCGCAAGAGGTATTTCCAGTGCCGCCATATTTTCAGACAAATGCCTGAGATCCTTCATAGCCGTGATGACTGCAATATCCGGAAGGTTGAGAAGCCATGCCAAAGCCAGCTGCGGAAAAGAAATGCCATACTTGCGACAGAGAGTCCGGCACTCAGGTGTTTCTTCAAGATCCCGCACCGGACGCCACGCCTGAAGTACAACTTTTTCCTCACGGCAGTACTTCTGAAGATCTTCCAGAGCCTCGCGCACAGCCAGGCTGCAATGAACCTGATTGATCACAATGGGGACATTGGAGTATTGGAGTGCCTTCCTGAGAAGTGCAGCTGAAAAGTTGCTGACGCCTATGGAACGGCACTTCCCCTGCTCTACAAGAAGATTCAAAGCTGCAATAGTCTCTTCAAGAGGAATTTCAGGGTTGAAATGGTGATAAAGGAAACAATCAAGATAATCTGTTTTCAAACGTTTGAGAGAGTTTTCGCAGGCACGCAGAACTCTTTCTTTTGATGCATTGCTTTTCCATACCTTTGATGTGATGAAAAGCTGTTGCCGGTCATATCCTTCAATGGCTCTGCCGATCAGCTCCTCTGCATATCCTGAAGCATAGTATTCGGCAGTATCTATAAGAGTAAAACCACATTCGATCCCTTTTCTCAAAGCAGATATCTGACTTTTATCGTCGTTGGCGGCATCATGTTCCGTTCTGCCGCCAAAACACCATGTTCCCATTCCGAGAACAGGAATCCTGACATCTCCTTTTGCTGTCACAAAGCGCATGATCTGAATCCTTTACAGTAAAAAAGCACCTTTCCGGAAAAGAAAGGTGCCTGAAGAGTTCACAGAAATTTCTTTCAGTAACGGTAGTGCTCGTTTTTGTAAGGACCATCAACAGTCACGCCGATATAAGCGGCCTGTTCTTCAGTCAGAGTGGTGAGTTTGGCACCAAGTTTCTCAAGATGGAGTCTTGCCACCTCTTCATCAAGTTTCTTGTCAAGCAGATAGACACCGACTTCACGATCGGGATTCCGGGCGATATCGATCTGAGCCAGAGTCTGGTTGGTGAAGCTGTTTGACATGACAAAAGAGGGATGCCCTGTGGCACACCCCAGATTGACAAGACGTCCCTCTGCCAGCAGATAGATGGAGTGACCGTCATCAAAGGTGTAGGAACTGACAGGGCAGCTGCTGTCTTTGATAACACTCTTTTTCGCCTCAGGACATGCCTCAAGTTCAGCCACTTCTATTTCGTTGTCAAAGTGACCGATGTTGCAGACGATGGCCTGATCTTTCATCTTCTTCATGTGTTCCAGACGGATGATACGGCAGTTGCCGGTGGTGGTCACATAGCAGTCGGCAATGGGAAGAGCATCTTCCACAGTGCAGACGGTAAAACCTGCCATGCAGGCCTGAAGAGCGCAAATGGGGTCAACTTCGCTGACCAGCACCCGGGCGCGTTCATTACGCATAGCCTCGGCACAGCCTTTGCCAACGTCGCCGTAACCGCAGATCATAACGGTTTTACCGGAAAGCATCACATCAAGAGCGCGCTTGATACCGTCGGTCAAACTGTGGCGGCAGCCGTAGATGTTGTCAAATTTGCTCTTGGTAACAGAGTCGTTCACATTTATGGCAGGGAAGATGAGTTCGCCCTTCTTTGCCATCTGTTCCAGACGGTGGACTCCTGTGGTGGTCTCTTCAGAAACGCCCCGGACTTTAGCGGCGACTTTGTGCCAGTGCTGAGGATCCTCAGCAAGAACCTTTTTCAACAAAGCGTTGATGATCTGAAGCTCCACAACATCGGTGGATTCATCAAGAATGGAAGGATCATTTTCAGCAGCCACTCCGCGATGGATCAGCAACGTGGCATCGCCGCCGTCATCGACGATCTGGTCGGGACCGCTGCCGTCGGGCCAGGTCAGGGCGCGATAGGTGCACTCCCAATACTCTTCCAGAGTTTCACCTTTCCAGGCGTAAACAGAAATACCCGCCTGAGCAATGGCGGCGGCGGCATGATCCTGTGTGGAAAAGATATTGCAGCTTGCCCAGCGGACATCAGCTCCAAGGGCTTTAAGGGTTTCGATCAGAACAGCGGTCTGAATGGTCATGTGCAGACTGCCCATGATTTTCACGCCCTTGAGGGGCTGCTGAGGACCGTATTTCTCACGGGTCGCCATGAGACCGGGCATTTCTTTTTCTGCGATGTTGATTTCCTTGCGTCCGAAATCGGCAAGGTTGATATCTCTGACTTTATACATAGTGTTTACAATCCTTTGATCTCTTCAAAAACTTTGTCCCATGCCTCTTTGCCCAGGACAGAACCGAAAACTTTGACAACTTCACTTGAAATCCGCGAACCGACTGCGCCGCACTTGCTCAATGAAGCTCCGGCAGCAAGTCCACGGATGAAACCGGCGGCATAAAGGTCCCCTGCTGCGGTCGTATCCACAGGCTTTTCCACCACGAAGGCAGGGATCACTGCTTTTTCGTTTCCCCGCACGGCAATGGAGCCACGGACTCCGGATTTTACCACAGCGACTTCACAAAGAGCCCCCAATTTACCGGCCATTTCATCAGGTGTCATCTCACCCAGCAGAGCGGCGCCCTCTTCTTCATTGGCAAAAAGGATATCCACATATCGGGGCAGTACCTCATTGAGAAGTTTCTCTTTGAATATACCGACGACTTCAAAACTTGCCAAATCAAAACCGATGCGGCACCCTGCATCCTTAGCACACCTGACAAGGGTGTCAAAGACAGGAGAAAAGAGCATATACCCTTCGATATAAACCAGATCGAAGGGAGAAAAATCAAGTTTTCTGACCTCATCCGCGTTAAGAAGAAGCGAAGCCCCCAGAGCAGAGCGCATGGTTCTCTCGGCATCCGGCGTCACCAGGGAAAGACAACACCCGGTGGGCGCATCACCGGTAACCACAAAACAAGCATCATTTCCGCCGTTGCTTTTGAATGAGGAACGGTAAAATGCGCCCTGTTCATCGTTGCCTGTTTTGCCGAACATAGCACACTCGACTCCCATTTTCGCCAAAGCAAAAATCGTATTGCCGGCAGAACCTCCGGGAGCCTTTTCCGGAGTTTTGCCGGAGCGTGCCACAAGAGAGGCGATCAGCTCCGGCTCCACCATTTCCATTCCGCCCTTGGCGCCGGAAACATGTTCCTTGAGAAAAGCGTCATCCACGTTGAGAAGCAGATCCACAAGAGGAGAACCGACGCCGAGTACTTTCCACGCCATGATGCTCAGTTGACTCCGGCGGCTTTACGCAGATCATCAACGCGGTCGGTCTTTTCCCAGGGGAAGATATCCCTGCCGAAGTGACCGTAGGCGGCAGTCTGCTGATAGCTCCAGCCGTTGGGACGCTTGAGCTGAAGAGTTTCAACGATGGCGGCAGGACGGAAGTCAAAGACCTCTGTGACCACAGCAGCAAGTTTGCCGTCATCGACAACGCCGGTACCGTAAGTATCAACGTTGACGCTCAGAGGTTTGGCAACGCCGATGGCGTAAGCCACCTGGATCTCGCATTTTTTAGCAAGTCCGGAAGCAACGATATTCTTGGCGGCATAACGGCAGAAATAAGCTGCGGAACGATCCACCTTGGAGGGATCCTTTCCGGAAAAAGCGCCGCCGCCGTGGGAACCGACGCCGCCGTAGGTATCAACGATGATCTTGCGTCCGGTAAGACCGGTATCGCCGTGGGGACCGCCGATCTCAAAACGGCCGGTGGGGTTCACATAGTAAGTGATATCCTCTTTCATCAGTTCCGCAGGAATGACTTTGGCGGCGACTTCACGGGTCAACGCTTCAAGCCACTCAATGGGCATGTCGGGCGTATGCTGATGGGAAAGCACGATGCTTTCCACAGCCACCGGCTTGCCGTCGCGGTAACGGATGGAAACCTGACTCTTGGAATCGGGACGCAGGTATTTATATTTCACAGGGTCGCTCTTGCGGAGACGGGCAAACTCAGCCACCAGCTGATGAGCATAGTAGATGGGAGCAGGCATGAGAGCCGGGGTCTCATCGCTGGCATAGCCGAACATCATACCCTGGTCACCGGCGCCCTGTTCAAGGAATTTTCCCTGACCTTCGGTCACGCCCATGGAAATATCGGGAGACTGCTTGTGGATCGCCACCATGACCTTGGCATCATCGGCGCAGAATCCAACTCCGGATTCATTGTAACCGATGTCACGGATCGCGGCAAGGGCAGTTTCCTGCCAGTTGACTTTAGCTTTGGTGGTGATTTCGCCTGAAATAACCACAAGATCAGTGGTGGTCAGACTTTCGCAGGCAACACGGCTGTCAGGATCCTGAGCCAGACAGGCATCCAGGATGGCATCTGAAATACGATCGCAAACTTTGTCAGGATGTCCCTCAGAAACAGATTCTGAAGTAAACACATGCTCAACTTTGATCTTACTCATATTCGCAAAACTCCTAATTTTATGTTCGATGTATACAAATCACTGCTGACACAGACTCAGTAGCGGGGCAGCAGCATGGGAACGGGAACGCAACGGCGGTTCCGGCGCCAGGCAGCGGCATCTTCTCCCTGCACGGCAGGTTTATCCTCTCCGAAACTCTGGGTCTTCATTCTATTGCCGGAGACACCGTTTTCTTCGAGAGCGGCACGGACAGAATTGGCACGGCGCTCACCGAGGGCACGATTGTATTCTTCAGTACCGCGCTGATCGCAATGCCCTTCAAGAACAAGAGCAAGCTCCGGATTCTGATTAAGATATGCGGCAATGGCACGAACTTTCTTCACCTCAGACTCCACAAGGACGTCGGAGTCATAGGCAAAGTAAATAACAGGCATATTGAGACGGTTGCCGCTGGGATCAGCTGGAGTCCAACCATCCTTATCGGCTCCGGCGGCAGCCAGTTCACCGGGATTACTGGTCCAATTGCTTCCGCCTGCAGGCTGAGGGACTTCAGTAGGAGTATCAAGAGGTGCGGCAGCAGAAGCGTTGGGATCCTCTACTGCACGGGGCACTTGCTGAGAATTACCGGCGTTCTCACGATCCCAGTCGGGTGCATCTGATTTGCATCCGCAGAAAAAAACCATGGTGGAAGCAGCAGCGACCAGCCCGAAGACTCCAATACGTTTGAACATTTTCAACTCCTGTTTATTATTAATCAAATCGTTTGTTTGTTCCTGTTATTTTTCATTGAGGAACCTGACGGTTCCCGCCATGCCGTGAGCGGTAAGTTTTTCCATGGCGCCGAAGCGTTCCACGACCTCAACTTCGCGTTTCAGAGCACTCTTTGAGTACTTGACGATACTTGTGCGGCGGAAAAAGGAGACACTTTCCAATCCGTTGAAACGCAAAGCACTTGAGGCAGTGGGCAGCACGTGTGAAGGTCCGGCGCAGAAATCGCCCACAGGCTCCGGAGTCCAGGGTCCCAGGAATACGGCTCCTGCGGCCTTGAGTTTGGGCAGCATCTTTTCAGGTTCGGCGCACTGCACTTCCAAGTGCTCCGGAGCGTAAAGATTGGCAACCTCAGCGGCCCGGTCAAGATCAGGCACATTGATGAAGAAAACCCCTTTTTCCCAAACCCGGTCAATGATCTCTTCACGGGAAAGCCGGGACTTCTGACGCAAACATGCTTTCTCAACAGCATCAAAGAGCGCAGCATCAGTGGAAACAAGCACAGCCTGTTCCAGCCCGCTGCCGTGTTCAGCCTGACTGAGGAGGTCTGCAGCAATAAATTCAGGGTTTGCATCCTTATCTGCAATGATCAGGATCTCAGAGGGACCAGCCACGAGATCGATACCGACCTCTCCGTAAAGGAGCTTCTTGGCGGCGGTCACATAGGCATTGCCGGGACCTACCAGTTTCTGAACTTTGGGGATCCCCGGGACGCCTACGGTAATGGCGGCGACGCCGTAAATACCCCCGAGACGGTAGATTTCAGTCACACCGGCACACTTCATGGCAAAGAGGGTCTCAGGGTGGACTCCCCCTGCCGGAGTGATGGCGACGATCTCTTTCACGCCGCATGCCTTTGCAATAGCCGCAGTGTGCAGAACTGTGGAAACAAGAGGCGCCGTACCACCGGGAATGTAAACACCGACCCGGTCCAGAGGATTGAACTGTTCCCCGACGATGACTCCGTCACGGATTTTTTTCTTCCAGTTACGGGGAAGTGTTTCTTTAGCAAACGCGCGCACCTGCCGGCAGGCAGTACGGATCGCTTTCTTATTTCCGGCAGAAACTTTTCCTGCAGCAGCTTCGATTTCTTCCTCACTGATGCGGAACTGGTCGAATGTCAGTTTAACATGGTCAAACTTTTCTGCATATTCGCAAATGGCCTCCACTCCGCGGGTGCGGATATCTGCAATGATCTCAGCAGCCGCTTTTTCAGCAGCAGGCGGATATGCAGGACGGTTGCAGAGAGCATCAAGCTCTGAGCGCCAGTCTTTTTTACAGCACTCTATTCTGATCATTTATTTCACCTGAACAAGTTCATTGTCTATAAGACGGGTCGTCCCGAAAAAGACTGCCGCAGCCAGCAGGATCTCGCGACTGTCTGCAGTGGGAGCTTTCATGGTCGCCCGGTCAAGACCTTCAACGTAGTCCACTCTGCCGCCGGCAGCAGTAATTGAGTCGATCGCCTTGCGGCAGATCTCATCAAGGGCGGCAAATCCCTTTTCTTCAAGCTCTTTTCTTCCGGCAAGAAGTGCCTGATGGATGGAAAGTGCCCTTTGACGTTCCTCAGCAGAAAGATAACGGTTCCGGGAACTCAGAGCAAGGCCATCCTCATCTCTGACCAGAGGACAGGGCACGATCTCGACCTGAAAGTCAAGATCCCTGACCATACGTTCAATGACAAAGCACTGCTGGGCATCTTTCAGACCGAAACAGGCAAAATCAGGCTGAGCCAGATGGAAGAGTTTCCCCACAACGGTGGTAACGCCCCGGTAGAACGCCGGACGGCTGGCACCGCAGAGGGGGTTGGCAAGGTCAAGCTCTTCGATCCATGTTGATGAATCTGAAGCGTACATCTCATTGGCATCAGGGGCAAAGAGGACATCCACATTATGCTCCTCACACATCTTTTTATCCCGCTCAAAATCTCTGGGATAACGGTCAAGATCCTCAGTGGGCCCGAACTGGGTGGGATTGACAAACAAGGTAACGATCACCACGTCAGCTCTGGATCTGGCGGTATCAACAAGAGACATGTGACCGGCATGGAGATATCCCATTGTCGGCACAAGTCCGATGACCTTGCCGCTGCGTTTGGTTTCAGCGGCAAAGCGTGCAAGCTCTGCTTTGGTTCGGAAAAGGATCATTTTTCGGGAACTTCCACCATCCAGTTGTGGGTATCTTCCACCTCTCCGTACTGAATTCCGGTCAGGCGGTCATACAGTTTCTTGAGCTGAGGACCGATCTCAGTAAGTCCGAAGTCAAAGAATTTACCGTTATCCAGCAGACGTCCGACAGGAGTCAGCACCACAGCGGTTCCGCAAGCGGCGATTTCGGCAAATTCATACACTTCTTCCAATTTGATCTTGCGGCGTTCAGCAGGCATTCCCAGATCCTGAGCCACCTGCATCAGGGATTTGTTGGTCACTGAAGGCAGAATGGAGTCAGAAAGACTGGTCACATACTTTCCGTCTTTGGTCACAGCCAGGAAGTTACTGGTATTGAATTCATCCACATAGGTGTGGGTGGCAGGATCAAGGAAGAGTGAAATGGGGCAATGGTACTCATGCTTTGCAGTGTGATAGGGAAGCAGACTTGCAGCATAGTTTCCGGCAGCTTTGATGGTACCGGTACCATGGGGTGCTGCACGGTCATATTTCCGCTCGACCATGGCATCCACAGGCTTGATACCGCCTTTATAGTAGGCACCCACGGGCATCACCATGATGACGAATTCATACTCAAAACTGGCGTTGACGCCGATCTGAGGAGAAGTACCGAACATCACAGGCCGGATGTAGAGAGAACCGCCGGTACCGTAGGGGGGAACGTAATCAGCATTGTCAGCCACAACACGTTTCACAGCTTCCACGAAGTTTTCAACGGGAAACTCAGGCATCATCAGACGTTTGGCGGAGTCGCACATACGTTTACCGTTTTCTTCAGGACGGAAAACACGGATCTTGCCGTCTTTGCAGCGGAAAGCCTTGAGACCTTCAAAGATAGCCTGTCCGTAATGCAGAACGTTGGCGGCAACAGACATAGTCACATTGTAATCATTGCAGAGTTTACCCTCATCCCATGCGCCGTTGGCGTAGTGGAAACGGATATTGCTGCGCGTGGGCATAAATTCAAAACCAAGTTTTTCCCATTCAATGTTCATGTTTGAAATTCCTTAATTTTAGCGTTGAAAAATCATTAACTCAATTAATATAACTCCCCGACTCTTATTTATCAAGGAGCAAATTCAAAACTCCGTTCAATTTTTTTGTTCCATAAGCCTCTCAAGTTCGGCAATGGATCTGGCTGCTGCGCCACGGTTGGAAGCAACCAGTTCAAAGGCACGTTCACCATAGTTTTTCCGAAGCTCCGGAGAGCGGAACAATTCAGCCAGCTTGAGAAGCAGTTCCCGATCCTCGGCGATGGTCACAACACCATCACCGTTCCGGAGCAGATCCAGAAGCACACGGAAATTCCGCAGCACATGTCCGGTCACAATGGGTTTGTGCAGCAGTGCCGGTTCGATCAGATTGTGTCCTTCATCATGTCCGGCAAGAGATTTGCCCATGATGACCACATGAGCGCCGCTCATGAGTTTGAGCATTTCACCGGTCGTATCAGCCAGAAGGACATCTATTTCAGAAGCTGCTTTCCCTGCAGTACGGCGGTGCCAGGAGAGTTTGAGTTTGTCAAGTTCAGCAGAGACATCTGCGGCACGTTCTGCATGACGGGGTACCAGAACCAGTTTCAAGGCAGGAAACTCTTTTTTAAGTTCCGCATAGGTCTCAGCCACAAGGACCTCTTCGCCGGAGTGAGTACTGGCCCCCAGAAGGATAAGTTTATTTTCACCGAAATATTCTTCATATCCGGGATCTCCCAATTCATCGGGCAGCTGCTGGTCAAACTTCAGATTCCCGGTAACTTTGGTCACAGCATCAGGAGAAATACTTTTGATCCGGTTTTCATCCTCTGCACTCTGCATCATCATAATGCTGAAATTTTCCAACAGAGGCCGGAAGAAACAGCTGAATTTGCAATAGCCTTTCCGGGAGTGGTCAGAAATACGCCCGTTGACCAGAGCCACGGGTATCCCCCGTTTCCGGCAGCTCCAAATCAGATTGGGCCACAATTCGGTCTCAAAAATGGCAAGCATGGAAGGCTTGATGAGATTCAAAGTCTTTCTGACGATAAAAGGGAAATCAATGGGCGCGAATATCACGGTACAGTTTTCAGGACAATTTTTCCGTGCCAGTTCCTGTCCGGTAGTGGTGGTGGTGGAAATGACAAATTTTCTGCCGGGGTGGATTTTAAGATAGCTCCGGATCATGGAAAGAGCCACTACAGTTTCCCCCACACTGACGGCGTGGATCCAGACAGCCCCCTGAAACCCGGCAAGTTCCCGGCACCTTTCAGGCGTAAATCTGCCGAACCTTTCAGAATAAGTTGCTTTCCATCCGCCCCGGTTGCGGTACTTGATGATCAAACCGGGCAGAAAGAAGAGAAATCCCAGCGGGAGGAAGAAATTATACAATATTTTCCACATCTGTAATCTACAGCCTTCTTCATTAAAATTTCAGTAAAAACACAAAAAAAAGCACATAACTTCAAACCAATGCTCAAAGTTCTGCGACCTCCGGAAAATGTTCCCGGAGCAAATTGGCGACAATTTCCTCGACTTCTGCTGCCCGGGCACACTTCAACGCAGCTTCAGCTGCCTTTACAGCATCGTACATGGAAACCGAACGTATGGCACGACGCACCAGAGGAACTGCACTTTCGACCATACTCAACTCATTGACCCCCAACCCCACGAGCAGCACAGCCAGAGCCGGATCTGCCGCCATCTGTCCGCAGACGGCCACGGGGATCCCTCCTTCTCTGGCGCCTTCCACGGTCTTCTTTATCAGCTGCAGAACAGAAGGATGAGCAGGATGATAGAGGTATGCCACATGTTCATTGCCCCTGTCAATGGCCCGGGTATACTGCACAAGATCGTTGGTACCGATACTGAAAAAGTCACAGATCTTGCTCAATTCGCCTGCGATCATGGCTGCGCCCGGAGTTTCGATCATGGCGCCGAGAGGAAGTTCTCTGACGTGCTCCACGCCCCTTTCTGCAAGTTCGGAGCAAAGCGCGTCTATGATCTCACGGGTTTCCCAGAGTTCTGTCACGCTGCTGACCATAGGAAGCATAATATGCAAATTGCCGTAAACACCGGCGCGGAGCAAAGCCCGGAGCTGAGTTTTGAAAAGATCCCGGCGTTCCCTGAGCGCCAACCGGATCCCCCGGAGTCCGAGGAAGGGATTTTCCTCTGCAAGGGTGGAGATCCCGGCAGCGGTCTTATCGCCCCCGATATCCATGGTGCGGATCACAACAGAAAGATCACCGGCATCAATGAGCAGTTTTTTATAGATTTCAAACTGTTCATCCTCAGTGGGATGATGGTGGGGGTTGAGAAACATGAATTCAGTTCTGACCAACCCTATACCGCCGATCCCGCAGCTTTTCATCTGAGAAAAGTCACAACAGGCAGAATCCAGATTCACAGCAAGAGGGATCGTAAATCCATCCAGTGTCTCAGGTGGAAGCGCATTATCAGCCTTCATCCGGGAGTGGAACTCATCCGCGGCACGGGCCTTGAGACGGTATGCCTCCTCTGTACGGCTGTCAGGATTGACGATAACTCTTCCTGAAAAACCGTCGATGATAAGTTTGTCGGCACCGGTCAGATTGGCAAGAAAGCTGCCGGGAACACCGACAACAGCCGGAAGATTCAGAGAACGGGCAAGAATGGCAGTATGACTTGTCACACTGCCGTTTTCAAGAACGAAACCAAGCACCCGGGAAGTATCCAGACGTGCTGTTTCGGTAGGGGTCAGAGATGCCGCCACGATGACCCGGCTGTCATCAAGTCCCATCATTGCTTCGCGGACATCGGTAAGATTTTCCATCAGCCTCGCTCCCACATCCTTCAGGTCAAGGGAACGCTCCCTCAGATATTCATCCTGAATAGTGGCAAAGGCTTTTTGAAAATGCTCCAATGCCTCAAAGAGAGCATATTCGGCATTGCATTTATTTGCTTTGATCCGACGTTCGATTTCACCGACAAGAGTCCGATCCCGGACGAGCATCAGATGCGCCTCAAAGATAGCGGCATCAAGGTTGTTGAGTTTCCGCCGCAGTTCGTTTTGCAGAGAAGTCAGCTGATCTGCAGTGGCGGTGATAGCGGCATGGAGCCGCTCCAGTTCCCTGTCAAGTTCCGTCTCAGGAATATCAATACGTTCCGGAGCCACGTTGCCGGGACCGGCGATCTTCATCACTCTGCCGACACCGATTCCGGGAGAAACTGCGATCCCCTGAAAACTGTTGGTTATATTTTCAGACAACTCCATATCTCAAGACTCTTCTTCGCCGAATTTATTATTGAAAAAATCTGTCACTTCCTCAAGAGCGGCCCGCGCTTCGGGACCTTCAGCAAGCACCTGAAGCTCTGTATCAAAGCCGGCTGCAAGGATCAGCATATCAAGCACGCTTGCACAATTGGCCCTGGCTTGCGGGTCCTCAGTTTTGACCAAAGTGAGAGTTGCTTCTCTGTTGGAAAGCATTGCAGCGATCTGACTTGCCGGACGGCCATGAAGCCCCTCCCGCGTAAGCACCCGTACTTTTGCACTGATAACATTTCCGACACTGTCCACTTTGACACGGCTCCTGTTCTGACTTTCTGTAAAAAATTCAATACGTCTTAATAATATACACCCAAAAGCTCAATAAAGCAATTGCCTTTTGCCACAAAAGAGCAAAAGAGCCTCAAAAAAATTTTTTTTCACTGCATTTTGTCTCTTTTTCTTGAAAAATAAAAAACAGAATGCTACATTACTCAGGTTGCAGCACTGCGTTGCCAATTCTCCTCAAAACTCTATCAAGGAACTTTACCATGAAAATCACATTTTTAGGCGGCGGTTCTCTTCGTCTTCTCCCCATATTGCGCGGTATTTTTCAGGAGACTCCTGAAGTTCTCAGAGACGGAGAGATCCGTCTTGCGGATCTGCGCACGGACCGCGCCGAAGCTGTGGCACGGATGACCCGCGCCTGTCCCGAATACAAAAACGTGAACTGCAAAGTTTCGGTCTTTTCAGATGTTGACGCCGCCCTTGAAGGAACTGATGTCCTCTATCTGACCATGGCGGCAGTCCGGGAACCCTCTGATACGCAGGCGCTGTTTCTGGGCAAAGAGTACGATTACATCTCTTCGGATCAGCTTTCCATCAACGGAGCCTTTCTGGCGCTCCGGCTGGGCGGTCTTATGATGACTCTCGCCCGCAAGCTGGAAAAACTCAGTCCCAATGCGTTGATGCTGATTTTCCCCAATCCGGTTTCCGTTTACAGCTGCATGGTCAATACCTATACGAAGATCCGCGCGTTGGGGATATGCGGCGGCTTCAACAACCACCGCTGGGATCTTTCAAGAATGTGCGGCAGAGACTGCTTTGATCCTGACTGGAACGTGGTTGCCGCCGGCGTCAACCACTGCTCCTTCATTCTGCGGGGCGAATACAAGGGTGAAGACCTTTATTCATCTCTGCTTCCCCGGATCCTGACTGAAGATTGGAAATGTCCCGATAATCTCACCGGGAAGTCCACACCGATCCTGATGAGATACGCTCTGACCAGTCTTTGCAATCTCTTCCGCAAACACAAAACTCTTATTTTTTCCACCGAAAGCGACGGACTTGACCACGTTTTTGTGGAAAATGAACCCATTACAAAAGAGGTGCTGATCAGCAGAGTTACCCATACTGATCCGGAAATAAGAAGGATCCAGAGTCTGAAAGAGATAGAAGAGCGTTTCGCAAAATTCATCGGACTTTCACAAAATACGGACCAGGTTCCCTGGAACGCTCCGGGCGAATACGCTTCTTTTATCAGCACCAATATCACTGATATCACCATTCCGATCCTCAAAGCTCTGGCGGGATTCGAGAAGATGCGGATCGTTGCCAGCCGCCCCAACTTCGGCGCCGTTGCCGGGATGCCCGACAACGCGGCTCTTGAATATACCATGGATATTTTCAAGGACACCATCACACCGGTGGAAAACCAGTATATCCCCTCCCCCTTCAAGGGACTTATTGCTTCACTCTCAGAGTTCCAGACGCTTCAGGCTGATGCCATTGCCCAGCAGGATCCCGCCATCTTTGCTGCAGCTCTTGATGCCTACCCTGTCCACCGTCTGAGACCTGAGCGCAAAGAGTTTTTCAGAAAGATGTTTGACATATATTCAGACCTTGACCCCATGTGGAAAAAATCTCTGGACTACCTGCAGTAAAATTTTCCGGAAAACAAGAAAGAGATAAACATGATAAAAAGACTCCTTATAATTGCCGGAGCGGCGTTTTCTGCTGTGCTTTGCACACTCAACGCCGCAGAATTTTTCGTTTCACCCGGAGGAAATGACTCCGGCAGGGGGTCTTTGAAAGCTCCTTTCAAGACCATCCAGACGGGAGTCAACAAATTGAGACCGGGGGATACCCTGACCATTCTCCCGGGACTCTACCGGGAGTCTGTCAAATGGCACTTTGACGGTGATCCCGCCAAAAGAACCACCATCCGCGCTCAGATCCCGGGAACAGTTCTGCTCCACGGCGACCGTGCTGTTACAGGTTTCAAAAGTCTCCCCGGCAAGAGCAACTGTTATGTACTCCCCTGCCCTCAGTCCCCCCAGGGAGTCAATGAACTTGATACCCTGACCATGTATAAGAAAGATGACACCTTTCTCAATACGCCCCATGCTTCATACGGTGTCTGGAGCTATGACGAAAAAGAAAAGCTTCTTTACATCGCCACTTCAGACGGCAAATTGCCGGAGCAGCACGCCATCACTCTTTCAGAAAAGCCGGAGTTCGGTTTGTATATCCTCCCCCGGACAAAGATCCGCAAAGTCCGCAACGTGGTCATTGACGGATTATGTGTCAGAGGTTTTTCAAGCAAAGGTTTTTCCGCCCATTCAAGTCTGTGGGGCATCGCCATCTGGAATGCAGAAAAGTGTCTGATCAGAAACTGTGTTTCTTTTCTCAATGAAGGCGGCATCACCATGTACTACGCCGACGGAAGCCGGATCGAAAAGTGCCGCGCCTACGGAAACGGCACCCACAAGCATGTTTCCGCCGGAAACATCGTCGTGTTTTACAGCCAAAACTGTGTCATTGACAATTGTATTTCTTTCAGCAGCGTCACTTACGGACTGCGCTTTTACGGAACCAATCACAAAAACACCATTTCAAATTCAGTTTCCGTCGGAGACAGCCGGGGGAGCATCTGGATCAAACCCGATGACAAAAGCAATAAACTTTTCCAGTGTTTCACCCCCGGCATGGTCGCCTGCAACCAGAGCGCCCATTGTGTTTACAACGCCAACGACTATGACAAAAACGGCAAAGGGGGGCCGACTTCACTTCTCCTGAAAAAGCGTCATGCCGTCACGTTCCCTGAAGACTTTGCCGATCCGTGGAACTTTGATCTGCGTCTTCAGAAAGGAAGTCAGTTCAAAAAAGGATTTGCCGGAACAAATGTCTGTTTCATCTCCCCTGCGGGCAATGATGCCAATGAGGGCAAATCGGTCAAAAGTCCGTGGAAGACTCTGAAAAATGTTCCTGAGGGAGCCACCGTCTATCTGCTCCCCGGAACTTATCCCGGCGGCATGATCCTTACTGCCGCCAATGTCACCGTCGCCGGAAGAGGTCATCATGCGCCTGCCATCATCAAAGGGGGCAGATACGGCATCTGCGTCAAGGCTCCCGGAGCGATCATCAAACGTCTTCATTTCACTGGACAGAGTGAAAGTGCCATCGCCCTTGAAAGCGAAAGCGCGGTCATTGAATGTGCCCGTTTTGCGGCAGTGAAAAATGCGGTCACTTCTTCCGGAAGCGCCCGGATCAATATTACACATTGTACCTTTGGCAATGATGTAGAAAATATTCTGCAAGGGGATAAATGCAAAGGTAACTTTACCCATAACATCAGCGCCGTAACTCCGGCACAGCTTTATTCCTTTGACAATGTTTCCGCCCCAAGCCCTTCCCCTGCTGTTGACGGACTGCCTCATGGTCCTTACTTCTTTCTCTATGCCCCCTCTCAAATAAAAGCAAACCATGTAAAAACTCTTGTCAACAGCGCTTCAGCTGCGGATATCCTCTGGAGCATGAACTCCTCCCCCGCCGGAGCGCAGGTCACTGTATCTCCCGCAAAAGGCGGAAAAGCCATGACTTTTACCGATTTCTCAAGAGATTGTTCTTTGCACACAGTCTCTTTGTCGGGACTGAAACCGGATACGGAATACACTTTCAGGATCTCCGCACGTCCCCGGATGAAATATGTGTTGAGCGGAGAAAGAGTCCGGCAGAAATTTGACCCGGCAAAGTTAAAATATGTCACCACCGCCCCCATGAAGTTCCGGACTCCTGCCCGGGACCGCGCCCCCCGGACTTTGTATGTTTCTGTCACAGGAAACGACCTTGCAGACGGCAGCAGCCAAACACCTTTCCGCACTGTGTCCCGGGCGGCAATGGCGGCGGCACCGGGAGATACGGTGCTGGTGGGCAAAGGGACCTACCCGGAATCGGTCTTTGTTCCAGTGAGCGGTACCGCCGCAAAACCCATTACATTCAAGGCTGCCCCCGGCGTGGAAGTCTGGCTTGACGGAGCATCACGCAGATTCTGCCGAGCTTTCATCCTTTTCGGGAAAGAACATCTTGTTTTTGACGGATTCCGTTTCAAAGGGTACGGTACGGCTTATCCCAATTCGTCAGGCATCTTCTTTGCCGCAAACAGTAAAAACATCAAAATCAGCCGCTGTTTCAGCGATTCCCGGGGCGGGGGTTATTCACCAGCCGTTCTCCACGCGAGAAATTCCGATGGGATCACCCTTACCCAGAGTGTAGTCATCGGCGGCATGTCAGCTCTTTCTATCGTTGACAGTTCTGATGTAAAAATCGTCAACAATGTTTTCAAAAAGGCTGCCATCTGGACTCTTGCCATTTTCTGCGATGCCCGGAAAAAAAGTGTCCTTTTTGCCAACAATATTGTGACCGACAACACCCGGGCGAAAACCTTTCAGGCTCCTCTGAAATTTTCTTCTCTGGCGAATCTCACTGAGAAAAACAACCTTTACTTCATGCGATTCCCCAGAAACCTGCGGAAGATCGCAGAGTTTATGTCACCTCAAGGGAAATTGGTTCAGCTGACTCTGGATGAGTTTTACAAATCAGCAAAGGACGATGGAAAATCTTTCTTTGCCGATCCTGAAATCCCGGTACTTTCCAATCAGCTCTGCTGGCGCGACGCAGCAGAGAGAAGTGCTTTTCTTAAAAAAGGCATGTCGCACCAGCGTCACAACAACAATGTGGAAAACGGCAGAAATCCGGCGGATATCACCATGTTCCGCCACTGGAATTTCGGAGACTTTTTCAACAAAAAACTCTTTGCAGAAAGAAAAGTCGGACTTGATCCGGCACTTTTCAGCGATATGGTTGTCAAGGCGCGTCCCGGATACGAGAAGAGGTGATTTGACTTTTCGCTCTTCAGGTGGTACATTATACCTATGATGGATCCATTTATCAAAACATTTACCGCATCTCAAATACGCGGCGCTCTCCTGGGCAGCGCCGTGTGTTCCCCTCTGGTCTCTTTTCTGACCAATCTGCGCTGCCAGAGCCTGACGCTGCCCCGGGCCGTCACTGACGGCGTCCTCACCACAGTCATCATTGCTCTGGTCGTTGCGTGGGGAGCGGATTTTGTCTTCCGTGCCGGAATGCGGCGAAATCCCTGGTTCCGCCTTGAGGATCACCCTTTAGGGGAAGCAGGAGGCATTATTATGGAGCTGCTGCCCACCTCTTTCACCTGTATCGGCATTATCTTTGCACTGGCAGGGGGAGCGCTCTGTGCATTCCTGCTTTATCTGATCTATACCGTTGCGGGGATCGAGACTCTCGCATTCGGAACTTTTATCATCTTCAAACTGCTCTATCCGGCACTGGTGGGAGCAGTAACAGCGCGATATGCGGCTTTGAACAACTTCCGATTCCGCTGAACAAGGAGTTTTTCCATCATTATGCAGAACACGCCCAAATCTCTCCGGCTCCAGATCGCCATTGCCGGAAGAGTCAATTCAGGTAAATCCACTCTTCTGAACAAACTTGCCGCTCAGGAGATCTCCATCACCTCTCCCCTCCCCGGAACCACCACAGATGTGGTTGAAAAGTCCATGGAACTGCGCCCTCTGGGGCCCGTTCTCTTTCTGGATACAGCCGGTCTTGCAGATGACACAGAGCTGGGCTCCGCCCGGATGGAGCGGAGTCTGAAAGCTCTGGACAGAGCAGATATCCTGCTGCTTCTGACCACTGCGGGCATCTGGGGAGAAACTGAAGAAAAACTCCTTACCCTTGCCGGGGAACGCAAAGTGCCTGTGATCCCGGTCGTCAACAAAAGCGATGAAAAGCAGCCTGAAGAAAATTTTCTCGCCATGCTTGAGGAAAAATGCGGCGGCAAAGCCGTTTCCGTCAGTGCCGCATCCATGACACAGGAGCAGCTTCTTGAACTTCTGAAAGTTCAATTGATCGCCCATGTGCCGGAGGAGTTCGTCACGCCGCCCCCCATGGTGGGCGACCTCATCACCCCCGGGGATACAGTTGTTCTCATCGTTCCCATTGATATTCAGGCCCCCAAAGGGAGACTCATTCTGCCTCAGGTGCAGGCGCTCAGAGAGATCCTGGATGCCAACTGCACGGCTGTGGTGTGCAAAACTTCTGATTACAGATCCACTCTTGAAAACATGAAAACGCCTCCTGCGCTGGTGATCTGCGACTCTCAGGTGGTGGATATCATGGTTCAGGAGACTCCGGCAGAAATTCCCTGTACCACCTTTTCGATCCTCCTTTCCCGAATCAAGGGTGATCTTGAAATGTTCCGCCGCGGCGCAGAGGCTGTGAAAACATTGAAACCGGGAAACCGTGTGCTGATCGCTGAGGGATGCACCCACCATGCAAGCGATGATGATATAGGCCGGGTCAAGATCCCCCGGATGCTGGAAAAAAAAGCAGATGGCAAACTTGAGTTCACCATCTGTTCCGGTCATGATTTCCCCGCCGACCTTGCAGCGTACAAACTTATGCTCCACTGCGGAGGCTGTATGCTCAACCGCCGTGAAGTTCTGCGCCGCCTTGAACTTGCCGCAGCAGCAGGAGTTCCCGTTGTCAACTACGGCATGGCGATCAGCTGCTGCAAGGGCGTCCTTGACCGGGTCATGGAGCCTTTTCAAAAGCAGCGTTGAAAAAAATCACTCTTCGATCCGGTCAAAGACCCGGACATGATCCACTTCAAAGTAATCCGGGAGCACCGCCTCTTTCAATATGGGTGCAGGCGTTCCTGCGGGATGTCCCGCCGGTGCGCTCAGGAATCCCGGTCCCCGGTAGCCATGGCACTCGGTGGAAACAAGAATGAACTGCTCCACCTGTGACACAGGTCCTATGGCAACGCCCCCCTCTTTGATATGGTTGCCGCCCAATTCTTCAACACATCTTTCAGCGGCTCTTTCAGGGGGGAGCACTCTTCCCCGTTCCCTGCCGTCGGCGTAAAAAACGTATCCTTCAGGGGACCAGTCAACACCGTAGTAGTGCCATCCGTCGGGAGTTTCCTCATGTTCCCAGGTGAAGTGTCCGGAGCCCTCATAGTTGCTGCCGTAACCGCCCCAGAGATTGCCGCCGATGATCTTGTTGTCGATATGCTGACGGTAGTTTTCCATAATGTCGCACTCAACGCCTGCAAAGCGGGCGTCGGGATGGGATCCCACTCCCGGCGCCTGAAGCCAGAATGCCGCGTGCCAGCCCTTGTTTTTCGGCAAACGGCAGCGGATCTCATAGTAGCCGTAACGGTGCATGAATTTAGGCTTTTCATAAGTGCCGAAGGGCCAGATGCCGTTGGTATCTTTGGGGATATCATAGGTCAGAGAGCCGGTCTGCAAATGGGGAGAGTAATAATCCTCCCCCTTTTTGATCATGTGGAGCCTCAAATGGCTCTGACCGTCAAGCTCCACCCCTTCGGTGGTAAAGGTCTTGAGTCTTTTGCCCCAGAAGTTCAAACGGAACCCCCATTTGGACTCATCCAGTTCAGTTCCGTCAAACTCGTCGTGCCAGACAAGATCCCATTTTTTCCCCTCAGGCAGAAAACTTTCGGCGTGCCCGTCAAGAGTAAATTTTTGCATTTTTTATCTCCTTATTTGAAAGTGACGCAGCCTTTTCCGGGAACATTGAATGAAACAAGTTCGCCATAAACAGCTTTTCTGCGTTCAAAGGGCAGCTCTTTACCCTCAAAGAAAAGTTTTTCAGGGGCACGGGTCAACAGGAGTTCGGCGTCTCCTGCGTAATCAAACTCTGCAGAGTTTCCGTCAAAGCTGTTGATGCGCATATTGGCATCAAGCAGAAGTGCGTCTTCAGCGGAAGAAATCGCATAAAGGCGGCTGCCGTGGGGCTCTATTTCAACGGTAAAGGAGTCCTCAAGGGCAACAGTTTCACCGCTCCACACATCGGTGACAAGATAATTTCCCGCAGGCAGACCGAATGTTTCTGCGGAAAAAGTCACTTTGATGGAGTTCTCTTCAATATTGAAAAGTCCCGCCGTCCGCAGAGGCATCAGAGAGTTGTTTTCTTCAACGGAAAAGTGGGGTGTCTTGAAGTAGATGATCCGGGGAATGAGATTTTCCCTGTCGCGATAATTGTATCCGCCGAGGAACACCTCCTGTCCGTTGTTGGGGTTGCACACAGCCTTTTTCAAAGTCTTGAGCCGGGGATTGTCAGGAGCAGACTCGCTGAGTTTTCCGGCGATCTCAACCATGGAGTGAGTGGCAAGGCAGTAGTTCAGGCAGAACATAGCCTCCGTATCATTGAGTCCGGGGAAGAGTCCCACTGAGTCACTGTTGGGCACAAAGAGGTGCGCCGTATGGGTGGCAAAGCAGGCAGCGCCCCAGAGGAAGTTGGTCTTTACATAGTCCCAGTTGCCGTTACCGATATCAATGCCGTAACGGTAGTTGGTAAAATATTCAGCAAGGAAGGGATTACCCATGACGATATCGCATCCGGTCTGAAGATAACCGTCGCCGGGGATCCGTTTGCGGATCTCCTGAAGCCACCAGGTGCGGTACTCGTAACCGGAACGGTCTTTGTTCTTCAAAAGGTCATGACTGTCTTCAAAAGCATAGCTCCAGAAGTCATGCTTCATGCCCTCAAAGCCGTACTCGTAAAAGAAGATATCCAGAGCATGACGGATATACTCCCGAACCTCTTCCTGACTGACATCCAGAGGTGCGGAGCCGGTTGTCCGGTAGTCGTAGTTGATGAACCACTCAGGATGCTCCTGATAAATGGGGGCGTGTTTGGGGCAGAATCCGCCGATCCAGACGGCGGGGCGCAGACCGATCCTGCGGATCTCATCGGTATAAGCGCGCAATCCCCGGGGGAACTTTTTGTGATCTACGCCTGCCTCCCCTTCATAGGGCATACCCAGACCGTGGGCAGGGGGAACGTGAACAGCGTATCCGTCATCCACCTGGATCCAGCGGACTGTGGGGAAATTCTCTTTGAGGAACCGAGCCTCTTTCAGGAGCATTTCCTCAGAGATCTTCCGTGAAATACCGTCATTCCATGACCCCCAGACCATCCATTTGCGGTTGATATCGGTGCTCCCGTAGAGAGGCGGAAGGCGTTTTTCAAGAACGGCGGTATAGTTGGCAAAAACACGTTCCAGATCAGCGGCTTGCTCCGTCACGCCGAGATACCACTCATCCACCAGATTTTTCCCGGAAGGGCAGCTCATGAAGGCAATGTCCTTGAATCCGGAAAAGATCTCAAGGGTCAGCGTCTCATTTTCGTGGCTGACCAGATAGTTGTGGAAAAAGACCTTCTGGCTCAAAGTGCCGTGGACGATACCCTTTTCAGAGTTGTAATTACTGACCAGCACCGCCGGGAAAGGCTGATAAGGACTGCGCCCGATACGTTCGTGGACCACGCCGGGGTCTGCCCAGCGGTTTCCTGCCATTTCATCAAATCCGAAGTCCTTCACATTGCTGTTGTTGACCCGGTCAAAGTCCACCGGGATCCCCATTTTTTCGTAGATGCGGGGGTTTTCGTTATGATAGAAATAATCCTCCCGGGGAGCGCTGCCGAAGGAAACACCTTTGAGCTCCATGCCCAGTTCGCAGATATCCTGAGCGGCATCTTTGTTCCGGAACACCCGGCGGCAGGTGATCTCATTTCGGGCATCGGTAAGAAAATAGAGATCATCCTTTTCCCCGCCCGGATAAGTCACAGAGATGTGGAGCGTTCCGTTTCCCGGGACAGCTGCGGTCTGAGAGGGAAAAACTTTCCCCTCTTTTGTCACAAAAAAGGGCTGTATTTCAAGGGTTCCGCATCCCCATGCCGACAGAAGTTCATTGATTTTTTTCACAGATTGCACCTCATTTTAAGCGATTGCTGTTCTTCATCGGGTATAATATAACGTGCAACCGCACTTTATTCAACCCCGGTTAAAAAAAGAGCCTTGAAAAACAAAAGATTTTTCAAAGACCGCCCTTGAAAATTGAGCAGACGAGGTGTATCTTAAAAATAATCACTTATAATCACTATTTTCATTTAATGACATGAGGCTCAACTATGAAAGAAAAGCGGGAGTTTATTATTTCCGGCGTTGAAGGTTTTCTTGAAAAACATCAACTCAGCTGGTCTGATGTTTCAGTGATCATTGCCGGAGATATCCTCACCGCACTGACCAATCACAAATTGCTTTACAGCACTGAGAGCTTCGATTATAAGCTCTATCAGCCTGCAGACTATGAAACTGCGGCTGAGATCGCTGACGGATTCGGGGAGCTGGGCGCCAAAGTTTTCAAAGAACGCAAGTTCGGCAGCAGAGCTTTTCTGGCGGTCTACTCAGAAAAGAGTGTTATCAGTACCGGACCTTTGCCGGATATCCTGGAAAATGCGCCGTGGAAATCCCCTCTGGTCAACCGGCGGGTCCTTGATTCTGCCGCGGCTCCCGGAGAGTTTTCTCCCTTTACTTTCAAGGGCGAAAATTACCGTACCGAAAGCGTGCTTGCCCACTATGTCAATCCCGGAACTCCAGTGGGCTACCGTCCTCATGAAAACTACTTCTGTATCCGCCGTGAATCCGATGACCGGCTGATCTCAATTCCCCTTTTTGACCACTACTTTGCCTCAGCTTATGTCTGGAACGACCGTTGTTACTGCTATTCAATGAACCAGGAAAACGGCTGCAAACTTGATGTTGTATGGTCAGATGACCTGATTTCCTGGAGCCCGGTACATTGTGTCTTTGACTACTCCAGCCGGAATGAAATTTTCTGCAACACCTCAGTGACCTTTGACGGCAAAAAGTTCATACTGCTCTATGAGACCAACGATCCGGCCTGTCCGATCTACACCTTTCACTTTGCCGAGTCCGATGATCTTGTCAACTGGAAAACGATTCCGGGCGCAGTTTACGCCGATGAAAAATATACCGGCGGCGGTTCACTGCACTGGGTGGAAGAGGATAAACTTTTCTACCTCAGCACTCTGGATCTTTTCATCCATCCGACTGCCCGCAAAGTGTGTTACCGTTTCATCATCAGCCGTTCGCCGGATCTTATCCACTGGGAAGATGCTCCGGATGACCGCCCCCTGCTGCTGCCGGATTGTTCCCACCGTCCGGATCCGGTCAACCATCCGGAAGTTTATGAGATCAGTGTCAGCGACGTTGAATACCGCGTGACAGAGGGCAAAGTGACCGCTTACTTTATCGGCGGCAACCAATGGGGTGTCTGCGATAACCAGATCGCCGAATACCATGGAACGCTCCCGGATCTCTTCCGGGAATTTTTCAAGTAAAAGCTTTCTCCCCCGATCACTGAGGTAATGCCATGAAAATCAATTCAAAAAAAGAGTCCACGGCGCAAAAGATCAGGGCCATGATCCGGAACGGAGAGTTCAAACTGGGGTCAAAACTCCCCCGGGGAACTGAGTTTGCCGCAACACTCGGCGTTTCCCACATCACGCTCCGTGCCGCCCTCGAAGAATTAGCAAAAGAGGGATTCGTTTCCCTCGTCCAGGGGAAAGGCACCTTCGTTACAGGTGACGGCAGGATCCGTGCTGCGGGGAAGATCCTCGTTGTCAGGGATGGGTTCCACACTCTGCGCAACCTCAGCACCTACATTCTCCCCGGATTTGAAAAAAGGTGTTGCGAACTTCAACTTCTCACAGAGACCATCAGCACAGATTTTCTGAAAAACTCTTCCCCCGCAGCCTTCCGTTCCATCATCCGGAAAAACGGATTTTCAGCCGTTCTGATTCCGGGAGGCGGTTTCACAGAGAATGATCCTCTGGCAGCCTTGCTCAAAGTTTGCGGCGTTCCAGTCCTGATCGCCCACGGTACTGCCAATGATCCGGAACGCACCGGCTTCCCCGTTATGCGGACCAATTACGCCGGAGCCTGGGACACGGGAGCCGGATTCCTGCGTTCCTGCGGGTTCAAAAGATGTGCTGTCTTTTCCAATGCCTCATTCAAGGTGAAATACCTCACTGACAAGGAATTTCTCGACCGTTTTGAAGAGTTTGGTTTTGCCCCGGATCCCCGGTTGATCGTTTCCGCCATGCCTGATGATCTGGACTTTGAAAGCAAACTTGAAATGCTGCTCAAAGCAACTCCTGAAGCCATTTTCTGCGGCTCAGACTTCTTTGCCACCCGGGTCTGCCAATATCTTGCAGCCCATAAGATCCGGGTCCCGGAGGAGATCGCTGTTCTGGGATTCGGAGGGTATCCCGGCGGAAATTTCTGTATCCCTGCTCTTTCAACGGTGGACTTCCAATACAACGCCATCGGCGAAAAAGCGGCGGAGCTTCTTTCTGATCCCCGACAGCTGAAAGTTGAAAACTTTGATATTTTCACCCCACATAAAATGTTGATCCGGGAATCTGCAGTTCCCCAAAAATGAAAGGATTTTTCCCATGAAACAAAAACTTTTCACGCTGATCGAACTATTGGTGAGTAAAACTTGTCAAACAGGTGTTTTGCCGTTGTATTACCTCAAAAAATTTTATAAAAACAACACATCCTTACGCCCGACAGGGCGCACTTCATGTTTGACGCAGTCAAACTCTTCACACCTTCACATCTTCACTCAATCAGCGTTCACGCTGATTGAACTTTTGGTTGTTATTGCTATTATTGCCATTCTTGCCGCCATGCTGCTGCCTGCCTTGCAGCAGGCACGGGACAGAGGAAAACAGATCTCCTGCGTCAACATGATGGGACAGCTGGGAAAAGCCGCATTGTTTTATGCCGCTGACAACAGCGATTTTATCATTTCCTTTACCATGGCTTCTGCCAGTCAGCCCGATGCCTGGGGCGCCGGGGAGTGGTACAATGCTTACGACCGGACGACCTCAAAAGGGGAAATTTCCAAGGGGACCATTTTCAGATATCTCGGCATTCCTGAAACAAAAAATGCGATCATCGGCGGAATTGTTTACAACTCCGCCGGCAGACGTATCGTCACCCCCATTCTCTGCCCTTCCGTCAACACTGCCGGAAGTTTTTACGGATTGAACTTTCAGAACACCAGTGAACACTCCAAAACAGGATTCAAACTTTCTTCTCTGAAAAAACCTTCCAACGGCTGTTACTTTGCTGAATCGGTGGACTCCAAAAACGCCAACTACAAGGGAACGCACGCGATTGCCTTCCGTCATTTGGACACCTGTGGTGTTGTCTTCTATGACGGCGGTACCGCCATGGTCAAATACCGTAAAATGGCTTTCAAATATCCGGATGATGATGACAGCTGCCTTTACACTTCGGTCTGGCTTCCCGGCAAGCCTGCAAAATGGCAGGCTGCGGCTGAAATGCGTTACGGAGGAGTCCGCAAATGAAAAAATTTTCCTTCTTTATTGTTTTATGCAGTGCTCTTATTCTTTCCGGAGCTGAATACTTTGTCACCCCGGCAGACTCTTTGCAGAAAGCCTTTGACAAACTCCGCCCCGGTGACATCCTGACCCTGAAAGAGGGCGTTTACCGTCAGGGCACTGTAAAAGTTTCCGTCAAAGGCACCGCCGCCAAACCCGTCATCATCCGGGGCGAAGAGCGCAGTTCCACAATCATCACAGCGTGGAAGTCCCTTGACAACGCCGTATGGGAAAAGGTGAAGGATCAGCGTTTTGTTTACCGCACCCCTCTCAAAGAAGAGGTCTATAACGTAAGCGACCTGAAATCGGAGCGTCTTTTGCTGACAGCCCCGGCGGTTCAGGATATGGAAAAGTTCCGCGGAACATTCCGCTGTGAAAAAGGATTTCTTTACGTCCACACCTTTGACGGAAAGGCACCCGGAAAAAGTCTGCGTGCCACAGTGCATTCAGGCTATCTCTTCCTCTTTGAAAGAGCCTCTCATGTAAAAATTGAAAATCTGACCTTCTGCGGTTCAGCTCACAAAGATCCCCGCTATTCCTCCTGGGCCATCGCCATCAGGTGTATTGGAACATCTGACATAACCGTTGACAACTGCGGATTTTATTACAATTCAGGCGGCGTCGCTTTTACAGTCAAATCAAAGAACTCCACGGTCAGGAACAGTTTCTTCCACAGGAACGACGCCCCCGGATACGCCGAGGCGGCGCAGCTCTTTTTCGGCGGTGCCTCCAAAAACAATCTGGCAGAAAACAACATCGTTGTCAATACCGGTGTCCATGGTGTCAGATTTTACTCAGGCGCCATTGATGATACCGCCCGCAACAACATCATCGTCAATTCGCGGATCGGACTCTATTACAAAGCCACAGCAGGAAAAAGGTTGGCCCAAGGCAATGTTGTGATCGACTCCTCTTCTGTCAATTACAGCGATCTTCAGGGGGGACGCCCCATCAGGGATATTTCCAACACTTTCGGTTATCCCAGCAGTGTATATGACCCCAACGCGACCAATCTGATTTTGAAAAAAGAGGAAAAACCGGAGTTCTGCGCCCCGGAATATCTGGACTACCGTCTTCAGCAGGGAGCTGCGGCACTGGGCAAGGGAGCTTTCCCCAAATGGGAAAAGGTCTTTTATCTTGCATCTTCCGGCAAAGACAGCAATTCAGGGGGCAATGAAAAGAAACCTTTCCGCACCTTTGAAAGAGCTTTGCAGACTCTGGCACAGGGAGGAACTCTTTACATAGCTCAGGGGAATTACAATTCTTTCAAAGGGCAGGTCAAAAATGTCACGTTGAGAGGACGGGGCAAAGTCACGCTCCGGACTCTTGATCTCTCAGGAGCAGTCAATGTCACCGTTGAAGGTATGGATATCACACACATCAACTTGAAAAACAGCTCTTCTGTCACTTTGAAAAACTGTTCTGTCAAAACCATTGAAGCAGGAAAGTGCACAAGGATCTTCAACTGCAATTATGAAAAACTCACCGGCAATGCCCGTGTGTTCGACTCTCTGTGCCGGGGCATCCCGACAGGAGCTTATCCTGAATCTCCCCTGCTGCCCGGCGTAAGAAAGAAATCTTCGGCAGAGCTCCGGGCTCCGGAGGAACTTTCTTTAACCTTTTACGGTGACAGGGCAACTGTATGCTGGGTGACTCCCGATGTCAGCGCTGACCACTACCGGGTGAAAAATGCCTGGTGGTCTCCCCGCCCCGCCACCTCTTATCTTGAATACGGAACCACGCCTCAAATGGGGAAACGTGCTTTTTCAAGCGGAAACATTTTCCACAATATTGAACTCAAAGAGCTGAAACCGGGCACAAAGTATTACTGCCGCGCCGTTATCCCGGCACACCCTTTTGCCAGAGTCAATGTGGATCCCTGGCGGAAAGCCAATTTTTCCGGCATGGAAATAAGCGGTTCACGGGATGTCAAGGGAAAAATCGTCACCTTTACAGTGCCTGCGGTCAAAGAGCGCAAAAGCTGCGAATACTTCGTCTCCCCCAAAGGGAGCGATACCAATAACGGCAGCGCCCAAAAACCTTTCCGCTCCATTGCCAAAGCTGCGGCACTGGCGCTCCCCGGAGATACCGTCACACTGCTTCCCGGCATCTATTACGAAAGCATCACCCCGCTTCATTCGGGGAGTGTTTCAAAGCCCATCACCTTCCGGGCGGCAAAGACAGGAAGCGTCATTCTTGACGGAGCCAATTTCATGCGCCCCGGAGGGATCGTCTGCAAAGACCTCAGTTACATCAGATTCCAGGGATTCATTTTGCGGAATTTCGCCAACAAGCTCTACGCCAACCGGGGCGGAGCCAACTTCGGCATGGCGCAGCTTTTCCATGCTTCTGATATCGAGATCAGAGATTGTGTCTTCTCTGCCGTGGGAACCTATCAGCACCCGGTCATACTTCTGGGGTGCGACAGGATAAAAATCGAAAACTGTGTCTTTGCCAAAGGTGTCACCGCCATTGACGGTTCATTCAACGGAAATATTGAAGTCAGACACTGCACCTTCTACGTTTCAGAGATCCATAACTTTGCCCTGAGCAGGCAACTTCCCGGCAGCACCCTCACTGTACGGAACAATCTCTTTGTGGCACTGACTCCTGCCAAAGCACTGAACAAAGTGGAACGTACAGGAATCTCCGGAACAGATTTCAAGGTTGACTTTGATCACAACTGCTGGTACTTTTCCCCCAAGGATAAATACCGGTACTGCGGCGGCGAAGGGGGAAAAATCAAACTTTCAGGCGTTGCCGGAGTTGCCCGGTTCCGTGCAAAAACCGGCTGGGGAAAAAACGATATTGAAACCACCTCCATCCGTTTCAAGGGCCACACCTTTGCAGATCCCTTTGAAAAGGAGTTCGGCAAGATCATCTCAGATCTTGCGTCTGGAAAAATCACACCGACCCTTGAATTTTTTGAGTCGGAGTTGTCACATAAATATGGAGCAAAAGCTGTAAAATGAAAAAGATCCGCATCGGTGTCATCGGAATGGGCAGCAGAGCCTATTCTCTTATATTGCCTCTGATGAGTGAACAGTTCAAAGAGCGTGTTGAGATCACCGCCGTCTATGATCCGGAGCCGCTGAAAAGAGAATTCGCCGCCCGGACCGTCAAGAGTGATTCACTGAAACTCTTTGACGATCGGGAGGAGTTCCTCAAAAGCGGACTTGATCTGGTCATGGTATGTACTCCCCAGAGCGGACACGCCGAAAATACCATCGCCGCCCTTGAAGCCGGGATCGACGTCTTTCTTGAAAAACCCATGGCGCGCACCGCCGCCGAATGTCAGGCGATCATGGATGCCGAAAAGAAAAGCGGCAAAAATGTTTTCATGGGATTCAATCTGCGCCACCATCCGGTCTGCTGCGAAATCGCCGGCATGGTCAACAGTGAAAAGATCGGACACGTCCAGCAGATCATCTGCACCGACTTTTACAACGGCGGTTACAGTTATTTCCGCCGCTGGCACCGTTTGACCCGGAACTCCGGGGGGCTCGCTGTTGAAAAGGGATGTCACAGCATTGATCAGATCAACCGTTTTGCCAGAAGTGTTCCGGTGCGGGTTTCCGCATTCGGCGGGCTTGACCGCTTTCTGCCTGACAAAGAGGGAGCCGATTACTGCTCAGAGTGCGGAAAAAAAGAAAGCTGCCCCTACTTCATGGATATGGACAAAGCTGAAGAAAGTACCACTAATGCCACCGGTATCCCAGCCGTCGTTGTCAACGGCGGACAAAAGCTGGATATGTGCGTTTTCAACTCAGATAAAGACACCTTTGATAACCATACCATTATGATCGAATATGCCAACGGATGCCGTGCCGTTCTGGCGGAGTGCTTTACAAGCTCCGTCAAATCCACCAGCGGCAGACAGTTTGTCCTCAACGGCTGGGATGGACAGATCTGGGCAGAGATGAGCAACCGCAGGATCCGTTTTTATCCCAATGCCCCCTCTCAAGGCAAGATGGAGCCTGAAGAGATAAACATCCCCCCTGCCCCCGGCAACCACGGCGGCGCCGACAATCTGATGCTTGAATATGTCATCAGCTGTCTGGAAACAGGGAAAAAGAACACTGAAATGCTCACCCTTGACGGCTATTACTCCGTCGCCGTCGCCGAAGCGGCAGAGATCGCCGTTCTTGAAAAGCGCATCGTCGAGCTCACTCCGCCGCAGTTGTAAAAACCGCCTCTGTCAGAAAGAGAAGGGAGGGATAAAAAAAATGTCCCTCCCTTGCTTTTGTTCTGTTTCAGGTGTATATTACCTGCAATCAGAAAGAATAAAGGAAAAAAATTATGAAATCCCTCAGCATACAGCTTGAAGCATACGCCGATTTGATCGTTCAAATGGGAGTCAATCCCGATAAAGGGCAGGAGGTTCTGGTCATCGCCGGAGTGGATCAACCTGATTTTGTCCGTATGGTGGTGAGAAAACTTTATGAAAAAGGCGCCGCCAAAGTCGTGGTCAGCTGGGAGGATATGCCTCTTGCAAAATTGGATCAGCTCCACAGAAGTGAAGAATCCCTTTCCTCCCTCGCCGACTGGGAGCTTGCCAAGTGGAAGTGGCGCGCAGAGTCGCTGCCCGCTTTGCTCTGGTTGGACTCCGATGATCCCGACGGCATGGATGGCATCGATCAGGGAAAACGCGCCCGGAGTCAGGCAGCACGATTCCCTCTGATAAAACCATTTCGCGAAGCCATGGAAAACCGCCACCAATGGTGTATTGCCGGTGTCCCCGGCATTCCGTGGGCAAAGAAGGTCTTCCCCGGACTCCCGGAAGAAGAGGCTGTGGAGAAACTCTGGCTCGCCATCTTAAAGGCTTCCCGCGCTCTGGGCGACCCCATCTCCAACTGGCAGGAACACAACAAAACTGTCCATGAAAGAGCGGCGAAACTCAATGCCTTCCACTTCACAGCACTGGAATACCGCACTCCCGACGGAACCGATTTCCGTGTGGGACTCATGGAACAGGGAATTTTCGCAGGCGGCAGTGAAACCGACCTGAGCGGGCGGGTTTTCAACCCCAACATCCCCTCTGAAGAGATCTTCACCTCCCCGAAAAAGGGCGAAGCGGAAGGTCTGGTGGTCAGCACCAAGCCCCTCTCATGGCAGGGCTCTCTCATCGAAAACTTTTCCATCCGCTTTGAAAATGGCAAGGCCGTTGAGGTCCGTGCTGAAAAGGGACAGGAGGCTTTGGAAAAGATGATCGCCATGGATGAAAACGCCCCCTATCTGGGAGAATGTGCTCTCATTGATCACCGTTCCCCCATCAGCGAAATGGGGATCCTTTTTTACAACACACTCTACGATGAAAATGCAAGCTGCCATCTGGCACTGGGACGGGGATTTGACGTCTGCGTTGCCAATTACGAAAAATACTCCCGCGAAGAGCTTAAAAACATGGGCGTCAATGACAGCATGATCCATGTTGACTTCATGATCGGCAGCGCCGACCTTGATATTGACGGCATCACCGCTTCCGGTGAAAAAGTACCAGTGTTCCGCAAAGGCAGCTGGGTCTTCTGATCTGACTCAGTACTCTTCCTTACAGGAACCCAATAAGCTCTCTTTGTGCCGCAGAAAAACTGCCCTTTAAAGCAACGTCACCCCGGAAAAAATTCCCGGGGTGACATCAAATTGCAGGAGATATTACTTTTCAATGCTTTCCACGAAACGGCAGGCATTCATGGCGGCGACGGCTCCGTCTCCTGTTGCTGTGACCACCTGGCGCACTTTTTTGGTACGGCAGTCACCGGCGGCATAGACTCCCGGTGTGGAGGTCACGGTGGATTCGTCGGCAATAATGAATCCCTGTTCATCCAGCTTGCAGAGAGTTTCAAAGGGTTTGTTGTCGGGCTGCTGACCGATGGCGACAAAAATACCATCCACTTTGAAGCGGTAGGCTTTATCATGCTCCAGATCCCGGAGCATAATGGATGAAAGCTGTTCATCCCCCTCAAGTTCCTCAACAACAGTGTTGAAGATGAACTCAACATTCTTTTTGCCTTTGAGGATCTCGATGAGCTTTTTCTCCCCGGTACAGAATGCCAGATTCTGGATGATGGTCACTTTGGAACACTGATCCGCCATCAGCACGGCATCCTGCAATGCGGTATTGCCGCCGCCTATTACAGCAATGGCGCGGTCTTTGTAAAAGGCGCCGTCGCAGAGGGCACAGTAAGAAACTCCGTTGCCGGTAAATTCATCTTCCCTTGCCAATCCCAGCTGTCTGTGGCGGCTGCCGGAGGCGATAATGACGGATTTTGCCTGATATTGCCCATGTTCGCACTGCACGATCTTGTAAGAGCCGGGATTTTTGACGCCGACAACAGTATCAAGTTCGATCTCTGCGCCCAGATTGAGAGCCTGATCCACCAGTTTTTCCCCCAGTTCGCCACCGGAGATCTCATTGAATCCGGGATAATTTTCAACTTTCGGAGAGTAGGTTATCTGCCCGCCGAAACTCTCTTTCTCAAGCACCAGCACACTTTTGTTGGCGCGGAGCGCATAGATCGCAGCAGTCAGTCCGGCAGGACCGGCACCGATAATAACAATATCGTGCATAGCAGAAGGTTCCTTTCGTATTGAAAAGGACTCCGGAAAAAGGAGTTTATCCTCTTTTCCGGAGTTGGTATTTCATTGTTTTCAGATCACCTGGATCACACTGTTTTCCGCGCCGCTTTGTTCATCAATAAAACGGCGGATGTTGGAAACGTTGACCACCTTGTCAAAGTTGTCCCCTCTCACCACCACCAGCGTGGGAGCCTGACGGACGCCGTATTTGCGGGTCAATTCAGGGATTTCATCGGCGATGACCGTTTCATAGATCATTCCGCCCCGGTCCAGGAATGTCTTTGCCATGCGGCAGTTGGGACAGGTCCGGGTCGTGAAGAGGATCAGGGAGTCATAGCTGTTTTCCAGAGGAGTGCTCTCTTCAAAAAGCATGGCCTCGCCGGAAACAGGAGCGTTCTTTTCAGCTTCAGCGCTGACAGGAGCTCCGAAACGGCGCTTCATGGCTGCCGGAGCATCATAGACTCTGCGATCCTTGTACTCCTGAGCCTTGCCGTCGTTCCAGTTCTGAACCGGCCGGTAGTAGCCGGTGATACGGCTGTAAACCTCGGTTTTTTCACTGCATGAAGGACACTTGAAGGCTTCACCTGCAATATATCCGTGGTTGCGGCAGACAGAATAGGTGGGAGACAAAGTGTAATAGGGCAGCTTGTAGTTCTCGGCGATCTTCCGGACCAGAGCGGCGGCCGCCTGCCAATCGGGAAGTTTTTCCCCCAGGAAGGCGTGGAAAACAGTTCCTGAGGTGTAGAGGGTCTGCAGCTCATCCTGAATGTCAAGAGCCGCAAAAATATCATCGGTGTAGCCCACAGGCAGATGGGAACTGTTGGTGTAGTAAGGCGTTCCGCAGTCTCCGGCGGCGGCGATGATGTCGGCGAAGCGCTTCTTGTCGTGCTTGGCAAGACGGTAGCTGGTGGATTCAGCAGGTGTCGCTTCGAGGTTGTAAAGGTCACCATACATTTCCTGATAGTCAGAGAGACGCTCACGCATGTGGTTGAGAACATCTTTGGTAAACTTCTGAGCAGCAGCGCTGGTCAGATCGGCACGGAGCCAGCGGGCATTGAGACAGGCTTCGTTCATACCCACAAGACCAATGGTGGAGAAGTGGTTGTCAAACTTGCCGAGATACCGTTTGGTATAAGGATACAACCCCTCGTCCAACAATTTGGAGATCACATCGCGTTTGATCTTCAAAGATCTTGCAGAAATATCCATCATGTGGTCAAGACGCTCATAGAACTCCGCCTCATTCTCTGAGAGATAGGCGATACGGGGCATGTTGATGGTCACAACACCGATGGAACCGGTGCTTTCGCCGCTGCCGAAGAAACCGCCGGATTTCTTTCTGAGTTCCCGCAGATCCAGACGCAGGCGGCAGCACATGGAACGGATATCGCTGGGCTCCATGTCGCTGTTCACGTAGTTTGAGAAGTAGGGCGTGCCGTACTTTGAAGTCATCTCAAAGAGCAGCTTGTTGTTCTCTGATTCTGACCAGTCAAAATCAGAGGTGATGGAGTAGGTGGGAATGGGGTACTGGAATCCGCGTCCCTGAGCGTCGCCTTCGATCATGGTCTCGATGAAAGCGCGGTTGACCATATCCATCTCTTTTTTACAGTCTTTATACTTGAAGTCCATTTCTTTACCGCCCACAATACAGTTGAGTTCGGCAAGATCCGGGGGAACAGTCCAGTCAAGGGTGATGTTGCTGAAGGGAGCCTGAGTACCCCAGCGCGAAGGAGTATTCACGCCGAAAATAAAAGATTCAATGCACTTTTTGACCTGTCCGTAGGTCAAATTGTCAACCTTGACAAAGGGAGCAAGATAGGTGTCAAAAGAGGAAAACGCCTGAGCACCTGCCCATTCATTCTGCATGATACCGAGAAAGTTCACCATCTGGTTGCACAAAGTGGCAAGATGAGAAGCAGGAGCAGAGGTGATCTTGCCGGGAACGCCACCCAAGCCTTCTTTGATGAGCTGTTTGAGAGACCATCCGGCACAGTATCCGGTCAGCATGGAAAGGTCATGCAGATGGATATCGGCGTTGCGGTGGGCGTTGGCGATCTCATCATCGTAAACTTCAGAAAGCCAGTAGTTGGCAGTGATGGCACCGGAGTTTGAAAGGATCAGACCACCCACAGAGTAGGTCACAGTGGAGTTCTCTTTGACGCGCCAGTCGTTGATTTTCACATAGTCATCAACGGCCTTTTTGAAGTCCAGAATGGTGGATTCGGCGTTGCGGAGTTTCTCGCGCTGGCGGCGGTAAAGAATGTAGGCTTTGGCAACATCGCCGTATCCGGCCTGGACAAGAACGGACTCCACACTGTCCTGGATATCTTCAACAGCCACCAGACCTTCTTTGATCTTGGGTTCAAAGTCGGCAGTGACCTTCAGTGCAAGAAAGTCAATGATAGACTGGTTGAACTGTTTTTCCTGTGCTTCGAATGCCATCTTGATGGCATCACAGATCTTGGCAAGATTGAAATCAACATTCTTGCCGTTCCGTTTCTGGACCTGATACATCGTTTTGCTCCCTTTTCTTCTTTTTTAGACTTTTCAACACAATGATACTCTATAACGAACAATCAAAAACAATGATTTTTCAAAGATCAACGCCGCGAAGTTCCGCAGAAGGAACATGGATCCGGGCGAGCTTCAGCATCTCCTGAAGCTTTTCTTTCCCTGCCCCTGAGAAGGAGGACCAGGGGGAAAGCAGATCATCACTCTCAGTGAAGTTCTGCAAAAAATATCTTTTGGCTCCGGCGATCACACATGCGGCAGCTTCAATGTCAGCTGCCGTGTGGAGCTCATCCACCACCGTGGTGCGGAACTCATAATCGACCTTGCCTTCAAGCAATATCCTGATACTCTGCGCCACTTTTTCAGTCATACCGGGTCTGCCGCAGAGCTTTTCATAGCATTCAAAGGAGCTTTTCACATCCATCGCCACATAATCAACGCTCCCGGAGCTGATGATTTTTTGCAGAGTTTCCGGAAAAGAACCGTTGGTATCCAGCTTAACGGCATATCCCATGCTTTTGATCTTTTCAAGCAGCTCTGCAGTTCCCGGGTGCAGCAGCGGCTCCCCACCTGTGACTGCGACGCCGTCAAGAAGTTTTTTACGGCGTTCCAGAAAGGAGAGAAGTTCACCGGCACTCAGCTCCATATCTTCCTCGCTCCCCCTGACCAGGGAAGCATTGTGGCAGAAGGGACAGCGGAAATTGCATCCGCAGGTAAATACGGTGCAAGCGACCTTGCCGGGAAAATCCAGCAATGTCATCTTCCGTAACCCGAAACGCATTTTTTCCATCTTCTTCCGCCCCTGCATAATTATGTCAAGAAATTTCCGTAAGAGTGCCCGAAAAAGAAGACACTTCTTTTTCGGGCATATCTGTCACAGTTATACAATACCACATTATATTGATATTGCAAGCCGTCAAAACACAATATATAGTATTTTTTTACAAAATAATTTTGAATTTTTTATTGATATTGCGCTTGACTTTTCATTGAATCCGTGCTTCTTGCAAGAGAGTTCTTGAAACAAAAAACAGGGGATCCCGCTCTCAAAAGAACGGAACCCCCAACAGAGCAAACAGTTATCTCAATAAACTCTCTTACGAATTGAAAAAGAAAGCCTTTTCCACGCTTTCCGCTTGAAGTTCCCAGGTGCGGGCATCAAGATGTCTGTATGCCGGATTCACCGGAACCTGCTGTCTGGAAACAAGCTCAAGCCGGAACGTGACCGGCAGAGAAGCCTTCAACAGCGGACACCGATGGGCCTTTCTCACAGCCTCTTCGGCTTTGGCGGCAATGAGTTCAAGATTTTTCCCGGGAGCGGGAATACGCGCCCCATTGCAGGAAAATCCTTTTTTCGCCGGACAGGTCACTGCTTCGGGGAGCCACTCTGAAGCCTCAGCACAGGTTTTGTCATCCCCTGAAACCATAATAACAGGCACACCGTGTTCACCGGCGATGTAAGCGCAGATACCTATTTCACCGGTCAACGTGCCGTTGATCCAGAGATTCTGCCAGGTCAAGGAACTCATGGTGTGCTCGCAGACGGCGCCGGGAGTTCCCGCCTTGGCGTGGTATCCCAGCAAAATCAGCCCATCGCTGCCGTCAAGATCTGCCAGCAGTTCCCCGGGAGTAGCTCCGGAAATCAGATCAGCTCTGGGGTCGATCATGGCGCGGGTCACATTCTGTCCGCTGCCGTGACCGTCACGGACAATGATCTCTGTGGCGCCCGCCCGGCAGCATCCCTCGATGCAGGCGTTGATCTCATCAGCAAGAAGATTGTTTGTCTGAGCGATAAGATCGGGTCTGTTGAACGCAGGAGAGATGTAGCTTGCACTGCTGACGCCGGACAAACCTTCGTTGTCAGTTACAATATAGATTTTCACGGATCAGTTCTCACCAGTTGAAAAAGAGCGCGCGTTCCATACTTTCTGCAGTCAGCTCCCAAGTACGGGCATCAAGATGTTTGTAGGCGGGATTCACAGGCATACGGTTGCGTGAAACCAATTCAACCTTGAAAACCAGAGGTGTTGCAGGTTTGAGAGGAGTGCAGTTTTTCGCATTGCGGCATGCTTTTTCGGCACATTCGGTAATGAGGGCGCGGGTTTTTTCCAGAGAGGGCATACGGGCGCCGTCGCAGGAAAATCCTTTTTTGACCTGACAGGTCACTGCTTCGGGGAGCCACTCTGCGGCTTCAGCGCAGCATTTGTCGTCGCCGGAAACCATGATGACGGGAATATTGTGTTCACCTGCGATATAGGCGTCGATACCGATTTCACCGATACTGCGACCGTTGACCCAGGCATTCTGCCAGCTGGCAGAACTCATGGTATGTTCACAGACGGCGCCGGGAGTACCGGCTTTTGCATGATATCCCAACAGAATAAGTCCGTCGCTGCCGTCAATGTCAGCAAAGCGCACACCGGGGGTGTTGCCGTCGATCAAATCGGCTCTGGGGTCGATCATGGCGCGGGTGACGTTGAATCCGCCGCCATGGCAATCTTTGACAATGATTTCGGTGGCGCCGGCACGGACGCATCCTTCGATACAGGCATTGATATCCGCCGCCATCTGTTTTCTTGCTTCGGCGATCAGGTCGGGACGGTTCTTTGCCGCACTGATGTAAAGGGAACTGCTGACACCGCTGATACCTTCAAGATCGGTCATGATATAAATTTTCATTTCAGATTCCTTTTTATTCCGTTAATGTTGCAGTTCTAAATTAACACCCGGCAAAGAGATTTTCAAGCAAAAAAAGAAAACTTTTTGTCAAATATTTTTTTATTGACTTGAAAAAAAGGTGATATTGTGATAAATTTTATCAACATCAATCAATCTTCAGAGGAAAAATATTTATGCCCCGACTGACTCCGGAAAACAAGGAACTGCACATCACGCAAATGCGCGAAAACATCTGCCGTTTTTTTACGGAGCTTTTTGCCGCTGAAGGCGATGTTTCCATGGAGCGTCTGGCTGAAAAATCCGGTATCGCCAAAGGAACCATCTACAATTACTTCAAAGACAAAAAAGAGCTGACTGCCGCTGTCATGGAAAGCCGGCGCGAAGCGATGATCAGCCTTATGGAAAAGGAGATTTCCCCAGATGCCCCGGCGGAACAGCAGCTTGAAACTTTTGTTTGTATCATGTGGAAGGATTTTCACACCTACCGCCATCTGCGTCTGGAGTATCTGCGCAACAATCCTGTGCGTCAGATCCCTCACCGTCCCCGTCCGCTGGATATACTCAAAAAGATCATGGAAAAAGGTATCTCCTCATCTGAGTTCCGGGAAATGGATCCGGAAGAAGCTGCGCTTTTTGTCTTTTGTTCCCTTATCGGTAAGTTCCGTCACTATCTGCTTAAAGACGTAGCCGCGGAACCGGAAAAAGAGGCACAGTCTACTTTGAGCTTTCTGCTGCCGGCTCTGAAGAAAAAGTGATTCTGGAGATTTTCAAGGTGAGTTGAGAAAATTTCCGCTTTTCGCTTCAGAACCATGCTTGACTTTTCCCTTCTCCGGTGTTACAGTAAGTAAATTTCATTCACCATTTTTTGAAGGAGTATATTGTTTTATGCCGGAATCTGTTTCTCTTGACCGTCTTCACAAGGAAGAACGTATTCTTGTCACTGCCCACCGTGGGAACTCCGTAGATTTCCCTGAGAACACCCTTCTTTCCATGACTGAAGCGGTGAAAGCCGGTACCGATTTCATTGAGTTTGATTTGCGTTCCACCAGCGACAATGTGCCGATCCTGCTTCATGATGAGACCCTTGTCCGTACTGCCGACGTACCCGGAACTCCGGAAGAAAAAACTCTTGCGGAGATCAAAAAGCTCAACGCCTCCTGGTACCGCCACATGCGCCGCCAGTCTGCGCCTCTGGATTTTCAGGTGGAGATCCCCACCTTTGAAGAGATCCTTGACGCTCTGAGTGACAAGGCGGCAATGAATATCCAGATGTATCTGAAAAATCCCGCCGCCTTGAAAGAGGCGTGCCGTCTCTATAAGAAGTATGACATGTATGACAGAGGTTACATGACCATCGCCGACGAAGACGTCGTTGAAGCGGTCCATGCCATCGACAAAGATATTGCCATCTGCCTGACGCCCGGTTGGAACGAGCGCATCACCGAAAAAAACCAGCGCCGCTGTGCGGAATTGGGCTGCCGTTTCTTCCAGCCCATCCGTTCCACACTGACGCCGGAGCTGCTTCAGCTTTCCAGAGAACTCGGGTTGCGTGCCAATGCTTTCTATGCCGACACGGAAACCGATTTTGCCGGACTCTATAACATGGGGGTACAAGGCATCATGACCAATGCGCCTGCCCGTCTGGTGCAGTGGCTCAAACTTCAGAAGTAAGGGGAGAGAGGATTTTATGAAAAAGATCGTTTTTCCCGCCAACTGGAGCTGTGATGAGTGGTATGGATTCACCCGCCATCACTTTGAGTTTGAAAACTGCAAAGCGTGGATCGTTGAACCCAAATACCCCGCAGGGGACGGACGCTGGAGCTGGTGTACCGTCTGGCCCGAAGCCTTTGTGAAACGGGTGGGGATCGTGGATCTGCTTGAACACGGCTTTTATCACGTCCACATCGACGCTTTTGCCTTCCGGGCAAGTCCCGAAGGAGTGGCGCTCATGGGCAGATTCCACGATTTTCTGGTGAGTCTGGGACTTTCTGCAAAGGTAAACCTTATCGGCATGAGCTGGGGCGGATTCTTTTCACTCCGCTATGCAGAAACCTTCCCTGAGCGCATTGCCGCCATCTATCTGGACGCTCCGCTCTGCAATGCCGCAGATCCTGCAAGTCCTGACAGTGACCGTTCTCAAAGCATTTATGAGAACTACAAGATGAGTTTTGAAGAGCTGAGTGTTTCCAAACTCAACCCCATCAATAATGTTGCACCTCTGGTTGCCGCCCGTATCCCTCTTATGGCGGCTGTGGGCGAAACGGATCAGTCAGTCAACAACGAAACCAACTTCAACATCCTTGAGAAAAAGATCATTGAACTCGGCGGCACCATTTCCACCACCCGCCGCAACTACTGGGGACACCATCCCCACGGTTTTGATGACACAGAACCCCTTCTGGCGTTCCACTGCGCTGCGCGGGAAGAGTAAGTTTCACACCATACAAAAAGGCTCTGTCTCCGCTCCTTTGCCGGAGCTGACAGAGCCTTTCTTATTGGTTATTTTTTCAGATGACTGAAAGTTTGCCTTTGATACGTTCAAGTTCAAACGAGGCATCGGTGACAAGTTCATCAATGAGCGCTTTGACGGGGATCACTTCATCAGCCATGCCCACGGACTGACCCGCCATGACGGAACCGTACTCAACGTCTCCTTCAACAACGGCACGGCGCAAAGCGCCCATCCAGTATTTTTCCACCTCTTCCTGAGCCTGCTGACGGTGGATGGTTCCGGCTTCCATCTCTTTGAGAAGCCGCAGCTGCAATTTGCCGAATTCCTGCATGCCCCTGTTCCGCAGAGCGCGGACCGCCACAACAGGCAGCGCAGAGTCATACTGGGGAGTGGATACAGCATCCCGGGCATTGGCGCGGCGGAAAGCCGCTTTGAAATTGGCGTGGGCCTTGCACTCCTCAGTCATGACGAAACGCGTTCCCAACTGAACTCCTGCCGCGCCCATCATCAGAAGATGCGCCACCATGCGCCCGGTGGAAATGCCGCCCGCCACAAAAACAGGAAGCTGATCCCCGACCTTGAAGAGCACCTGCTGCAGGAGCACCATGGCTGAAACGTGTCCGATATGACCGCCGGCTTCGCTGCCTTCAAGTACAAGGGCATCGGCTCCGAAACGGATCATGCGCTCCGCAATGGAAAGAGTTGAAGCAAAACACAATACCTTTGCCCCGGTGGCTTTGGCGGCTTCGACCTCTTTTTCTTTGGGGAAACTCCCGGCAAAGACGATATAATCCACCGGGTTGTCCCTGATCATTTCCAGATGATCCTTATAGGCAGGGGCAATTGTGATAAGATTCACAGCAAAAGGATTCGGGGTCAGCTCACGCAAGGTCCGGATCTGCTGCTGCAATACATCTGTAGGGGCGTTGCCCCCGGCAAGACATCCGAAAGCACCGTTGTTGCATACTGCCGCCACCAGCTGAGGTTCGGAAACCCAGGTCATAGCACCGCAAATAATGGGATATCTGCTGCCCAGAAATTCACATCCCCGCGCCGCAAGATTGGAAAACATTTTATTTTCAGCCATAAAAAAACTCCTTTGTAAAAGTAACTCTTTTTCAGTGTCATTGTTATAAAATACACCATATAGTTACTTTTTTCAAAGAAGTTTTCCCACACAACCCTTCAAAAAGAAGCGGTGCTATCACCCTAACAGCTTTAAGAATAAAACTTTAACACAATTAAATAATTTTGAAAGATTTTTTCCTCTTCCATGATTTTTACGATTTTCACAGAAAAATCAACGCCATGGAAGCGGCTATGATAAGTGCGGAAAATAAAATGGCGACAATGAGCGGCAGAGAACTTCTGAAATTGCTCTGAGCCTGAACAGGGGAGGTTGAATCGCTCTTTTCAGCGCAATGAAAAAAATTCTGTCCGGGAGCGTCATAATATTTGCCGCAAGATCTGTAATAACGTATTTCCAACTGTTCCATTCTTGAGGAAAATTCTTTTTCCGCATTGATGATGCTCCCCAGATTTTCCAATTCCCCGGCAGCATTGTCCGAGTCAATGAGAAACTCCTTGAGCACGTCACATCTTTTGGAAAGTCTGGCAAGCTCTGATTCCGCTGCGGCACGGTTCCTTGCCATCAGTTTCCGCAACTCGACACGGCGACGGTCAAATTCGGCATTATGAGCAGTAAAATTACTGTTCCCGGCAGGTGCACCTGTCAGCGTTCCTGATTTCTCAAGGGGCTTTTCTGTACTGTTTTCAACCTTCCGTCCCCGCATGAGGACCTCGCCTGATTCCTGATAAGCCATCTTCATCTTCTCCCGAAACGTTTTTCGATTTCACGCAAACTTAAAGTGATTATGGTAGGTCTTCCATGGGGACACAAAGTTCCCTGCCGGCAATTCTTCAGCTCTTTGAGCAGCTCCTCTGCGCCCTGTACGGTCAGGGGATCATGAGCCTTGACTGCGGCATGGCACGCGGCACGGGCCACAGCTTCAAGATCCCCCGGCGTATAATTTTCATCCAGCAACCCGTTGAGCATATCAATAACAAGCTCTGTCAATGGGCGGCTGCAGCGGAGCCCCACCGGTAGACCGTTGACCATAACGTTCATCTTGCCTGCCGGTGAAAAGTCAAATCCGAGTTTCTGAAAAAACTCAAGATTCCGGGTCAGCAAGGTCAGAAGTCCTCTGGGGAGCTCCAATATTTCCGGGATCAACAGTCCCTGAGCAGCACCGCTCTCCTGAGTCTGCCAGGAGTCAAGAAGCCTTTCAAACATGATCCTTTCGTGAGCGGCATGCTGATCTATAAGGAGCAATCCCTCCTTTCCGGCAGCAAGAAGATAGGTATCATCGTAGATCCCCAAAATCCTCTCCGGCCAGAACCCCGCCGGGAGATGCCTCTCTTTTTCCCGGATCTCAACAGGCCCCGGATCCGACTCACCATTTTCCGGAACGACCGGAGGAACACCTGGTTGGGAAACGTCAATTGTCCTCTTCTGAGAAGGAAACTCTTCCACTTCCCTTACCGGCTCGTGCCGCTTGTAAACGCCTCCGTCGGGCTCATGCGCCACTCTTGTTTCCGCAGCAAGAGGTTCATCGGTCAACTGCCGCTCACTTCTGTCAAAGAGCAGTTCAAGCTGCTCCTGTTTCTTTTCCACGGAGTAAGAAACATCCGCTGCGTCAAGAAGCAGCCTGATGCCCCCCGGAACCGTTTTTTTCCCGGTTCCGACATTCTGCGGCGCCCCGGCTCCGGGAGGCTCCGTTCCGGAAAGAGAAGCAGGAACCGGCGTGTCGGGGAGCGGCTCAGAAACCGGTTCACGTCCGGGGATGCCCGCGCCCCAGTTACGCAGAGCGTTCCCCACTGCTGCGGCAACGGCACGGATAATAAAAAATTCTGAACGGAAACGGATCTCACGCTTTGCCGGATGCACATTCACGTCAATTTCCTGAACGGGCAAAGTCAGAAAGAGTACAGCCGGAACATAACGTCCCGGTTCTGACAATGTGGCATATCCATCTTTCAATGCCCGTGAAACAGTCAGTGATTCCACAGGTCTGCGGTTGACAAAAAAGCGTTGATCCCGGCGGGAGGAACGTGTGACTCCCGGAGATCCGATGAAACCGGTTATCTGCAAATTCCCCTCTTTATGTTCCACAGGGATCATACCGGAGCAGTTCTGACGTCCGAAAAGTTCCCGCATCCTTTCTTCCAGAGTGGCACGGGGCAGCCGGAATGCCATTCTGCCATCCAGTTTCAATTCAAAGCTCACTCCCGGATTGGCAAGAGCAAGCAAAGTCACAGCCTCTTCGATATGGTGCTCTTCAGTGGCAGGAGACTTCATAAATTTTTTTCTTGCAGGAGTATTGAAAAAAAGATTTTCCACCTTGATACAGGTGCCCGCAGGGGCACCACAGGGAACCACATGCAGGATCTTACCTCCTTCAGCGGTGAGTTCCACCCCTTCTTTGGACTCCTTTTCACGGGTCCGCATGGTAAATCGCGAAATCTGCGCCATGGAGGGCAATGCCTCCCCGCGGAACCCCATGGTCATGACACTTGAAATATCCTCTGCACGGATCAGTTTGCTGGTTCCGTGAAGTTCAAGAGCATTGCGTGCATCTTCTTCATCCATACCGCATCCGTCATCGGTGACAGAGATGAGGCGGCTGCCGGCGCGTTCCACTTCAATGGCAATGCGTCCGGCACCGGCATCAACAGCATTTTCGACCAGCTCTTTGACAACTGATGCAGGGCGTTCGATGACCTCCCCGGCGGCAATCAGATTGGCAAGAGCCTGATCCATTACTTTAATACGGCCCATATTATTGTTTCTCCTCCTGGAGTGTGATTGCGTCAGCAGGAACACTGTCGGAACTGTTTTTGTCAAGCTGCAGGGGATAAGGCAGTTTCACATTGAAGAAGGCAGCACTGATCTGAAGGTTTCTGCCGATAAAATTCCTTCTGCCTGATCCCTGCCATGCTTTTTCCAGTTCCATGACAGCTTCGATCCTTTTTCTCTTCATGAGGCAAACGGCATAGTTGTTGCGGCAGATATGATCACCGGGATCGCGCAGCAGCAGAGAACGCAGCAGATTTTCAGCCTCACTGATTTTGCCGTTACGGTAAAAGATCAAACTGCCCAGACGGAGGATCATTTTGTTTCCCGGCTCCAGTTTCCGTATTCTCCTGAAAATGATCTCCGCCTCGGCAAACTGTTTTTTTTCCACCAGGTCATAAATCCGTACCTTGAGAGAGCGCAAATATTTTCCTGAGAGTTCCTCCTCCCCCCCCTGACGCACAGGAACGGCAGTGGAAGTAATGACAAGGGATGTCCCGTAAAACACAGCTCCCAGGATCACTGCAAGAAAGATGAGATTGCGCTTTGATTTTTTCATATACCATCCTGTTCAGAAGACAAATTCCAGCAGCTGACAAAGTGCTCCGGAGCGACCTCAACTGCGGGAGGGACCTCTTTTTGACAACGTCCGGCAAGAGCGGTGGAAATTTCCTGACACCTGGTGCAGAAACGGCATCCCGGAGGAAAATCAGCCGGAGCCGGAACCTGTCCCGGTATGGTCACAAGTTTTTGATTTTCATTACCCAGCACGGGCACTGCCGCCAGCAGCGCTTTTGTATAAGGATGAACAGGATTGGCGATCAGTTCGGGCACGGGGGCAGATTCAACGATGCGACCGGCATACATGACGGCAACCCGGTCGGCAAGCTGAGCGACCACGCCGAAATTATGAGTAATGAGTATGACAGAGGTGCCGTTCTTCCGGCGAAGCTCTTCAAGCAGTTCCATGATCTGCGCCTGGATCGTCACATCGAGAGCGGTGGTGGGTTCATCGGCAATCAGCAGTTCCGGATTTCCGGCAAGAGCCATGGCTATCATGACCCGCTGCTGCATTCCGCCTGAAAGTTCATGGGGAAAATTTTTCATACGAACTCCGGGATCCGGGATCCCCACGGCTCCGAGGAGACGTTTGACTTCAGCATCTCTGTCTGAAACTTCCGGACGGTGAAGTTCAAGAACCTCTGCGATCTGATCCCCGATGCGGAACACCGGATTGAGTGACGAAAGAGGCTCCTGAAAGATATAGGCGATCTCTCTTCCTCTGATCTTCCGCAATTCACGGTCCGGGAGCGTCAGCAGATCGACTTTTTTTCCGCTCCGGGTCTCAAAGGTGGCGGATTTCCCGGAAATGACAGCAGCATTGGCGTTCAGCCGGGTCAAAGCCAGACATCCGGCACTCTTGCCGCATCCGGACTCCCCCACCAGCGCCAGGATCTCACCGCGCCCGATCTCAAAGGAAACTCCGTCTATGACCGGCAGCACAACACCGGAACTGCGGAACCCCACAGACAACGCCTCTACTTCAAGTAAACTCATATTTATCAAAATCCTCCGGAACTCCTTCATCAACCGATAAAGACACATATTGCAGACCCTGACGGAGCGTTCAAAGAGTGAACTTTCCCCGCTGCGGCTGCCGTCTTCTATGAAATATAGCACCAAAAAGTAAAATATTCCATTGTTTTCAGAAAAATTGAGTGGAAAAATCATGCAAGAGGCTATATATTATGTGGGTATATGTGTCAAAACAAAGGGAATGGCATGGAAAGCGTATATATCACCGGCAGAGGGATCGTCACTCCGTTGGGTCGTAATCTTGCAGAAAATGAGGCCGGGCTCCGCAGCGGAAAAAGCGGAATCGTCCGGGTTCCTGAATTTATAAGCCACAATCTGGAAAGTGAAGTAGGCGGTGTGGTGGGTGAAATCTCCGCCGGAGATCTTATTGACCGTAAAAAGCTCCGTTTCTGTCCTCCTTCCAGCGTTATGTCTGTGATTGCTGCAGCTGAAGCGTTTGCTGAAGCCGGCATCCCGGCTGACAAGATCAAGGATTACCGTATTGCCGTCATCGGCGGAACCGCAAGTTCATACGCCAAGGAAGTTTATGATACGGCAAATATCTATGTGGAGTCCAACTTCCGTCTCCGGAACGTTTCCCCTTTCTCAGTTCCGAGAGCCATGCCTTCAAGTGTGGTCTCAAACCTTTCTCTCATCTTCGGTATGCGCGGTGAATCATACGGCATCTCTGCCGCATGCGCCACCAGTGCACTGGCAGTAATCATCGGCGCCCGGCTCGTTGCAAGCGGCGTTTATGATATGGTTCTCGCCGGAGGAGCTGAAGCTCTGGACTGGGCCCAGGCCCTGGGCTTCTGCGCCTGCCGTGCCCTTTCACGCAAATACAATGCTGAACCTGAACGTGCCAGTCGTCCCTTTGATCGTGACAGAGATGGTTTTGTCCTTGCCGAAGGCGCCGCCTACATGCTTTTGGAATCGGAAAGAAGTCTCAAGGCACGGAACGTCCGTCCCATTACCAGAGTCAGCGGTCTGGGAGCCAACAGTAACGCAGTTGATATGGTCGTTCCCGACTCTGCCGCCATTTTTGATGTCATGCAGGAAGCCGTCCGCAATGCGGGGCTGACTCCTCAGGAGATCGGCTATGTCAACACCCACGGCACAAGTACTCCTGTAGGCGACCCTCTCGAGCTGAATGCTGTCCGCAAACTTTTCGGCGACAGTATTGCCGTCAACAGTACCAAATCCCAGACCGGTCACATGGTCAGTGCCACCGGCGCCGCCGAGATCATTTTCACCTCCCTGATGCTGGAAAAGAACTTTATCTCACCCACCATCAATCTGGAAAATCCCGATGAAGAATTTGCCGGAGCTGATCTGGTGGGCGAGTTGCGTACTGACACCAATATCAAACATGCCATTTCCAACAGTTTCGCTTTCGGCGGCTCCAACGCTTCAGTAGTGCTGAGCAAAGTGGATTGAACCGGGGAAAAAGCCCGATGAAAAATTATGATGTGGTGGTGGTCGGCGCCGGACATGCCGGCTGCGAAGCGGCCCTCAGTGCCGCCCGGATGGGGGCAGAAACACTTCTTGTGACTCTCAATTTGGATCATGTTGCTCAAATGAGCTGCAATCCTGCCATCGGCGGGATCGCCAAAGGACAGGTGGTCAGAGAAATCGACGCCCTCGGCGGTGCCCAGGGGATCGTCACGGAAAGTGCCGCCATCCAGTTCCGTATGCTCAATCGCACCAAAGGTCCTGCTGTCTGGTCCCCCCGGGCTCAGTGCGACAAGCAGATTTATCAGAGGGCGATGAAATTTTACCTTGAGCAGACGCCCCATTTGGAGATGCTTCAGTCAGAAGTGACAGGTTTTCTGGTCAAAGAAGGGAAACTGCAGGGGATCGTCACCGCTTTCGGAGAGGAGATCCTGTGTAAAGCCGTTGTTCTGACCACCGGAACATTTCTCAGAGGAAAGCTCCACTACGGCATGAAAAACTTCCCCGGAGGAAGAGCCGGAGACTTCCCCGCCAATGCCCTTTCTGAAGCAATGAGCGGCCAATTGGGGCTGAGACTGGGCAGACTCAAAACGGGAACACCGCCCCGGGTGCTGGGAAAATCCATTGATTTTTCCGCCATGCCGGAGCAGTTTTCTGAACCGGAGTTTGAGGAGTTCAGTTTTTGGAGCAGAGAGCTTTCGCCTGAAATGCCTCTGGCGGCACGGCGGCACATGAGCTGCCACATGCTCCACTCAACAGATGAAAGTGCAGAAATAGTCCGGAACAATATCCATCTTTCCCCCATGTACAGCGGTATCATCGAAGGTATCGGGACTCGTTACTGCCCTTCTTTTGAAGATAAGATCAAACGATTCCCCCAGCATCCGCATCATCTGCTCTTCCTTGAACCGGAAGGGGCACATACTGACGAGTACTACATCAATGGCTTTTCTTCCAGTCTGCCTGTTGAAGTACAGCTGCAAATGGTACATTCACTGCCGGGATTGGAAAAGGCTGTGGTCTCGCGTTACGCCTATGCCATCGAATATGATTTTATCTATCCTGACCAGTTGGAGCGTTCACTGCGGAACAAAAAATACGAAAACCTCTTTTCTGCAGGACAGATCAACGGCACAAGCGGCTACGAAGAGGCCGCCGGTCAGGGTCTGGTTGCCGGCTTCAACGCCGCACGGTGTGCCGCCGGAAAAGAGCCGGTCTGCTTCGGCAGGGATGCAAGTTACATCGGCGTTATGATCGACGACCTTGTGACCAAAGAGATCCTTGAACCCTATCGGCTCTTCACCAGCCGCGCAGAATACCGGCTGACACTGCGTCAGGACAACGCTGATCTGCGGCTTTGCGACTTTGCATACGAACACGGACTTCTGCCGGAAGAAAAGTTCAAAGAGTTTACACGCTATAAATCCGCTCTGCTGCCTCTCGTTGAAGAGTGCCGGAAATGCAAATACCATGACAAGACTCTTCTTGTGTGGCTTAAAAGCGTTCCTGAAAATGCCCTTCCGGGAAGAGAGCTGCCTTTCCCCGCAGAATTGATGCCGCAGCTGCCTGATGATGAAAAACTCAAGCGCAGAGTTTGGAACCAGCTGCTCATTGAAGCCAAATATGACGGCTATCTCCAGAGAGAGCAGAGTGCCATCAACAAGCTCAAACGTCAGGAGGATCTCTTTATTCCGGAAGATTTCGACTACAATACCCTGCCCGGATTACGGAACGAAGCGCGCCAGAAACTCATAAAGGTCCGTCCCGTCACCGTGGCACAGGCAGAACGGATCGACGGGGTGACGCCTGCCGATGCAGCACTGATCCAGGTTGCCCTGCGGCGGCATGGGGCAAAAGCATGAGAAAACTCTGCCGTCATCTGCTGACAACTCCCGCTGCCGCCGGAGCCGCTGCCGTTACGCTTCTGCTGATCGTAACGGCAGTTGTTTGTGAGTTTCACAGCGTATACTGCAGTACTCAGGGGATTCTCCCTGTCTGGGAACGCGTTTTTGCCTCACCTTATGCTCCTCCCGGCGCAGGAACATCTCTCGGTGCCGACTATCAGGGGCGATCGGTGTTGTTGAGAGCGCTTGCAGGAACAGTTCCGGCCTTCAAGGTGGGACTTGTTGCCGGAGTCATCTCTGTTTTCACAGGAACGGCTCTGGGTATATGTGCCGGATTCTTCAGAGGTAAAATTGATGATCTGACCGTGTGGCTTTACAGCACTTTTGCCTCAATGCCCACACTTCTCTTCATACTCTCTTTTGCCCTCCTGGCAGGGGCTTCGCCCGGATTGCGGAGCTTTCTGGAAAAAACAGGTGCCGTGCTGCACATCGCTCCGGGGGCGCTGGCAGTCTATCTTGCCATCGGCATCACCGGATGGGTGGGGCTCTGCCGGGTGATCCGCGCTGAAACCATGAAACTGCGGGAGTCCGGTTATGTCAACGCCGCCCGGATCGCCGGAGTCAATCCTTTTGTCATCATCTGCCGTCATATTCTGCCCAATGTCAGGCATCTGACCATTATCTACTTCACATTGAACTTCGGTGCAGCCGTCATGCTTGAAGTACTCGCAGGATACCTCGGCCTCGGAGGCAGCGGAAACATCCCCGGATGGGGAAGTATGATCGCTGCCGGACAGGAACGGCTCTGGAGGGGAGTCTGGTGGGAACTGGGAACAGCCGGTGCTTTGATGTTCATACTCATACTTGCTCTCAATTTGCTGGGGGACTCCCTGAGAGACGCTCTTGATCCCCGGTGCAGCTGAAAAGATAAAAAAGGAACAGATATATCATGAATGAACGAGACAAAAGATCCAATGACAACAAAGGGACCTTGAGCGAACGCAAAATGGAGTCCCAACTGAATCTGCTCTACACTGCCGGGAAGGCAGTTCTCAACGGTGTCTTCGGCAAAAAAATGCCTCCGGATCTGCTGCTGGCAGAATTCTTCCGCAACAACCGTCAGTGCGGTTCCAGGGATCGGGCTCTTATTTCAGGTTGTGTCTATGCGCTTTTGCGCTATTGGGGTTATCTGCGCCACCTTCTGCCCCAGGAGTGGCGCAGAAGTGTGGAACACGGCGAAGTTCTTTTTTCCAAACGGGAGCTGGGAGTCCTTTTTTACGCAGCATGCTACTGTGAAAAACCGGATTCCCCTGAACTGCATACATTTGCAGCTGTTTACAACTTCCCCCCCCTGCCCCGCACAGCTCCAAAGGCCCCCTTCATGCGGGCACAAAAAGCTGCCGATATACTGAAAGCAGAATGTAACATTACGCAAATATCGCTTCTGCCGGAGTGGCTTCAGGAGCGTATTCCTGATCCCGAAGCCACAGCCGGCACACTTGCCAAACGTCCCCCCCTGTGGATCAGGATCCACAGAGAACAGGAGCTGTGCCTTGAAGAGTTCAAAGAAAAAAATCTGCGTTGTCTCCTTTCTGACAAACTTCCCGGAGCAGCTGCCCTCTATGCCCCCAGAATAAACCTCTTTTCCCTTGAAGGGTATGCCAAAGGACGCTTTGAGGTCCAGGATCTTGCGAGCCAGGCCATCGGCACCGTCTGCGGCGCCCGTCCGGGAGAAAGGATCCTTGATGCCTGCGCCGGAGCCGGCGGTAAAACACTGCAGCTTGGTGCCATGATGAAAAACAAAGGAACCATTATCGCAGGTGACATCCGCGCCAACAAACTTGATGAATTGCGCCGCCGTGCTGTCCGTGCCGGACTTTTCAACATCCGGACCCGTCCCCATGAGGGGAAACTGTGGCGGGATTTCACTCCCTGTGACCGGGTTCTGCTTGATGTTCCCTGTACCGGTTCCGGGGTATGGCGCAGAAATCCCGGCATGCAATGGAGTTTCACTGCAGAAAAACTTGCTGAGCATGTAAAGCTCCAGAAGGAGATCCTTGAAAACTTCTGCACAGCCGTCAAACCCGGTGGATACCTGATCTACTCCACCTGTTCCCTTTTTGCCGAGGAAAATGAGATCCAGGTCAAAGAGTTCCTTGAGCGCCACGAAGAGTTTGTTCTCAAAGAAGGCCCCAATCCTCTGACCGGAAAATTCAGTGACGGCTGTTACCGTTTCAACGCTGCCGACGGGGACTGCGATTATATGTTTGCAGCTGTTATGGAGAAAAGCGCACGATGAAAGCTGTCCACTTCAATATCGTTCTTGTGGCGCCGGAAATACCCCAGAATACCGGTACCATCGGCCGTCTGGCAGTGGCAACAGATGCCACATTGCATCTCATCGAACCTCTGGGGTTTTCACTGGAAGACAAGTATGTGAAACGCGCCGGTATGGACTACTGGCAGCATCTGGATCTGCACATATACAAAAACTGGGAGGAGTTCCTGGGAAAAAACGCTCCGGAAAGACTTTTTTTCTTTTCCACCAAAGGGGAAAAAAGATATTGGGACACTCAATACAAAGAAAACGACTATCTGGTTTTCGGCAGAGAATCAGCCGGACTGCCCCCCGAATTTTATACCACCTACGCTGAACAACTGCGGACGATCCCCATGCCGGGAAAATTCAACCGCAGCCTCAATCTTGCCAACTCTGTTTCCATCGTCTTCTACGAGGCGATGCGCCAAAATGAGGCTTTGCTTGATTCATGAGTCCCCGCAATCTTTTTACAGCTGAAAATCTGAACCTTTCCATTGGCGAACAAATCATCTTTGACGATGCCGCCATTTCAGCCTTTGAAGGGGAACGTATCGCCGTCATCGGCCGTAATGGTACCGGCAAAACGACTCTTCTCAAAGTCATCGCCGGAACGGAGATCCCTCTGGATACAAAAATCGCCAAAGAAAGGGATCTGCGTATCGCCGTCATGCCTCAGGATTTTCAGCTTGATGACACCCTTTCTGCAAGAGAAAATATCCGTAAAGGGCTTGAGTGGTTCTATGAACTTCTGCGTCTCTACGAAACCAAACTTCCCGCTGCAGAACACGAAAAAATCGAAGAACTGCTGAACCGTTATGATGCGTGGCATCTGGAACACAAACTGGATGAGATCATGGAAAAACTCCGTCTCCGGGATGATCCGGCTCCTGTGCTTCATGCTTCAGGCGGCGAAAAAAGGCGCATCGCCCTGGCCCGCGCCATTATCTCAGAACCGGATCTGCTGCTGCTGGATGAACCTACCAACCATCTTGATGTGGAAACCATCGAATGGATCGAAAACTTTCTTGCCGCATGGCGCGGAACGGCCATCTTCATCACCCACGACAGACGTTTTCTGGATAAAATCGCTACAAGAGTCGTGGAACTTGATCACGGAAAAATTTACAGCTATCCAGGTAACTATGCCGACTATCTCGCCGGACGCGCAGAACGCCTTGAAGCAGCTGATGCGCAGGAAAACCGCCGCCAGAGTTTTCTGCGCCGGGAAATCGAATGGGTCCGCCGTTCCCCCAAGGCGCGTATGAAAAGGAACATGGGGCGTCTGCGCCGTTATGAAGAGATCGCCGCTCAGTCAGGTCCCCAGCGGGATGAAGAGATAGATCTGGTCATCCCCAGAGGTCCCCGCATGGGCAATCTGATCCTCAATATGAAGGATGTCTCTCTGAAATTCGGCGAAAGAGAGATCATAAAAAATTTCAATTTTGAATTTTCTCCCGGCTGCCGTCTGGGAGTTGTAGGCCCCAATGGAGCCGGAAAAACCACTTTTCTCAGATTGATCACAGGCGACCTTCTTCCCGACTCCGGATCCATCCGGGTTGCACCCACCGTACAGTTCAACTATGTGGATCAGTCAAGAGTACTTCTGGATGAAAACAAAAGCGTGCTTGATGAAATAAGTGAAGGTCTTTCCTCAGTGCAGCTGGGCAGTGAAACCATTTCTGTTTGGACCTATCTGCGCCGTTTCCTCTTTGACGAGCGCCGGATCAACACCCGCATTGACCGTCTTTCAGGCGGCGAAAAGGCCCGCCTTGCCCTGGCAAAAGTGCTGCTTAAAGGAGGCAACTTTCTGCTTCTGGACGAACCAACCAACGACCTTGATCTTTCATCGCTGCGGCTTCTGGAAGAGGCGCTTCTGGACTTCAACGGCTGTCTGATCGCGGTCAGTCATGACCGCTATTTTCTCAACCGCATTTCAACCCACATTCTGGGTTTTGACGGTGAAGGCAACGCCTTTTTCACCCCGGGAGATTACGATTATTATCTGGAAAAACGTCCTGCAAAAGTTCAGACGGAACCCAAAGAGCGTGCCAAGGCTGCAGTTCCGGTTCCGCCGCCGGCACCTGCCAAAAAGAAACTTTCCTACAAAGAGCAGAAAGAGCTTGAGGGTATGGAGCAACGCATCGCCGCCGCAGAAGAAAAGGTTTCTGAATACGAAAACATGTTCAGTTCACCGGACTTTTTCGCCGCTCACGGCAATGACAGCGCTAAATTACAGCAGGAGTTTGAAGAAGCACAAAAAGAATTGGCCTCCCTCTACTCCCGTTGGGAGGAGCTGGAGACCAAAGCTGCAGAGTGCCGGAACTGAAACGTTCAGGGCATAGCGATCACACACATGGGACGGCGGAGCGTAAATGCCGCCGTCTTTTTCCATCCGTCATCTTTTTCCCAGACAGAAAAACAGTCGCTTTTCATATTCACAAGGAACATGTTCCCTTTGCCGAAACTCAAATCATAGGGAAAATCGCCGCTGCTTGCAAAAGTGTTTGCCAGCTTCAATCTGCCGTCAGAAGCCATTGATACGACAGCAATGGAGTTGTGTCCCCGGTTGGAAACAAAGAAAACTCCGCAGGGAGCCGTCTTGATGGCACCGGCATAACTTGTTCCGCTCCAGGCAGAGGGGAGCAGAGAACACACCGAAACAAGAAGAGGAGAACCTTTTTCAAATTTGAAGGAGGCAACCGTATTATTGAGTTCATTGGCGGAAACAACAAACTTTCCGTCAGCAGAAAAACTCAAATGCCGGGGACCTGAACCGGGAGGCAGAGCGACACTTTGTCTCTGAGTCAATCCTTTCTTTGCATCATAGTCAAAGACGTGGATCTTATCACACCCGAGATCGGCAACAAGGACGCTTGATCCGTCAGGAGTCTGAGCGGCAAAATGAGGATGGGCGTGCTTCTGGCGCTTGTGGATGCTGCGCCCGGTAAAGGTGAAACGCTTTTCAAGTTTGATGATCCCTCCGTCAGGGACAAGAGAGAGCAGATCCATAAAACCGCCGGAGTAGCTGCTGCCGAAAAGGTATTTGCCATCCTGAGAAACTGAAATATGGCAATAACCGTGATTTCCCGGAATGAGAAAAGCATCTGCTTTTTTCAGCGATCCATTACGGCGGATCCGGAACACATCAACACAATGGGCGCCTTTGGCGATCCTGCGGGCGGCATAAAGGGTATGTTCTTTCACAGCCATATAGGAAACATTGGAACCGGTATCCACTTTCCGCATCATCCAGCTGCGGGGGATGGGAAGTCCCTGATTCGTATAACGGGCAAGGTGGATCCCGTCATTGCCGCCGATGTAAACGTGCTGAGATGCACACCCTGCCAGAAACGCAAGGAGTGCGGTCCCCAAAAGAAGGTAGAGCGTTTTCATTGTTTACTCCATGCAATGCAAATGGGTCTGGAATACTCCAGCTTGAGTCCGTTGGGAGTCAATGTTCCCTTTTCGGGATCAAAGTCAAAGAAATAGATCACATCAGAAAACTCATTTCCGGCGGCAAAGTGTTTGCCGTCAGGCAGAAAGTTCACATCTCTGGGGCTGACTGCGCCAGAAAGAGTCGTCTGGACCTTTTTCATGCCCCCTTTGCCGTCAACTTCTATGACCACAAGGGAGTCAAATCCCCGGTTGGTGGCGACCAGAAATCTGCCGTCAGCGCTCATTCGGATGGCAGAAGCCTTGGTTTCGCAATTACACCCTTCAGGCAGAAGAGAAAGTTCATTTATGATTTTGAATGAACCGTTTTCGTATTTCATGCTCAAAACGGTGTTGCCCAGTTCGGTCAGCAGATATGCCATGTTTTCCGCGGCAAAATGGATGTGCCGCGGTCCGCAGCCGGCAGGCATGGGAGATACAGCAGGATGGGCGGCATCAATACCTTTTTCTGAGTCAAAGGGGTAGCAGAAGATCTTGTCGCATCCCAGATCCGTCACCGCCAGAAATTTTCCGTCGGGAGTAACGGAAACATAGTGGGGGTGGGCGCACTCCTGACGGGCTGTCACAGGACCTGAGCCGGTATGACAAATGCACTGTGTAAGCTCTTTTATGGAGCCGTCTTCATTCAGAACAAATTCAGAAAAACTGCTTGAACTGTAATTTGCGGTATAGAGAAACTTTCCACCGGGAGCCGTACAGACATGACAGGTGCTGATGCCTTTTGAGGCCGCAAAATTGAGAAATGCAAGAGTTTTATCCTCATTGACGGCGTAAGCGGCAACCCCCTCTTCGCCGTTGACGGCGCCTGTGGCGTAAAGCCTTTTTCCGTCAGCGGAAAAGGCGATGTATCCTGCCATCTGCAAAGGGGAAAAACCAACATTCTGTAAAGAGTTCCCCTTGAGAGACAAGGCGTGGATCCCTCCCCGAAGGTCTCCTTTGCTCCAGGCGGCGATGTAAAAAATATCATTCATAGCTATATACACTTTCAGAAAAAGATTGTTTTAAGAAAACACTCCGTTCCCGCATCACAGAAAGCGGGAACGGAGTTCATTGCAAAATTCAGCATCTCCGGCAAAATATCACCAGAATTTCCACCAGGGCCGGGGCGGCGGCGGGGGGGCATGATGAGGTCTGCGGGGCGGAACAGCTTTCACAGCAGGGCGCGGCGCGGGCTTCACAGCATGACGCGGCGCGGGCTTCACAGCATGACGCGGCGCGGGCTTCACAGCAGCCCGTGGCGCGGGTTTCACAGCACCCCGTGGCGCAGGCTTCACAGCACCCCGCGGCGCGGGCTTTACAGCAGCCCGCGGTGCGGGCTTCACAGCGGGAGCATCGTGTTTCCCGGCAGCTCTCCCGGGTGCCGGACGACCGGCAGGGGGAGCGGCAAAAAGCGCTGCACCAAGCACCGCTGTACCGCAAACAGCAAGAATTTTTTTCATTTTCTGAAAACTCCTTTCATTATTTTGTGGTTCTTGTGGAGTAAATGTAGCATAAAGAAAAGTTTTTTTCAAGTCTCTTCTTGAGGAAAAATCAAAAAATTTTTCAATTCCAACCTTTGTTCTCTCGCGAAAAGTTACCACGCCGTTTTCAAACATACTTGTTTCCGTATATCCTGTCTGTCAGAATTCAAAACAAGGCTCCGCCCTCTGTAACTTTCAAAAAAAAGCAGTTTTTTTATTTTCAGCTTGAAAAAAAATCTTTTGATGCTATACTTAATCTGAGCATTTCATTCTGTGTTCATTTATCCTTAACCAAGAAGAGGAGTAATCCATGAGAACAGCACTTTCACTCTTTTGTCTGACTCTGTTGTCAGCTGCATCAGCGGCGGATTTTTATGTTTCCACCAAAGGAAGCAATAAAAACACCGGAAGCGCACAGGCTCCTTTTGCCACTGTTGCTCACGCCGCAAAAATTGCAAAACCGGGTGACACAATAAAGATCGGCCCCGGTCTTTACCGGGAACAGATCACGTTTCGCAGGTCAGGCAGCAAGAATGCGCCCATCACCTTTGCCGGAAGCCGCGGCCCTCAGGGAGAATATCTCACCATCATCGAACCCACAGGAGCCGTATTGAACAAATGGGTTCCTGCTCCTGAGATCGCTTCCGGTGTGTGGAAAACTCCTCTTGCCAAACGTCCCAACCTCGTTCTTATGGACGGTTCCATGATCGCCTATATCAACCGTCTCACCATGGAGCTTCCGCGACGGAAAGAAATGCCCCCGGAATTAAATGAGATTTTGTTGTGGGATCAATTCGGCCCCAAATGTCAGCGTCTCAGCGGAGTTGATCTGCTGCGAATGCCCGCAGATATCAAAGTGAAGCACCAGTATTTCCGAACCCGCAAGGAGTTCTTCTGGCCGGTGATCTGCCATATTCTTTCAGGTTGGAAAGATGGCTGGCTTTATGTGCGTTTTGCCGATAAAGGCAGACCTCAGGATCATACATTCACAGCCACATACGGAGACGGGCTTATTTTGAACAATGTCTCACACCTTCAGTTCCGGGATCTCCATGTCCGCGGCTCCCGTGTCCAGTTCAGGCTGACAGGGAAATCCTCCCACAATCTGATTGAAAACTGCCTTCTTATGCACGGCGGCGTGCGGGTCCAGATCGAAGGCGGGGTCACTGATACAACGATCAAAAACTGCATTCTCACCGCAGGATTCATCCGCAACGACCTTTTTCAGCTCCGCAGTGCCAATGACATGCGCGGAGGATTGCTCTATCTGATTTTCAAGTACATCATCGGCACCGCCAGCTCTGATGACATCGGTGTGCGGACCTTCGGCAAAAACACAAAAATTCTTGATAACATCATTCTTCAGGGATTGATCGGCATCAGCACCAACGGCCCCGGCGTAGAGGCGGCGGGGAATGTGGTCCGTGAAATGTCCAGCGTAGGGATCCTCACAGTCTCAGGCACTGTGGGAACATTCCATCACAATATCATCACCAACTGCGGCATCCCCCTGCGCGTCCACCATCTGCGGCACAAAAACGCAAGGCGCGAAGAGTACCATTACAACAATCTTTTCGTGCAGGCGCGTCACGGCGGAAGTCAGGTCTATGTTCACAGTACCTCCTTTTACAAAACCGATGACGCCGTCAACTTTGAAAAACGCATCAACAAGCGCAATCGCCCGGAGTATTACTACAAAGACAATCCCCCCGCCCCTGTCGATGCGGGCAAGATCCATATCTACCACAACACCTTCTGGGGCGGAAACGACAGGGCTCCCCATGTGGATCTGGCTTATCTTCAGAGACGGTTCCGGATGCCCATGCCTTTCTTTGTGGTCAACAACATCTATAAAGACTGCTACCGTCTCCACTCAGCAAGTCATGAGCTGACAGGCCCCAATCTGCTCTATACCTTTGCAGGCGATGTTCCGGCTGCTGAACGGCGTGATCCTGCTGTGCCCAAAGTCAACAAGGTGGTCCCTGCTTCGCAGACGGAAAAGCTCTGGAACAAAAAAGATATCCCCGGACTTCCTGATGTGACCCTTGCAGCAGGCTCCCCTGCTCTTGAGGCCGGTGTTGATGTTTCCCGTCCCTTTACAGTCAGAGGAAAAAATTACCCCGCTCTTCCCGGATTCAAGCCCGGATACTTCAAGGGCAAGGCACCCGCAGCCGGAGCACTCCAGCAAGGGGAATCCCAGGCCTCCTTCATTGCCATGCACAAAAAAGCTGAAGCCGCTCTCAAAATGCTTAACAGACTTAAAAAAAGTCACACATCTTCAAAGTGAAAGAAAAAGTTTATGAAATGTCCATGGAACGAATTTGCTCTGCCGGATGAAAAAATCTTTTCCCCCTTTTCCATTATCAACTATGCGGGAAGCGATGACCCGTATCAGACTTTGTATCTGACACTGCCCAAAGAGAAGAAAAAACGCCCTCTGGTGATCTTCTTCCACGGCGGCGGCATGACCGGCGGGGGCCGGGAGTGTCCCGATGCGGTATTCAGCGGTCAATACGCAGTCGTTGAACCCCGCTACCGTCTTTCCCCCGCCGTGAAGGCTCCTGCCCACATGGAGGATGCCGCGCGCGCCATCGCCTGGTGTTTTGAACATGCAGAGGAATATGGTTTTGATCTTAACAAAGTCTTCGTCGGCGGCATGTCCGCCGGAGCTTACCTTGCCGCCATCACGGTGATGAATCCTGCTTTTCTTGCGCCTTACGGTCTGAGTTACAAGAGCTTTGCAGGACTTCTCCTCATCAGCGGTCAGATGACCACCCATTTCCGGATCAAAGCCGACCTGGGACGGGACAACGGAGCCTACAATCCTCTGGTGGATGAATATGCGCCCTTCTCTTACATGACCGCCGAGCTCCCCCCCATCTTGCAGGTAACAGGGGATCCGGCACTTGATATTCCGGGGCGTCCGGAAGAAAACGCTTTCTTCGCCGCCAGTCTCCGTGCCATGGGACACCCCTTTGTCCGCTGTTTCAGTCTGCAGGGCCACGGACACGTCCCCGCATTCCGCAGCTGCGACCATCTGGTGACTCTTTTCCTCAATGACGTGCTGCAAGCCCAAGAAGAAAAATGAAGAGCAAAGAAGAGATCGCGGTCTGGGAAAAACTCATCGCCGCCGCCCGTAAGATCCATGGTGAAAGGAAGATTTCCCCCTTCATCGAAGCGGGTTCCGTTTCCGCAGCGCTGATGACGGAAAAGGGGAACATCTACACCGGCGTCTGCATCGACACCGCCTGCGGTCTCGGCATGTGTGCCGAACGCAGTGCCATTGCCGCCATGATCTCCGCCGGGGAACATGAGATCAAAAAGATCCTCTGCATCATGCCTGACGGCAGCTGCGGCGGCACCCCCTGCGGCGCCTGCCGGGAGTTCATGATGCAGCTTTCTGCTAACGCGCCTGCCATTGAAGTTCTGACCGATACTGAAAGTTTTTCCACTGTTGCACTCGGAGAGATGGTCCCTGACTGGTGGGGCAAAAAATATATAGGTTGAGGAAAACGCATGAAAAAATTTGACGATCTGGATATCATCATCCCCGTTTGCATCGGGGAACTCAATGCCGATGCGGCACTTCTTGCCGACTCCATACTTTCCCAGTACAACGCTTACGGGTTCACCCGTTTCGGTCTCTTCATGCCGGATAAAGGGTGGCGGGCATCCTCCTACCCTCCCCGGGAGCACTTTGAAGAGAAGGCTGAGCTTTTCAAGGAGATCCGCAGACGTCTGCCCTCAGAGATCAGCTGCGGTTGGTGGCATACATTGACTCTGAAATCCGGTCCCACTCCGGGGTACACCAGGATCGTCCGGCGCAACGGCACGGAAGCCCCCTTTTCCACCTGCCCCCTTGACCCGGCATACCGGAAACGTTTTGCCGAAGACACAGCCCGGGTCCTTGCCATGATCCATCCTGATTTTTTCATCACCGAAGACGATTTCGGCATCAACTGCCACGGCGGTCCCGGATGCTTCTGCAAATATCACCTTGAGGAGTTCGCCCGCCGGGAAGGGAGATATTACTCCCGTGAAGAGCTGGAGGAACTTTTCACACAGCACCCCGTTGAATCCCGGGAACTTCTGCGCAGGTGGCAGGCCCTTGCCAAAGACTCCCTGGTCCTTTTCGCTCAGGCGATCCGGGAAGAGGCCGACAAGCTTACGCCGGAGATTCCCATGGGCATCATGCAGCCGGGCAGCAATGACCGGGACGGCAACGCCATCGAAAGCGTGGCGCGGGCCATCGCCGGAAAGAATCATGTTCCTTTTGTCCGTTTCTACGGCACTTTTTACTCAGGAGAGCGGATCGAAGAGATCCCTCAGATCCTTTTGCCGGCGGTCTATGCAAAAGAGCACATCAAAGGGGAGTTCCGTTTTTACCATGAATCGGATACCTACCCTCACTCACGTTTCTACACCTCGGGCAGCTGTATGCGGGCACTGATGGGTTCGATCTACGCCTGCGGTTTTGACGGATCCACTTTCCAGTCAGAGCCGCCGGAAGAAGAAAGAGCTTACGGTTACATGTTCAAGAAAGAGCGGAAGCGCTTTAACGCTCTGCGCAGAGCCGTTCTGAACTGCCGTCTGAAAGGGGCGGGGATCTACTACGATCCCTTTGAAAAGGCAAATTTCCCCGGCAACAGTGCCGACTGGCTCAAACCGGTCTCCGCCTTCGGGATCCCATATACGACAAAAGATGCCCCCGTCACCTTTTTTTCCGGGGAGCAGATGCGCTTCATGGCGGATGAAACCGTCAAAAAATATCTTTCCCAGACGGTCATTCTCGACGGAGCTGCCGCAAAGCTCCTCGCTGAAAGGGGGTACACCGGATATCTGGGAGCAGAAGTTTCTGAACCTCTCATCCGGGGAATTGACCGTTTTGACCTGAGCGGTACAGAAATCATCTGCAGCGGATTCCTCAAAGACTCTGTGCGCCGCGATATGGCCCGTGCCGATATGTATTCCCCCGCAGGCAACGGGATACTCCGCAAACTTGAGATCACCGATCCCGCTTGTCAGGAAGTGACACGCATCTTCAACTTCAAACAGGAGTATATGGCGCCCGGCATGACCTTGTTCCGGAACAAACTGGGGGGAAATGTGATCATTTACGCAACCGAAGTTGCCGGAAACTTCTCTGCTTCTCTTTTCTGCTACCGCCGTCAGGCGCTTCTTCAGGAGCTTCTCATCCGCTGCGGTGCAGATTTCCCCATGGCAAAAGCTGAGCCAGCTGTGTTCCTCATCGCCAACGAGCCTGAAAAACAGGATAAATTTTCAGCCATGCTGACCATCACGAATCTGAGTGTGGATCCCCTTGAAAAACTGGCACTCTTTCTGCCCGCAAAACTCAGGCTGTGTGAAGAGCTCTTCTTCCTGGACCTTGAAGGGGAATGGCAGAAGATGCAGTTTGAAAAAACTGCTGACGGCGTTCTGCTGAAACACCCTTTCAACTACACGGAATTTGTTCATATCATGATGAAGTGATCTTCGCAAAGTTCAGGAAAGAAACAAAATAAAAGATCCGGAAAAACTCCTCCCGGCGGGGAAATTTTTCCGGATCTCAACTTTATTTTACAAGCGGTCAGTCGTCGTATTTGTAAAATTTGCCCAGCTGGATCTCATCGATCCCATCAAAGAAATGGCTCTTGAGCAATCCTTCCTGCTCAAACCCCAAACTTTTGTAAAAGGCGAAAGCTCTCTGGTTGATGTGTGAAGTACAGGTATAGACCTTCCGCATCCGGTGTTTTTTCCACAGTTTTTCAGCTTCTGCGACCATGGCTTTTCCCACGCCTTTGGCAAAGATATTCGGGTCAACACCGATGCTGTGGAGAATCCCCAGTTTGCGCTTGAGATTGGCTTCAACGTTGAGGAAGCCGATCACAGTTCCATCACTCTGCTCCGCAACAAAAGAGGTCGTGATACAGGTGGGACTTTCGGCATGGGCATGTTCTTTCCAGTAGTCACCATTTCCCTTTTCCTCTTTTTCCCACATTTCTTTGAAAACGGTTTTGAAACTGTCATACATAATTTCGGCGACGCGTGCAGCATCGCGCTCTTCAAATTTCCGCACCAAAAAATCCATCATAAACCTCTCGTAAATTATTATTTTGCTCCACCACCCGGAGGATCAGCTATAAAATAGCACTGTTATCTTAAAAAATCCACAATCAGAGCAGAAAAAAATTATTTTTTACTGCAGCTTAAAACAATTCTGTCTGTCCCGGCAACTTCTGAAAAAAAATCCTTTTTTTGCGTATTTATCACTTGCAATATTCCCCGTACCGCTGTATATTTACCATAGGTATTCTTATACGTTGGTATAATTAAAATATACGGGACAAAAATGGGCAACAATCCGAAATTCACAGTTCTTTTTGAACAGCTGCGGGGAAAGACATTCGAAATCGACCGCGATGTCATGTCGATCGGCCGTAAAGATGAAAACGATATCTGTCTTAAAGACGGAAGTGTCAGTGGTCGTCATGCAGAGATCTGCAAATACGAAAATGAAGACGGGACAATTTCTTACGTGCTGCGTGACAAAGGCAGCAGCAACGGCACCCGGATCAACAGTGTTGCCATTGAAGAACAGATCCTCAAACACAACGACTTGATCATGTTCGGTTCTGTGGAAGTGCTTTTTGACAGCAACGACGGTTCATCAGCAGACAGCACAGCAACTTCCCTCAACCGTCTGACCCATACCATCGACCTGAACAGTATGGAAAGCAACCTTTCCACCACGCCGGCTCTGACCAGTTTGAATCCTCTGGCCGTTGCCGAAGAAAAAAAGCGGAAAATGGTTCATACTGTTGTCATCATCGTTATCGCGGTCATCGGGGTCGCTGCATTGGGAGCCCTGGTCTATTTTCTGCGCAATATTTTTTCCTGAAGAATTCAGAAAATTTGTTTTACTTTCCACAGCGCTCCGGTACCGTAAGAAGGTTTCTGGCGCGCCCTTTTTATACATAACCATAACAGGAGAAATTTATGTCTGAAAATAAAAATGAAGAAAAACCTCCGATGCAGAATCGTCCTGCCTCGCGGGAACCGGGAAGATCCCCCAAGGCTGCGATTGTCTGGCTCGTTATTATGCTGATCATCGGAGCTCTGTTCCTTTTCAAAGGCTTCAGTTCTTCCGACACGCGGAACATCACTCAGAGCCAGTTTGAGAGCATGCTCAAGGCAAAAGAGATCGCCACAGCGGTTCTGGTCAGCGAAGGGGATAAGGTCTTTACAGTGGAGGGAGTTCTTAAAAGTGATCCCTCCGCCGCCCGGAGCAAGAAAAAAAGCAGCAGGGAAAGGCGCTATCGTACCCGTGTTGTTTACACAGATTCTCTGGACACTCTTCTGGGATACACCAATGTTCAGATCGACTCCAACAACGCCGGTCTCTGGAACTTTCTGCTTTTTGCGCTTCTTCCCGTTGTGGTGATCGTGGGGATGATCTACTTCTTTTCTGCACGCCAGATGCGGGGCAACGGCGCCATGGAATTCGGCCGCAGCCGTGCAAGAATGATCCCGCCCAATGAACTGAATGTCCGTTTTGATGATATTGCCGGTGCCGATGAGGCCAAGGAAGAGATCTCTGAGATCGTTGAATTCCTGAGAGATCCCATCCGATTCCAGCTGGTGGGCGGCAAGATCCCCCGGGGCTGTCTTCTGGTGGGCGATCCGGGTACCGGTAAAACTCTGATGGCCAAGGCGGTTGCCTGTGAGGCCGGAGTTCCCTTCTTTTCCATCAGCGGTTCCGACTTTGTGGAAATGTTTGTCGGTGTGGGAGCCAGCCGCGTGCGGGATATGTTTGAACAGGCAAGAAAAAATACCCCCTGCCTGATTTTCATCGACGAAATCGACGCTGTGGGCCGTTCCAGATTTTCCGGCTGGGGCGGCGGTCACGACGAAAGAGAACAGACCCTCAACGCCATGCTGGTCGAAATGGACGGTCTTGAAAGCCGTTCCGGAGTCATCGTCCTTGCGGCAACCAACCGTCCCGACGTTCTTGACCCCGCATTGCTCCGTCCCGGACGCTTCGACCGTCAGGTGGTTATGGATCTGCCTGACATCAAAGGCAGAAAACAGATACTCTCTGTTCATGTCAAGAAAATCGTCGTTGATGACACCGTCGATCTGGATGTCATCGCCCGCACGACACCGGGATTCAGCGGTGCCGACCTTGCCAACCTTTGTAATGAAGCCGCACTTCTTGCCGCCCGCAGAGGCAAAGAAGCTGTCAGCGAAAACGAAATGGAAGAGGCAAGAGATAAAGTCAGCTACGGAACCGAACGCCGCAGCCGCAAACTCACTGAGCATGACAGAAAACTTACAGCTGTCCATGAGGCCGGCCATGCTCTGGTGGCGCTCCATAACGAAAAATGCACCCCTGTCCACAAGGTCACCATCATTCCCCGCGGACAGGCTTATCTGGGCGCTACCTTCACCATGCCCAAAGAAGATGTCTACAGCCGCAGCAAAGGCGAGTTGATTGCGGAAATGGCAATGACCATGGGTGGAAGAGCCGCCGAAGAGCTGCTGATGCAGGATATTTCCACCGGAGCTTCAGCAGATATCCGGATGCTGAGCGGCATGGCGCGCCAGATGGTGTGCGTCTACGGAATGAGCGAAAAAATCGGTCCCTGGAAGTGTGCCGATATGACTGTCCATCCCCATTTGCGTATTGACGGTCCCACTCCTGAAGAAATCTCTCCTGAAACCCAGAAAGAGATCGATTCAGAGATCCGCCGTCTGGTCAACAATGCTCTTGACGACGCACGCAAGTGCCTGACCGAACACAAAGATGAACTTCAGAAACTGGCAGATGCACTTCTTGAAAAAGAGACCATGTCCGTCGAAGAGATCAGAGAATTGTTGGATCTGCCCGTACCTGCTGACGAAAATTCAGGCAGCGATGAAAGCGGGGTCGGCAACGCAACCGTTGCGGCAGATAGTGACCTTGCCGGCGAAAACGGTTCTGCCGATGCTTGAAGATTTGCGTCAGGCCCTCACCCCGGCTGAAAAGGGAGTTTATATCTCGCTCCACATTCAGCCGGGAGCAAAACGTGAAGGTATCACAGGAATTTTCGGCACGGCATTGAAAATCGCCCTCAATGCCCCCCCCGTGGATGGCAAGGCTAACGCAGCACTGCTGCGTTTTCTTGCCGGGAAACTGAAAGTAGCCAAAAACAGTATTGAACTTTGTTCCGGTGCAAGCTCCCGCGACAAGCGGGTCTTTGTCGCCGGGATCACCATAGAACAAGCAGAAGAACGATTAAAATGAAAACCAAAGCAGTTATATTCCTCCCCGATGGTATGGCAGATCTCCCCCTTGAAGAGCTGGGAGGAAAAACGCCCCTTGAATATGCCCATACGCCGGGTATGGATTCCATTGCCGCCCGCGGAGCAAGCGGAACATTTCTGACACTTCCGGAGGGACTCCCCACCTCATCAGATGTGGCGAATATGTCCGTCCTCGGATTCCTGCCCGAAGAAAACTACCCGGGCAGAGGTCCTATTGAATGTGCGAGTCAGGGGATCGAACTTGCGCCGGATGATGTGGCGTTCCGCTGCAATCTGGTTTACGCCTCAGATGACGGTGTTCTGCGAGACTATTCAGCAGGGCACATCGACAATGAGACAGCAAGGCTCCTTATGGCAGATCTGCAAAAAGAATTCGGCTCCGGAGAAGTCACCTTTCATTCCGGTGTCAGCTACCGGAATCTGCTGGTCCTTCACGGCAAAAAATTTTCACCGGCAGTCAATTATTTCAAGCCTGACTCTTCGGCTGACATCCCCCTTGCGGAACTGAAATCCTCTCCGGCAGACAACTCTCCTGAGGCTCAGGTGACAGTTGCCTTTCTTCACGATCTTGAGGAGCGCTGCGCCAACTATCTGAGCGCTCACGAACTCAACCGGGGCAAAACTGCCCCGGCCAACCGCATTTGGCCCTGGAGTCCCGGCAGAAGACCCGCCATTCCCCCTTTCCCGCAGCGCTACGCCGGTAAAAAAGGCGCCATCATAAGTGCTGTGGATGTTATCAAGGGTTTGGGGCGCTGCACAGACATGACAGTTATTGAAGTTCCGGGTGCCACCGGCTTTGTGGATACGGATTACACCGGCAAAATGCAGGCTGCCTTGAAGGCTCTTGAAGAGCATGATCTTGTCTATCTTCACGTTGAAGCAGTCGATGAGTGTTCTCATCTGGGTGACTTGAAGCTGAAACTTCAAGCAATTGAAGATTTCGACGCAAAGATCGTTATCCCTCTGCTCGAAGCACTGAAAACAAGGAACGATATCAACTTTGCGGTTCTTCCGGATCACCCCGTCCCCGTCAAATTACGCAAGCACACGACAACGCCTGTGCCTCTTGCCGTCTGCGGTCCCGCAGTGCCGGTGCCGGACAGCGTTGAAGTTTACAGCGAAACAGCAGCTTCAGGAGGCTCTCTGGGGGCTCTCAGCCGGGATATGCTGGTCAAAAAACTGCTGGGGCTGTAAAACGCCATGGCGAAAGGTGTTCTTGAAAAGGCAATGGATTATCTGGCATTGCGTCCATTGAGCACATGTGAACTCAGGAGCAAACTTTCCACTTCAGAGCACTATACTCCCGAAGAAATCGAGGAAGCTCTCGAAATCTGCTGCAGACGGGGCTATCTCAATGATACTCTGCTTGCCTCTGATGCGGCACATTACCTCAACTCCTGCGGCAAAGGAGAAAGGCTGATCCGGAAAAAGCTCCGCGCCCGCGGAATCAGCGAAGAGGAATTGAGCAGCGCTCTTGAAGAGATCACTCCGGAGCACGAAGAAGAAGCTGCCAGAAGCGCAGCTGAGGGGAAACTCAGACTCCTTGTGCGGGAAAAAGATATAAGAAAAAAAAGGGAAAAACTCTTCCGTTTTCTCGTTTCACGCGGCTTTTCTCCCGCTCTTGCAGGTAACACAGTCAGAGAAGTTGTAAATGCGCCGCAGGAAGAGGAGTTCCCTGAAGATTTCAACGCCTGAACAAAAACTCCTCTGTCAATGAAAAACCCTTGTAAAATAGTTACCTTTCCCCACATAGAGGAGTTGACAATTGGCTTGACTTCGTGTATATTAATGAGGCAGACAATATATCCGGTAACAACATGAAAAATTTAAGATCAAGATATACCGCAAATTTCAAACGGGACTACGTGGCAGCTTCGGCTGTCGTTGTCTTTTTTCTGATAATCATATCAGAAGTTTTTCTGGCTGTGTCACTGCCGCTGTACATGAAACAGGAAAATGCCATGGCTGTTTCTGTCCGGCATCTCAAGCTCCTGGAGTCTTTTGACGGCACCCGCAGTTATGCAAAAGCGCTGAAAATCAAAGATGAAACAGCACAGGCTGAACTTGCCCTTCTCATCTGGAATCTGAACCGGATGGCTGACTATCTGCGGAATTATTCCCAATATCTCTCAAGCGATGACCTTGCCGTACTTCAGAAGCAGCTCAATGAAATGGCAGCTTCGATCCGGCATCTGAGCCGGGGAGTTCCTTTTTCCCGGGAATACAAGATCGACTACACCCCCTACCTTGAACGGGTCATGAAACAAAGCGGAGTAACCAAATGAGTGCCAATATTTTTTCAAAATTCAATTCCAGCCGGATCGCCGTTATCGGTGACCTTATGCTGGATGTCTATCTCTGGGGTCAGGTAAACCGCATCTCTCCGGAAGCTCCGGTCCCTATCGTCAACATAAAAAAACGGGAGGCGCGTCTGGGTGGTGCCGCCAATGTGATACGCAATCTGGGCACGCTGGAAGCAGGACGGGTCTACGCTTTCGGTGCTGTCGGCGATGATGAATCAGGACGTGAAATCAAAAAACTTCTGACAGGTTCAGGTTTTCAAAACGCAGGTGTCCTCTGTGACAGCAGCCGTCCGACAACTGAAAAAAGACGGGTCATGGCAGGGGGACAGCAGATGCTCAGAGAGGATCTGGAAGAAACTGCCCCTCTCAATGATTCGCTCAGACAGCAGATGGTCTCTCAGCTTATTGATCTCGTGCGCCGCAAAGAAGTGGACGCAGTGATCTTTGAAGATTACGCTAAAGGTGTATTGAGCTCCTGGATGCTTGAAGAGATCCTGATCGAAACCCGCAAGGCCGGTATTCCCACCGCTCTTGATCCCAAACCCGGTAATCTTGTGCCGGTTAAACATCTGACTGCCATCAAACCCAACCGGCTCGAAGCCTTTGCCCTTGCCGGCATCAGCGACCCCGGTCCGGATGGTCCTCCTGAGGATGATCCGGCACTGCGGAAAGCCGCTGAAATCATCGAAGAACAGTGGGCTCCCGATTTTCTGCTGCTTTCTCTTGCAGCTCAGGGACTGGGCATTTTCCGCGACCGCAAGTGGCACAAGCTGATCCCCACCCGGGCGCGGGAAGTCTTTGACGTTTCAGGTGCAGGCGATACTGTGACGGCAACCTTCGTCCTTGCCTGTACCTCCGGAGCCGATGCCGCCCTTGCCGCCGAAATCGCCAATTGCGCGGCGGGAGTCGTTGTGGGTAAAGTCGGTACTGCCCCCATCATGAAAGAAGAACTTGTTTCCGCCTGGAAAGGAATGAACAAATGAAAAATACACCTGTTGCAGTTATTATCCCTGCCCGCTATGCGAGCAGCCGTTTCCCCGGCAAACCTCTTGCCATGCTGGCGGGCAAACCCATGATCCAGCATGTCTGGGAAAAAGCCATCGCCTCTGCCGCGGACGCAGTGGCCGTGGCCACCGATGATGAACGTATCGCCGCTGCAGTTGAAAAATTCGGCGGCAGAGCCATTATGACTTCCCCGGATCATCCCTCCGGGACCGACCGCATTGCCGAGGCTGCACGGGCCTTTGAAGGAGTGGAAACAGTCATCAACATTCAGGGCGATGAACCCCTGATCCCCACGGAACTTGTGGATGAACTGATCCGTCTCATGACCTCTGACCGTTCTGTCGAAATGGCGACTGTGGCAGTACCGGCTGACCGGAAAAAAATGACCGAAAACAATGTCAAAGTCGTTTTCGGCGCCACCGGTCAGGCTCTTTATTTCAGCCGTTCCGAAATTCCCTTTGTCCGTCAGGGCGGTGAAGATCCCGGTTGTTACCTTCACTGGGGCATCTACGCCTACCGCAAGGATATTCTTGAGCGCTTTGTTCAACTTCCTCCCGGGAAATTGGAAAATTCCGAGAAACTCGAACAGCTCCGGGCTCTGGAAAACGGCATCGGCATCAAAGTCATCACCACTGAACTCACCACCATCGGGGTCGATACCCCCGAAGATCTGGAAAGAGCAGAAAGTTTACTGAAAGGAAGATTATGAACAGCGTCAAAGTCAATGATAATCTCGTTATCGGCGGATCCAAACTGACCCTGATCGGCGGCCCCTGTACCGCAGAAGGAGCCGAACTCTGCTGCGAAGTCGCACTTTTTCTCAAAGCTCTCTGTCAGAAACTGGACATCCAGTATATTTTCAAAGCCTCCTTCGATAAAGCCAACCGTTCCAGCGGCAGCTCACGCCGTGGTCCCGGTCTTGAGGCAGGTCTCAAGATTTTTGCAGAAGTAAAAAAACAGTGCGATGTTCCTGTTATCACCGATATCCATGAGAGTGACGAAGTAACTGAGGTGGCTTCTGTTGTTGATATGCTTCAGATCCCCGCATTCCTCTGCCGTCAGACGGATCTGCTTCAGGCTGCCGGAAAAAGCGGTCTGCCTGTCAACATAAAAAAAGGACAGTTTATGGCCCCTGAAGATATGAAGGGATGCATTGAAAAAGTCCGAATGACCGGAAACAACAAGGTCCTTCTGACCGAACGGGGCAGCAGCTTCGGATATCACAATCTTGTGGTGGATATGCGCAGTCTTGCCACCATGCGCAGCTTTGACGTGCCTGTGGTCTTTGATGCCACTCACTCTGTGCAGCTCCCCGGGGGACTCGGTAATGCCTCCGGCGGTCAGCGGGAATTTGTATTCCCCCTGGCACGTGCCGCAGCGGCCGTGGGTATTGATGCCCTTTTTGCGGAGGTACATCCCCGTCCCGCCGAAGCCTGGTCCGATGGTCCCAACTCCCTGGACTTCGACGGCATCACTGAAGTTCTCACCAAGGTAAAACAGATTTATGATCTCCGCTGAAAAAGCCCGCCTGATCAAGGCGGTCATTCTGGATATTGACGGCGTACTCACGGATGGAAGAGTGGGATACGGTGGGCCTGAACTGATCAAATTTTTCCATTACCGTGACGGTCACTGGCTGAAACTTGCCATGCGTGCCGGTATCATGGTGGGGTTGCTTTCCGGCAGAGGATCCCCCGCCAACCGGGAACGTGCCGCTGAGCTCGGTATCACCTTTGTGCGTGAAAACATCCATGATAAACTTGAGGAGTTTGAAAAACTTCTTGTTGAATATCAGCTCAAACCTGAAGAGTGTCTCTACATGGGTGACGACGTAATCGACATGCCTGTTTTGAGCCGGGTGGGGATCCCTGTGGCTGTGGCAGACGGCGTTCCGGAACTTGACGAAGTGGTGATTTACCGCACAAATGCTCCCGGCGGACATGGTGCCGTCTGCGAAACTGTGCGTTTGCTGCTTCAGGCAAGAGGCGACCTTGACGGTCTTTTGGAGCGTTACCGCCGATGAAAAAAACACTCCTTTTTCTGTCAATGGTGCTGGCGGTTCACTTATCAGCCAATTCGGCAAGTGAACTGAATGGTGTTTCCGTAAGCAATGTCAAGGTCCCTTTTTATCAGAAAGGGGTCTTGCAATCCATGATTTTTGCGGACAAGGCTGAATACAGGGATCAACTGCTCTACGGGCACAATGTCATCATCAATATTCTTCAGAAAAAGGTAAACCCTGACCGGATCCATAATGACTGGCAGCTCCGGCTCTACCCTCTGGATGCCTCATTAGCAGATGTGATCCGCTTTTGGGGGGAGCGGGCTCACTATTGCGATGCTGTGATCTTCACACCGGAAGGAGCTTTGAACCAGACAGACCGGAGTGCCGCAAGTGACCGTGAAGTCAAAATGCGTTCCCCCCTGATCGACCTTGACGGCATCGGATTTGCGTCAGATTTTAAACGCCGTCAGATCAAAATCAACTCCAATGTCCGGATCGTCATGCGGGGAAAAAACAGTGATCCCCGCCTTCTCAAAGGGAAAGTGCCCGCCAAATATGAGTTCTTGCGCGGTACTTCGGATATGCTCCACATGGACACCGCCAGACACAGGATCATGCTCCTGGGGAAAGTCACTGTCACAGAAAAGCAGGTCAAGTTGACCTGTGACCGCCTGACTGTTGTTTTCGGCGGTGACTCCAAGTCAAAAGAGAAGCGTTCCATGGATTTTTCGGGCGTAAAAATGATTTACGCAGACGGTCACGTCAGAGTGGAAAAAATCCTTCCTCCGGGTACTCCGGCAAAAGAATCCCGGGAGCTGACCGGAGATCACCTGGTCTACGATGTCGCCAAAGGACAGCTGACTGTCACCGGAGATAAAGCTCCTCCGGAGCTCCGGAGCGGCGGTAATTTCACGCTCCGCGGCAGAGAACTGGTCTTCTTCCGTGAAAAGCAGCAGCTGATCGTTCCCAGAGAGTGTTGGATGCGCCTTGAAGAAAAAGGGGAAAAGCGTTACCTGATGTCAGACTACGGCAACTTCAACTTTTCCACAGGTATATGCGATTTTCTGGGACGGGTACGTGCCAGTGCTCCCCAGCATGAGCTTGCCTGCAGCAAGATGCGCGTCACACTTCAGCGCAGCGCAAAAAAAGATCTCCCTGCTCCGGCAGCAAAATCAGAGTCTTTTCTGAGCGGCACAGGGGAAATCAACACGGGCTCTCTTGAATTCAAAAGAGCGCAGTGTAAAGGGGATGTGAAGTTGTTCCGCCGTGAAAACACCGGCTTTTCCACCTTGAATTCCGATGAAGCAGATTTGGATTACATTACAGAAAAGGTCAGATTTTCCGGCAATGTCAAATGCGTTTCCGGAGGCAATACACTGGAAACACAATTCCTGACTGTGAATTTGCGGCAATCTGCCGTCAATCCCCGGAACAAAGATATTGAAAGTGCCGAAGCTGAAGAAAAAATCAGGATCACCGGCGTTTCAGAAGGCAAAGAGGCTCCTTCAGTGCTGATTGCCGATCGCGGTTTTTTCGATTACAAAGCAGACCGGGTGGATTTTATCGGCAACGTGAATGCCTCCAGGGGAAAATCCCGGTTGACCTGCGACCGTCTTGAACTGTACCTCGGTGCCCGCCGGAAAGGAGAAAAGCCTGTGGCTCTTCCCGGTGTTGCTTCCGGTGCCGCCGGAAGCAGCAAAACGCTGAAACGGATCGTCGCATCAGGCAATGCCAATATGCAGGATGGAAACAACACTCTCGCCGGTGATAATATAGAATATTTCTTTGCCCCGGCTCTCCCCGGAGCGCCTGATCGTCCCGGAATTTTTCAGTCAGGATCTCTGCGTTTGATCAAAGTCACCGGAGACGGCAATATCAAGCTGACAAATCAGAAGAATGCCGAACCGGATGTTTCCGGCACCTCCTCCAAAGATTCCTCTGACCGGCCTGCTGATGCCGGTGTCATGCTGGGACGCAATACCGGATTCCGGGAGTTGACTTCCGACGCATTGGTTTCGGATTTTGAAAAACATACAACAGTTTTTACCGGACATGTTGCCATAACCGATGGCGCCAGCCGCATGAATTGCGAAAAACTGGAACTCTTTGCCAAAAAGCAGCCGGATGAAACAACTGCAGTTGCCTCCTCTGAAAACGATCCGGACTCAGATCCCTTTGAGCTGCCGGCGGAAAACAGTGTGCCTTCAACCATCGCTCTTGGAAATGGACTTGCTCTTGACCGTGCCGTTGCCTCTGAAGAAGTGATCATCAACCGCCGTTCCAGTGCTCTTGAAGAGGGGGAAAAGATCTACTGCGACCGTGCCGTGTTCAACAGTTCGGCAATGAGTGTGGAGTGCACCTCTGGCGACGGCAAACGTCCCCGTCTGGAGGGCGCCGGAAAAACTCACAGAGCCGATAAATTCACCATCTTCCTTAAAGATGAGCGTATTGAAAGTTCAGGAGATGCCACGCTCCAATGACAACGCCCGTATATTACAGTTGCGCCTCAAGTTATGACGAAGCCCCTCTCTGCAAAGCGCTCCGTGCCGTACTGGAACCGGTTTTCAAAGAATACGGTTCCCTTGAGGGGAAAAAAATTCTGGTAAAGCCTAATTTGCTTTTCAGCCGCCGTCAGGATGATCCGGCTGCGGTTCATCCGGCTGTCATCGAAGCTCTCTGCCGGGAACTCCTTGATGCCGGTGCAGAAAGTGTCACTTTGCTGGAAAATCCCGGCACCCAGCATGTCAAAGCCATCCTCAAAATTATGGGATTGGAAGAAAAACTGGAAAAAATGGGGGTTGCTTATGATGATTTCGCTGACTATGGTGAAATCAAACTTCCGGATCAATGCCGGTTCAGACAGCTGAAAATCGCCCGTGAATTTGAAAATTTCGATCTGGTCGTTGATCTTGCAAAAGCTAAAACTCACGCCATGATGACCCTGACACTGGCGGTCAAAAATCTTTTCGGACTCATAGACTCGGCTGACCGCCTCAGCTGGCATCTGGCAGTGGGCAGTGACTTCTGCCGTTTTGCCGACCTTCTTCTGGACCTCTACCTCACAGTCAAGCCCGGTATTTCCATTATTGACGGCATTGTGGGCATGGAAGGCAACGGTCCCGGCAGCGGAACGCCCACAACAAGCGGTTTTCTGGCAGCTTCCACTGATGCCCTGGCGCTGGATGCTTCTGTGGCGGCTCTCCTCGGAGTCCCGGAATCAGCTTTTATCCTGCTCCGGCAGGCTGCTCAGCGGCACCTTCCCTTTACCTATGAAAACCGTGGTGATATTCCTGAAGTCGCCCCCTTCAAACTGCCGGATCCCCCCGGTATGCTCAACGCCTGGGGCGTATGGCTGCCGCCTGTTTTCAAGAAGCTGCTTCGCAATCTTGCCGGTTCCCGTCCGTTCCTGATCCCCTCAGGTTGTATCAGCTGCGGACGTTGTGTTCAGGTGTGTCCGCCTCAGTCATTGAAGCTGAAAAAGGTCAAAGGCAGGGATCTTCCGGTGTTTGATCTTGACAACTGCATCCGCTGTTACTGTTGTCAGGAACATTGCCCCCGGGGGACGATCGAGGTACGTCCGCAGATCTTGAACAAATTGCTCTCATCTTTAGTAAAGCTCTTCCGACGCTGATAATATTGCCGCTGAGAAAAAAAAGTCCTGTCAGGAGGAAAAAGAAAGCGCTTCCCCAGAGCCAGCGGCGGACACTTGGATTTTTTATTCCTTCGCAGATCATGATCTCCCGGAATCTGCCCTGGTAAAGATTTTTCAAGGTAAATTTGACAAATTTGATCTTCTTGAGCATCTCTGTTCCGACAGATCCTTTCCGCGCGGCCTGTTTAAGCAGGGTCAACAGTTCCTGACTGTCAGAGAATCGCAAAAGCAGCGCGCCTCCCTCTTCCGGAGCGGAATGAGCAATAAGAAAAGGCACCTCAGGACTTTTTTCGCCTATCCTGACAGCCGCTTCAAGTTCTTCAGGCGTTTTGATAGAGCGCAGCAGAATCCCGGATCTTGCCATTCCATGCTGCTGAACGATCCGGTTGAGATTGCGGAAAAATTTACTTTCGCCATGAGAAAGACGTCCGTGCTTTTTTATACTCTGCAAAGCAGAGCGGCAATGGTCCATCAGCGAAGTACTCAACGCCCCTGCCCGGTGCAGCATTTTCATCAATGCCGGAACTGAGTCAACAAATCCCGTCAATTCAACGGCAAGTCCGACTGAAGACAAAGCGACAATAACGGAATCCACCGGCAATCCCCTGAGCTTGCGGTAGAATTGCACCCCGAGATCTCTCACGTCGCCGTAGATAAAAAGATCAGAGGCAGCAGCACCGGCAAGAGCGGCACTGTTATCACCATGTCCGGTGGCAAATCCTTTGAGGGCGTCAAGAGCACCTGCGTTCCACGATCCCTTCTCTTCACGGCACCGGCGGAGCTGAATATTGGCATTTTCACTTCCAGGCAATCCCATGCCGATCACGTCACAGCAGAGAAGCTCCGCCTCTTCAAAACGTTTTTCCTCCATAAGATGACCGATTTCGGCAGTATAATCCTTATCCGGTAAATTTCCCGGCAGCAGATTTCCGGATTCCCAGGCAGCGGAACCGATCCAGAAGGCGGCACACAAAGCGGCAATACCGCAGAAAAAATGAATGACCGCTTTTCTCATTTCCAGGAACTGACAGCTTCGACAGTCAGCTTGGGAACATGGAGCAGATCTTCATCATCCAGATAATATTTGACCTTACCGGGATCATCAATGTCATCGTACACCGGCTTTTCAGCAGCATAACCGAGAGCGATGATATAGAGGATGGCTCTTTCAGCAGGCAGCTCCAGAAGGGAATGTATTTCCTGCCGGTTGATGGCCCCCATCCAGCAGCATCCGATATTCTTTTCCCATGCGGCAAGCTGAATGGTCTGTACAGCGGCTCCGCAATCAGTCTGAAGCAGAGGAGTATCAGCCTCCTCTTTTTTTCCGGTCACAACGATGAAAGCAGTGGGAGCGGTCTCTCCCGGAACCGGATTGCGCCGGGGCGCAACAGAACCTGCCCACGCCGTAAATTTGAAAATGCTGCGGACCAGTTCAGGGGTTCTGACCACCACATACCGCAGTCTCTGATCATTTCTGGCACATGAAGCAAGTCTTGCAGCATCGATCAGCTCATGCAGTTCTTCATCCGGAATGGGCGTCTGTGAAAATCTTCTGACAGTTCTGCGCTCTTTCAACACCTGTTTTAATTCCATGACAAACTCCTTGATCTGAAAAATGTGGTTCATATTCCATAATATATCCTGTCAGTGCACAAAAGTCAAGAAAGGCGAAAAATGACAAATTTTTCCGCATTATGCTATTTACTTGTCAGAGATTTGATTGTATATTAAAAGGAAACACATAGCATAAGGAGTTTCATTCTATGAATATGCGTCCATATCGTGACGAAGATCTGCACAAAGTCATGGAAATAGCCAATATTGCCTGGCGTCCCATCCGCAAGATGTCCCGCGCAGCCCTGGGGGATTCTATTGCCAATATTCTCAACCCTGACGGCGATGATGTTTCCAAAGGTCTTCAGGTCAAAGATCAGATCGAAAGCGGCGCCTGGGACATTGCCGTCTGTGAACATGAAGGGGAGCTTGTGGGCTTCATCACCTACACCATCAACGGCATCTGGGGAGAAATTTGCAACAACGGTGCCCTCACCGCAACCGGATTGAAAGGTATCGGACAGACCATGTACAAATACGTTATGGCAGAATTCCGCAAGGCAGGAGTCAAAGTCGTCAAAGTGACCACCGGTCTTGACGATGCCCACGCACCTGCACGCCGCGCCTACGAAAGAGCCGGATTCAGCAAACATCTTGACTCCACCACCTACTACATGGAGCTTGACTGACCATGGAACAGCTCATTGCCAATATTGAAAAGCATCTGCACTCGATTTGTTTTCACCCCTCCCGCCATGTGGGTTCCCCCGGCGTGGCGGCGGCGGCGGATTATATTGAAGAAACGTTCCGGAAATACGGTTACACCGATGTTCAACAGGAAAAGTTTGATACCACCGGCTGGCGTTTCGGTCACATGATCTTTGTAGACCTTGACAACGGCTGCATCCCCGTTCCCGGAGCACTTGCCTGCTTCTTTTCACAAAGCACCAATGTGGAAGGAGTCCCCCTCTGGCTCACAGAAAAGGATCTCAAAAATCTTGATAATATCGACGTCAAAGGAAAACTCTGTGTTGTTGAATTTTTCTCTGACGGAGCAGATATCAGGGGCCGCAACGGCATCGCCGAAGATCTTGACAAACTCGGCGCCGCCGGAGCCGTTTTCATCAGTGACGCAGCCTACCATACCACCTGTGCTCCCAGTTCCAAGATCCAGCGCTCCCCCTATCTGAAGCAACTGGGAACGGCAGTTGTTTCAGAGACAGGCGCCATGTATCTTGCCAACCACAAGAAAAACCGTTACCGTCTTATCATTGATGCGGACACATTTCCCCATAAATCCTCCAACGTGATCGCCACCCGTCCCGGAACCGGCACCAAACGCGCCATTTTCGGAGCTCACCATGATGCTGCCCCTTTCGGACAGGCGGCAAGCGATAACGCTTCAGGCGTCGCCTGCGTTCTGGAACTGGCAAGACTCCTCAAAGATCAGCTGCCTGAATGGACATTTGAATTTGCCTCATTTGATGCCGAAGAGTATTGTATCGGCTCCAATCCTGTGGGCAGTGACTCCTTTGTCAAATCCCATCCGGAGCGCAAGTGGGAATTTTTCATGAACTTTGACAGCGTGGGAATGCATTTTGGAACAGATGTTGTTCACATCGGTCTTCCCGAAAAGCTCCCGGAGATCGACTCTATTTACGAGAAACGTCCTTTCAAGAACGCTGGCGATGACCGCAGTTTCAACTGTATCGGAGTCCCTGTGCTCTGGTTCAACACCCATGCCAAATTCCAGGATTTCCACACGCCCCTGGACAGCATTGAGACCCTTGACATGGAAAAAATCGCCATCTGTATTAAAGAAGCCGTCAGGCTGACAGGAAAGATCTGCTGAAAACAGAGCTGAAAAATCCTGAAAGGCAATGCACATTTTTGTGTATTGCCTCTTTTTTTAAGGTAAAAATCCCAAAAATGATTTATTAAAGAAGCGAATTAAAATATATATTATTTAAACATCATCTCCTTTGTAAATACCGTACCTGTAAAGAGATTGCAAAAAATCAACACCCGCATCAGAAATCCGGAAATGATA
>JAFWBQ010000086.1 GCA_017507125.1 Lentisphaeria bacterium
AATTCATCTTGCTCTCCTCATCGGGGAAGTTCCGGGTGAAGTGGCAGAAAACGACGCCTGCACACTTTTCAAAAAATCCCAGTTTTTTGAGGGCGTTAAAGACGCGTTTAAGCTCCTTTTCGGGGCGCCTGACGCACTCAATAAAAAGGGTCCTTCCCGTGGTATCCACCTTGAAAGGACTCTTCTGCACCTGAAGCAGCAGAGCCATGTGTCCGGCATAGACCATTCCGGAAACATCTCCCTCGCGCAGTGCGGTCAATTTCACAGGCTCCGGCACCTCACCTGCAAGAAGAGCCTTCAAATGGCGCAGAGAGGCATCATCGCAGGAAACAAGAGAACCCAGATTGGGCCCCTGAATGGGATAGCCGGCTTTCTGTGAAAACATGGGGCCCGTAAGACAGGTGATATTACTGTACCCCATAAGGATCACGTTGCGCTTTCTGAGCTGATCCCAATCCACCTTCGGGGGAATCTGCTGAGCGCCGCTACCGCCCCTTGTGGGGAGAATGAGATCCACTTCAGGATCGTTCCACGCCGCCAGGAAGTCGCTGAGCCTTTTGGGGAGAGGGATACTCTTTTTCCCCTTGGGGACTTTCGCGTAGGTATTGGGCATGACCTTGACTTTGATACCGGCGCGTTCCAGCATCTGCACCCCCAGACGCATCTTTTCCCCGTTGGGGACACTGGCAGGAGTCAGCACCGCAATGCACTTGATATGAGGGGGGAAGACCCCCTTGAAACGGTTCATATCAACGCGTTCTTCCCCCAGCTTGACAAAATCTTCAGGGTCAGCAGGAGCGGCTGGAGCCGCCGCAGTTCCTAAGAGAGCCATAAGTAAGCACACCTTCTTGAACATATTACATCACTTCAGGGACCTGAATGGTCAGGGTATTAAGACCATCCGTCAACACCTGCCGGACAGCCTGAGCCAGTCTGACGCGTCCGGGGATGAGTTCAGGAGCGGCAGTCAGCACAGGACATTCGCGGTAGAATGCGTTGAAACTCTTGGCAAGATCCAACAGATAATCCACCACTCCGGAGCAATCCCGCTTTTCACCGGCACTCTGAAGCACGGCGGGATAGTAGAAAAGTTTCACTGCAAGATCGCGTTCTGCGGCGTGGTCGTGCTTTGACCAGTCGGGGGTGCCGATGATGATCCCGCGCTCCGCAAGTTTCCGCTCAATGGAGCCGACCCGGGCACAGACATACTGGACATAGGGACCGGTATCACCCTCAAAGCGCAAACTTGCCTGAGGATCAAAGATCATGGTGGTCTTGGGATTGAACTTGAGCAGCATGAACTTCAGGGCACCCAGACCGATGATCTCGCCCCGGCGTTTCAGTTCTTCCTGAGAAAGCTCAGCATCCCGCTCGGCACAGGCGGCAGCGGCAAGTCCGGACATTTCATCAAAGAGGTCATCGGCGTCAACCACAGTTCCTTCGCGGCTCTTCATCTTACCGCTGGGCAGATTGACCATACCGTAGGAAAGATGATAGCAGCGCTGCGCCCACTCATATCCCAGACGTGAAAGCATTTCGAAGAGCATCTTGAAGTGGAGATTCTGCTCATCCCCCACCACCCAGATCAACTCTTCAGGCTTATAATCGTTGAATTTACGCAGCGTGGTCCCCAGATCCTGAGTGATATAGACGCTGGTACCGTCAGAACGGAGCACCACCTTGGTTCCCATCTTGCCCAGATCGCAGATGACTGCTCCGTCTTCCCGTTTGGTGAAGACGCCCTTTTCAAGTCCCTGCTGAACAACATCTTTACCCAGAAGATATGTCTGACTCTCAAGATAGGTGTGATCAAAGTTGATACCCATGCGGGTGTAGGTTTCAGCAAAGCCCTTGAAGACCCATGAATTCATCTTTTCCCAGAGCTCACGGACCTGGGGATCCCCTGCCTCCCACTTGCGGAGCATCTCCTGAGCAGAGCGTCCCAGTTCAGTTTCAAGAAAGAGTTCATCATTATCCTTTTCCGCCCATTCGGGATGAGCTTCACGCACAGCAGCGATCTCTTTGGAAAGTTCCGTATTGAACTTCACATAGAAGTCACCCACCAGATGATCCCCTTTTTTGCCGCAGCTTTCGGGGGTGACACCTTCACCGAAACGCTCATAGGCGAGCATGGATTTACAGATGTGGATCCCCCGGTCATTGACCAGATTGATCTCGATGACTTCATGACCGATGCGTTTGAGGAGTGATCCCAAAGTCATTCCGAGAGTGTTGTTGCGGACATGTCCCAGATGTTGGGGTTTATTGGTATTGGGAGCGGAAAATTCAATAAGGACCTTCCGTCTGCGTTCAGCGGGGAGTTTGACCCGTTCCATCAGTGAATCCACATCAGCAGCTCCGGCAGCAAAGAGAGCGGCAGGAGTGAGAGTGATGTTGACAAAAGCCTTGACAGCAGTCACATTGGCAATATCCTCATGAGCGCTCAAAAATTCAGTCACAGCAGCAACGGCCCCCTGAGGACCGCCGCAGAATTTGGCGATCTTGAAACAGTTGATGGTAAAATCCCCCTCCTGCCCCGGAGGACAGGCTTCAAGAACAAGGGAGTGTTCCGCAGTAAAGGCGGGGAACTTGGACCGCAGTGCGGCCTGCAAATCTTCAAGGAACTTCATAACATTATATCTTTCTTTTACAAGGTTGTTTTAAGTACAGTTGTTTCTCCGTCATCCAGAGGAACGATACGGTATCTGCCGAAAGCAGCCGGGATCAGGCCGCTGCGTCCGATCTCAAGTTCACAGCGCAGCTCCGGGGATTCCCCCTCAATTGCGACGGAACCGTTGATGGCGGAAATAATATGAAAACTGCCGTCCGGAGTGGTATCATCCCGCCAGGGGGAAACCAGACGCAGCTCACTGACACGGAAAAACTGGGATTTACTCACCAACTGATATTTGCGGTTGAAGCCTGTCTGACCGGTGACACCGGGAATACGGGGGGTGTTCCGGTTATAAAAATCTGTGGCTGCAAGTCCCTTTTCCAGATGGAGTTCCCGGGATTTGCCATCTTTGTCAAGTCTTCCCCAATCGCTGAGACGGTAGGTCGTATCGCTGTTCTGCTGGATTTCAAGGAGCAGATTACCGCCCCCGATGGCATGAAGGACTCCGGCAGTAATAAAATAGGCATCGCCGGGAACAGAGCGGTGACATTGAAGAAGCTGTTCAACATCAGGAGAATTAACCTTTTCCTGGAACTGAAGCCGTGTGGCCTTGGGACTCAAGCCCGCCATGATCCGCGCTCCTTTCCGGGCAGCGATCACATACCACATCTCAGTCTTGGGCTCGGAGCCGTCGGCAAACTGGCGGCAGCATTTTTCATCAGGATGGACCTGAAGACTCAAACGGTCTCCGGCGTCGATCAACTTGACGAGCAGGGGAAATCGGTCAGCTGCGGCAGCTTTAGCGCCCACAAAGGCTCTGCCGTAATGACGGACAAGTTCTGACAGACGGACACCTGCAAGTTCGCCTTCGGCGACAGGGGTATCGGCACCTTCCCGGTCAGAAAGTTCCCACGCTTCCCCGGTTTTGACGCCTTCGGGGGTAACACGTTTAAGAAGTTCACTCATCAAACTTCCTCCCCAGGGGCGCTCCTTGTAAACAGGGGTGAACTTAAGAGGAGACAGGGCAGAAATTTCAGGAAAAGATATCATGCTTGATCCTCCAGAGAATATTTTCGGCAAATATGAACGAATTCAGGGTCGAGGCGGGATATACGGTAATTTTTGTCAACAGAACCGAGAACAACATAGCCTTCTGCAAGAAGTGTATCATCGCGCCACACTTGAGTGACTATTTTGATCCTGACACGGGTAATCTCAGTTACTGCGGATTTGAAAGTAAGCAGATCATCATACCGGGCGGGGGCATGATAGCGGCAGTTGGCTTCAACAACCATCAGCAGCCAGCCGCGGCGCTCCAGTTCACTGTAGGGCAATCCGCAATCGCGGAGCATTTCCGTTCTGGCACGTTCAAAAAACTCAAGATAATTGCCGTAATAGACGACCGCCATCTGATCGGTATCACCGTAAGAGACACGGTATGTGGAAGAATGAAACATCTTTTACCCCCTGGTGCAGCGTTTCTGTTCCACAATACGGGCAATAGTCTCTATGGTCTCCTCCAGAGAGAGAGAGGAGCTGTCAACAATGACAGCATCAGGAGCAGCCTTGAGAGGTGCGACAGCCCGGGTGGAGTCCTGGAGATCACGTTTTTCGATCTCTTTCTGCACCTCTTCCAGAGTGGCCCCACTGGGAATTTCTCCCTGCTCCATGCGTCTTCTGGCGCGCTCATAAGCTGAAGCGGTGAGAAAAATTTTAACCATAGCATCGGGAAAAATCACAGTTCCGATATCTCTGCCTTCCATAACGATCCACCGGTTGAGGGCACTGCGGCGCTGGACTTCAAGAAGAAACTCCCGAACAATGGGCTGTTTGGCCACACAACTGGCTCCGGAAGCACATTCAGGGGAGCGCAGAGCCTCTCCGGGATCAACACCATTGAGGAGCAATCCACTATCAGTGTACTCAAGAGTTATCTTTGCAAGTTCAGCCTTATCGACAGGATCAAGGGAAGCTCCGGCACATCGCAATGCATAGGCGACAGCTCTGTAAAGACTGCCGGTGTTGACATGGGTAAACCCCAGTTTCAGGGCAAGAGCCTTTGCCACACTGCTCTTTCCTGCACCGGCAGGACCGTCAATTGCTACAACAGTTGTACTCAACTTTTAAGCCTCCTTGAAAGAAAAAGGTCCGACCTGATTGCTTAACAATCCGCCGGACCAGAGTTTGAAAAATTCGTGCGGATTAGTGTCCGCTGCGATTCTTGAGACGCCCGCTCTTGAGGAATCCTTCATAGTGACGCATGGTCAAATGGGATTCAAGCTGGCTCATGGTATCAAGAACCACACCCACCATAATCAGCAAACTGGTACCGCCGAAAAACTGGGCGACCATAAAGGGAATGTCAAACTTACTGTAAAGGAACATGGGGAAGAGGGCAAGAACCAACAGGAACACGGCACCGCCGGCAGTGACACGGGTCATGGTGCGGTCCAGGAAGTCCGCAGTGGGCTGTCCGGGGCTGATTCCGGGAATATAGGAACTCTCTTTCTTGAGGTTGTCTGCGATCTGAAGGGGATTGAACTGGTTGGCGACCCAGAAGAAGCAGAAGATAAGGATCAACGCACCGTAAACGATCATATACCCAATTCCATCCTGACGGAACATGGTGGTCAGTGTCATCCAGATACCGCCGTATTTGGAGGCAAGAGTCTGGAAGATGAATTCAGGAACCATCATAATCGCACCGGCAAAAATGATAGGCATAACGTTGGCAAAGTTGACCTTGAGAGGCATATAGGTGGAACCGGTGTTCATACTTTTGCCCACAGTCTTGCGGATCATCTGGATGGGTACACGGCGATAGCCCTGTGAAAGAAGGATGGTGGCAGCAGTGACGGCACAGAAAACCACCAGCAGCAGAAGAAGATGAACAGGTCCGAAGGTCTGTCCGCCGGGAGTCTTGCCGGAAGCAGCCATTTGAACAAGTTCAATCACGGAATGAGGAAGACGGGAAACAATACCGATGGTGATGATCAAAGAAACACCGTTGCCGATACCGCGTTCGGTGATCTGTTCACCGAGCCACATGAAAACCATAGTCGTACAGGTCAAAACAATGGTGTTGACCAGAACGAAAACAGTGCTGTTGCCAACAAAAAGAGGGGAAGCAGGGGTAGGAAGACCGAGTCTGGAAGGATCGATCATAGCCATGGTGACCATAGCGCCCTGAATAAGACAAACCACAATGGTCAGGTAACGGGTCCACTGAGTGATCTTTGCACGGCCGGATTCGCCTTCACGCTGGATTTTTTCGAGCTGCGGCAGAACAGGAACCAGCAGCTGCATAATGATAGAAGCGGTGATGTAGGGCATGATGCCCAAAGCTCCCAATGCAAAGTGAGTCAAGGCGCCGCCTGAAAAGACGTCGATCATGCCCATCACGCCCCCTGCATTCTTGGCAGCCATACTCTGAATAAATTTTTCCAGAGCCGCGGGATCGACCCCGGGGCACGGGATGCTGCTTGCGAACCGGACCAGAACGATAATCAGCGCAGTGAAAAGCAAACGGGTACGCAGCTCTTTGACTTTGAAAACATTGAGAAATGCCCGCAACATATTGATTTAATTTCTTTCGCTTAGGTTTAATAATACTCCGGGACACCGGTAAACCAGTGTCCCGGAAACTTCATGAAGCGTCAGCCGATGATCTCGGTTTTGCCTCCGGCAGCTTCAATCTTGGCGATTGCAGCCTGGGAGAATGCTTCAGCCTTGACAGTGACTGCCTTGGTGATCTCGCCGTTGGCAAGAATCTTGATGGGCAGCTGAGCTTTGCCAAGGAGGCTCTTGGCGCGGAGGCTTTCGGCGTCAACGACGTCGCCGGCAGCAAATTCGCGCTCAATGATGCTCAGGTTCACCAACTGGAAAATAACCCGGTCAGCGTTCTTGAAGCCCCGCTTGGGCAAACGCCGGAAGAGGGGAATCTGACCGCCCTCAAAGAAGGGACGGATAACCGCACCGGTACGGGACTTCTGTCCCTTATCGCCGCGGCCTGCGGTCTTACCCAGTCCGGAGCTGTCACCGCGACCAACCCGTTTGCGGGGTTTGCGGGAGCCGGGAGCCGGTTTCATATCATGCAGTTTCATAATTCAAAACTCCGACATTAGTTGTTTTCGGTTTCCACCGGAGCTTTCTCCGGCATGGCCATGCCGCGCTTGGCATAGACAGCTTCACGGGTGGTGAGGCTGTCGATGGCAGCAAAGGTGGCTTTGGCCACATTGATGGCGTTGGAAGCACCCAGAGATTTAGCCAGCACGTCTTTGACGCCGGCAAGCTCAAGGATGGCGCGCATGGCGCCGCCGGCGATCAAACCGGTACCGGAGCTTGCGGGACGAAGCAGAACACGGGCACCACCGAATTTGCATTCGATTTCGTGGGGGATGGTGTCGCCATTCATAGGAATGGTCACCAGGTTCTTGTGTGCAGCCTCGCTGCCCTTGCGGATAGCATCTGAAACTTCGTTAGCCTTGCCGTAGCCGTAGCCGACCCGGCCTTTACGGTTCCCAACAACCACCAGAGCACCGAAACTCATGTTTTTGCCGCCCTTGACGACCTTGGCGCTGCGGTTGATGGAAATCACATTTTCATCAAACTCGCTGATCACAGCGGGTTCGTTGTCACGTTCACGTCTTGCCATATTCAGAGTTCCTTATCCTTAGAACTTGAGACCATTCTCACGGGCAGCTTCGGCGATAGCCTTGATGCGGCCGTGATACTTGTAACCGGAACGGTCAAAGACCACTTCGGTAATATTGGCAGCCTTGGCAGCCTCGGCAGCGAGTTTGCCCAACAGCTTGGCACCATCCATGTTGGGACGGTTGTTTTCATCAGCCTTGAAGGCGGAGCTCAAGCTGGAGGTCGCAGCCAGAGTGCGGCCGGCGACATCATCGATGAACTGACAATAGATGTTGTTCGTCGTAATGCTGACACAGAATCTCGGGCGGGCAGCCGTACCGGAGATCTTGAGACGGATCCGGTTATGGC
>JAFWBQ010000087.1 GCA_017507125.1 Lentisphaeria bacterium
CCTGGGCGCGGTGCAAAACCTGGATCAGCCGTCCGCGGCGGCGTTCATCGTTGCGGTCAATTCCCAGACCGTCGATGAAAGCATCGAGTTCTGCGAATTTGGCAGCTGCTCCCTCCGACAATTTGTTGCAACACATTTTTTTCAACCTTTTGTTTTGTAAGACTTCCCGCCTCATCAGGCGGCATTACATGGCGCTGACCGCCGTTTTCCGCAAGGGAAGTTTCCTCTTTGCGGGCTGCGGCAGTTTCGCGTCTACCGAACCGCACTGTTTCCGGGGCAGCCCCCCCTTGAACAGTGCGGAATAACACACTTTTTCAACAACTCCGACCGATCCTGCCGCTGCTTTTTTCAGCGGAAAAATCAGTCTTCCAGAAAATCATTCTGCCGGGAGTTTCTCTTTGCCATCTTCACAGAGAGCATGGCGAAACCACCGGCAATAACTTCACGCTGCACGATCACATCCTGAGGGACCCGCAAACAGACATTTGCAAAGTTCCAGAAGGCTTTCACGCCGCATGCAATAAGTTCATCAGTAACCATTTGAGCGCAATTAGAAGGCACGCAGATGATCCCCAGATCCGGGGGATCATCTTTCAGAGCTTCAGTCATCTTGCGGACATCGCTCACACGGTGCCCGTGGATGATGGAGTCGATACGGTCGGGGTTTGAGTCAAACACATGAGTGATCTCAAGTCCGTATTCAGCAAACTCCTCGTGACCGATCAGGGCACTGCCCAGAGAGCCTGCGCCCACAAGGCAGGCGCGGCAGGTGCGGTCCCAGTTGAGATAACGGCGGATCCCCTCAATAAGTTCATCGGTCTTATACCCCACACCGGGCTGTCCGGAAATTCCTGTCAGTTCAAAATCCTTGCGGACGATAATGGTATCGAGATTGATATATTCAGCCAAACGGGTGGTGGAGGCATGTTTTTCGCCGTTCTGGTGCATAAGCATCAGCTTATGCAAATAGCTCGGCATCCGCCTGATGGAAGGCGAATTAGGTATCTTGCTCCGGCTCAATTTTCACCCCGTTTGAAAAAAGTTGATTGCAATAGATCTTTTTTTATCTATATAATATACACCGACTTTTATTTTTTTCAAGCCGACAGTAAAAAAAAGGAAGATTTTTGCACTTTTGTGCAAAAAAATCCCCCTTTACGGCAGCGGGGAGCGGGAAGAGTTCAGCAAGAGTGCTTCTGCTCCCGGGGTTTTGCAGAGGGAGTCAGGAGAACTCAAAAAGGTCAGACTCCGGATCCGCAGCATGAAAGAGTCACAAATACTCATTGTTGTATTTGGGAAGAATGTGTTTTCTTACATTATGGTTGCTCCCGGTCAGATCCCGCCTTGAAAGCGTTCCGCAGTGACCGTCTGAAAAAGCAACATTGGCTTTGTTGCTGTGGCGGAACCGGACAGTAGTATCCCCCTTTCCCTGTGCCATGGGCCATGAGTTGACGGAAATGCGGACATAGCCGCCTGCGGGGGCAAGGATCACATCAGAGGCCTTGTCTGCAAGACGGACAGCGTCAATGTTGAAAAGAGTCTGGGAAGGTTTACGGATCTGATTGTACTTTTTGGCAACTGATGAATCATTATCCTCACACGACAGATAATAGTTGGGAGACAGAGAGTACAAAGGCGCGCTTCCTCCCAGAGCCCAGTTCTCATCGGCTCCGGGACAGGCAAGAGGAGCCACCATCTTGGCTGTCATCTTGCTGCCGTCGATCAATTTTGTGGGAACTCCCTTGCGGTACTCCAGGATCTCAGGGGAAATGTAAGCTGCAACGGCAAAAAAATAGCCTCTCCGGGAACCGGCGGGATTCCGGGGATTATAGCCGCCGGAATCATTGACATACATAAGAAAAGCAGAGCCGATGCCTTTGAGATTGTTGGTACAGGCACTGGCGCGCGCCCGATTCCGCGCCTGCTGCAAGGCGGGCAGCAGCATGGCAGCCAGAATGGCGATGATGGCGATAACAACCAGAAGTTCAATCAGCGTAAAAAAACCTTTTCTCTCTCTTGTTCCGTAAAAACGATGTACTTTCATAATTGACCTTTCACGATTTACAAAAAACAGTTTCATTCACCGAGCCATACTTTATCGCGCATACGCAGCGCGGCGCCCCGTGCCGTATCAAATTCATCGGAACGTGCAAGTTCCAGTTTCAACTCCTGCAAAGCACCTGCAAAGCAGTTGAGTTCCAGCACCCGCCTGACTCCGGAAATCAATATGGAATCCAGTTTGCTCAAAGCGCCTCCGAAAACGATCATGGAGGGGTTGAGCAGCATCACCACCGCCGAAAGCGCCTGACCGATATTTTTACACACCTGATCGGCGACGATCCGCGCGGCCTTGTCGCTGTGGGCGGCCTCAAGGAAGGCATTCAGAGAAAAGTTTTCCATATCAAGAGAACTTTTCATGCCGCTTTTTATCGCCTGCACCATCTTGCTGCGGATACCGTTTTCGCCCACCAGCGCCTCAACACATCCCCGGTTGCCGCATTTGCACACAGGTCCTGCGGGATCAATGACCAGATGGCCGATTTCCATGCCGCACCCGGAGGAACCCACAAAGAGTTCCCCGTTGCGGATGAATCCTCCGCCCACTCCGTCATCAAGAGTCAGCAGAAAGATGCTTTCCGGCACATCGGGCATACGGAGCATGTACTCCATGCGGGTCTTTATCATGGTTTCGGGCCAGATGCCAACGGGGAGGTGAAACTCCCCTTCCAGCCACTCGCCGGTGGCGGCGTTTTCCCAGCCGGGAATATTGACCGCCTTGCGGGAAACGGCGTTATCGGGATCCACCACCCCGGGGTCGGCAAAACCGATCCCGGAGACAAGTTCCCACTCTTTTCCGGCAGCTTTACGCAGGCGCCGGACAAGTTCCCCGATTTCTCTGCGGCAGTCGTTGAGATCCCGTCTGGCACATGAAAGCTCCTCTCGGCAGATCACTTCGCCGCAGCCGTCAATGATGATGCCTGCAGTGCCGCCGTGTCTGAAATCAACTCCCAGCCAGTATCCGGCGGTGCCGTGGAGCGTCAGCGCCGGCGCTTTGCGTCCTGTCCTTTTGCCTCTCCGGCCGGGTTCCACCAGAAAGCCGCAGCTTTTGAGCTCATCAATGACGTCAAAGACCGTTGCCGCCCTGGAGCTGGTATACTCCACCAGCTCCGGACGGGTCGCTTTGCCCCGGAGCAGAAAATATTTCAATATCCGGCGGCGCAATTCCTCTTTGCGGCTCATTTGAATCCGAGGACATCCCGCATATCATACAGACCGTTGGGGACATCTTTCAGAAACTCAGCAGCGCGGAGCGCACCATGGACAAAGGTATCACGGCTGCTTGCTTTGTGGGTCAGTTCGATCCTTTCACCTTCGGTGGCAAAGATCACAGTGTGGTCGCCCACCACATCTCCGCCTCTCAAAGAGTGCATACCGATCTCTTTTTTCGTTCTTGCGCCCACCACTCCCTGACGACCGTGGCGGGTATCTTTTTCATAGTCAAGTCCCAGTTCAGCGGCGACAGTTTCGGCAAGGGTCACAGCGGTTCCGGAGGGAGCGTCTTTCTTCTGGTTGTGGTGCATTTCAACGATCTCAACATCGTAGTCAAGTCCCAGGATCTTTGCGGCTTCTGCGGCAAGTTTGCAGAGCAGATTGACGCCGACACTCATATTGCTGGCAAAAACGATGCGTCCTTTTTTGCCCAGATCGGCAATGGCGGCACGCTCTTCTGCGGGGAGCGCGGTGGTTCCGAGAACCACTGCCACATTCTTTTCCACAGCGGCGCGAACCATATCAATGGCGGAACCGGTAGAAAAAATAATAACGGAGTCAGCCCCGGCAAGGGCCTGATCCAGATCGGCAGTGATCATGACATTGGCGGCGCCGCATCCGGCATTGACTCCGGCATCAACGCCGAGTTTGGGTGATGCGGGATGCTCAAGAGCACCGGAGAGTTCAAATCTTTCATCTGCCATAATATTGGCAATAAGCCGGCATCCCATGCGGCCTGCGGCTCCGACAATAGCGACTTTGTTCATTATTTCACCTCATATCGTTATGAACTGTTGTTATATGTTTATCAGAGAAAGGAAATCTTCTTTTGTCAATCCTCTGACAGAATTTTCAACCAATCCCTCTTTCAGCACCTGTTCCACATCCTCTCTGCGGAACCGGCAGTTCCGGAGCACCTCTTCCAGAGGGGCGGCGGAACCGAAAAAGTCCCCTGTTATACGCACATCACGGATCAAACCGTTGACCAGTTGGACTTTCAGTTCAACGCCGCCTGCGCCGGGGAACCGTCCGCTGTTTTCCCACTCACACTGAAAGGGGGTTCCCCAGTTCCACTCCCACAATTTGTATTTCTCATTGGCAAGGGCTTCTGCCCTGCAGCTCCACTCTTCAGGGAGAAACTCCGGGGCTCCTGCAAAAGAGAGAAGTTCTCTTTGCAGCATTTTCATAAACTCTTCCACATCCATTCCGGGGAGAAACTCTTTCAGATTCGCCACACGGGCGCGGACTGACTTCACCCCTTTGGATTCGATCTTTGCTTTCCCCGGAGTCAGGACTTTCCCCAGCATATCCATATCCACATCAAAGAGGAGTGTGCCATGAAAAAGAGTGCGCTCTTTCACACAGCACTGGGCGCTGCCTGAAATTTTCCTTCCGTCAACAAGGATATCGTTTCTTCCGGAAAATTGGGCATCGACCCCCATTCTTCTGAGGGCCTCTGTCACAGGGCGGGCAAAAACGGCAAAGGAATCTGCCCCGGGACGCCTTTCGTGGATGATCAGGGAGTAGTTCACATTCCCGATGTCGTGATAGACCGCTCCGCCCCCGGTCATACGGCGGATCACAGGTATGTTCTGCTCTTCCACAAAGGGACGGTTGACCTCGGCAAAGGTGTTCTGATTTTTCCCTACGATGACCGATGAACGATTGCGCCAGAGCATGAGCACCTCTTCAGGAAAGTCGCTGCAAAGCAGCTCCTCAAGAGCCAGATTGAAAGCAGGATCATTATTGTCGTTGATAAAAAAACGCATTATATCACCTCGATCCTGCCCGACGGCGCATTGTACGGACGCTCCGGGAAGTTCTGCCTTGCTCCGGAAACAACCGGTGAATTTCAGGAGTCCCGAAGTGCCTCAGACTCTCTTTAAGTTCTTTTTCATCGGGGAAAGGCACTTTGCGCTCCAGGAGGATCTTTATGACATCAGCAGGCATTCCTGCTTTAAGAGTTTCAAGATAGAGCCCTGAGTATTCTTTTTTGCCCATATCGGGCCAATACCTGACCAGTTCCCTGAAAAGAAGAGTATTCCGGTCACGGCACACCTTGAAGATCTGCCCGGGTTCTGTTTTGAACCTGCCGGACTTCAGCATGATTTTCGCAAAGCGCGGAGCATATCTGTGTTTCGCCGCTTTCTCTTCAAAACACAACAGATCCATAAAGGAGCGATTTTTTTTCCTCAGGTAGGGATTTTCAGAAGCATCTGCATTTTGTTTGAGAAGATATTCAAAGATCACCGGATGAGGAAAATGAGCTGACAGAAAAACGCTTCCGAGGGGAGTTTCACCCATACGGGATCTTTTATCTATTGTAGCTCCTTTATTGACAAGCAGCTCAACCATCTTCAGATCCCCCCTCCGACAGGCGGCAATGAGAAGGGTATCTCCATTATAAAGAAAGCTGTTCACATCGGCACCTTGAGAAACAGCGCGCCGGGCTTTTGCAATATCTTTCGCTCTGATCGCCGCAACAAGTTCGCCTGTTTCTTTGTAAGCAAGGGCATTTTTGCCGTACTTATCCCGGATTTCCGTATCAGCGCCGGCGGCGATAAGTTGTGCAGCACACGCTTCATTGCCGTTCAAAAAAGCATAAAAGAGGGGAGTTCTGCCCTCTTTGTCACAATATTCCAAAGGAGCATCTGCACGGAACAGCAGGGGCAGAAACTCTCTTCTGTTCAAAGCAGCAGCACGGTGCAGCGCGGAGATCCCGTTCCGCCCCGACAATAATGCCCCCTGCAGAAGCATCTCTTCCAAAAAAACGGCTGTCCAGCCACGTTTGGAGTGTCTCCAGCCTATGACTGCTTCGACCGGAAGAAAATATTTTTCCTGCATTGCAGTCCGGATCAGATATCTGAACTGGGCCTCTGAAATTCCGGGACGACGGATACATTGCAGAAAAAGAGGAATTGTGATACCTTCCAGGGGAGCTTCTGCGTCACAGAGGATCTGCAAAGCCTCCTCCTGTTTCATAAATGCGCCGCTGAGCATCAGCAAAGCGAGGTTGGTTCCACGCCTTCCTCTGCCGGCAGATCGGCTGAGAAATTTATGCGCAACGTTAAATTCAAAGAACATGGAAAAATCAACGTCGCGTTCTTTCAGCTTTTCAACCGGAAAAGGCTGGGCTTTACCGGCAGCGACCAATGCCTGACTTTTTGCAAAATCTCCGGGGGTTTTACACCGGGAAAAATAGGCTTCGACAACACTCCTCAAATCTCTGTTTGCTGCGGAGGAGGAATTTTTCCGGCGCATTTCCTGCCTGAGCTCCTCAATATTCCGGCGGCGGCTCAAAGCAATATACTGTCTTTTACGGAATTCGATCCGCTCCTTATGGAGCTTCAAAAGCCGGGTATCAACTTTCCTTTCAGCCAGATCTTTCTCAAGCTGTTCAAGACGTTTGCGGCAGTGATCAATGAGCATTTGCGTATGCTGGACCGGCACCCGGACTTGAGACGCAGCGATTTTTTTTGCAGCGGTGTGAAGCGGCACACGTTCAGCGGAGCCGTTACTTTCCGCAGAAGGAATCAGCGTTTTCTCTGCAGCTGGAACCGGCAAAGAGGGGGCAGGCTTCTTCGGGCGCGGCTCTGTTTCATATTTCTGAAGTTCTGCAACCATCTCGTCTCCACTGGAGCCAAACAATTTTCTGAAGTATCCGGTCATACCAACTCCGGCGGCAAGACAGATCAACACTACTGCGGCTGCTGCAATAACAGGGAAGATCTTCTTTTTTCTGCCGAAAAGTCCCAAAAGATTCCTTCCTGAACCGGGTCTGTCCGCAGGATCTTTTGCCGTCAGATGCAATAAGATGCTCCGCTGATGGGGCTCATCCGGCAGCTGGATCCCGCCTGAAACAGCCCGGGCAAGAATGGAATGAAGATTCCCCTCCGGAAAGGGCAGTTTTTTCTGAACCATGTAAGCCCAGACGACGCCGAGAGAATAGACTGAAGCCGGGAAACTGTTTTTGCTGTTGCCCAGCAGCAGCTCCGGAGCAGAAAAAGGGGCATTACGGAGCAATCCCGACTCCAGACAGAGCGTGGCGCCGGAAAGAAGATGAAGCTGATTGTTTCCTCCCGGATAAATCACTCTGACCTGACCGTTTGGGGTGATATATATATCATCCGGGTTAAAATCAAAAAGAATTTTTCCGAACTTTCCGGCAGCAGCGAGGAGGGAGGCAAGTTGTGCGGAGATCTGCTCCGGAGAAACCGGCAGAACCTTTCTGCACTCAACAAAATCCCTGAGGGGAAGACCGGAGATCCTCTCTGTCACGATACAACGCATATCCGACAGAGTAAAACATTTGTTGATGGAAACAAAGTTTTTATGACGGAAAAAGCACGCCTCCTGCGCTCTGGCAAGAAGGCGTGCTGCAACATCGGGCGAATGCCCGGCAATGGCAGAGCTGATCACATGGATCGAACAGCTCCGCTTTCTGGCAAGATCAGTTCCGGAATATACCGCACCCACACTGCTGAAGGCGAAAAAACCGTCGACCCGGTAATCTCCCAGCAGAGTTCCATCGGGAACAATCACTCCCGTGCAGGGTGCAGAAAACTCCTCTTCTGCCATAAATACTTATTCCTGTCAGGGCATTGCCATAAAGGAAAAGATCAGGGCAAAAATAGCACAGGTCTCGATCACACCGAGAACCATGAGGGAGTTGGCAAAACCCTGTCCGGTTTCAGCGTAGGAAACGCAGCCGCCGGCAGCGGCGCGGCCCTGGAAGATGGCGGAAGTCATCTGGGCAAGACCGCCGATGAGACCGATGGCAATGTAGATGGGCATGTGCTCAGGATGATCCATGATTTTACCTTTGATGATGATCATCATAATCATGGCGTAGATGGTCTGAGAAAGGGGAGCACCCACCAGAGCCATAAGCAGGAAGGGAGCAGGTTTGCCCTGCTGGTAGCACTTTTTCCAGGCACCGATGGCGGCGGCGCCGGCGTAACCGGTACCGATGGATGAACCGATGGCGGCGAGAGCCACAGCGGTGTAACCGGATCCGAGGGAGACGAACTCCATGATTTTGAGAGCGATTTCTTTAGTCATTTTCTATTATTCCTCCATAGTATTTTTTTTGAATGGTTTGAATTTCTGTCCGCTCCAGCTCAAACCGGTATGATTTGAGAATTCAAGGGTATTGAGACGCACGCCGTGAACGAGGACGCTCATGAATCCCAGAGCAATATTGAGGGCATGGCCGCAGAGAATGGCAAGGACGCCGAAAGGAATGAACCAGGCGGAGGCCTTGAAAATATCCATTCCCATGCCGTTGAAACTTGAGGCGATGCATCCGCCCGCCATACCCACGGCGAAAAGACGGATATAACTCAGAACATCGGTAAAACTGCCGATGACATTGAAGGGGAACTGGAAACAATCGGCAGGATCTTTCCAGTTGACATCAGCCAGCATGACCATAAGGAGTCCGGCGCCGTAGATGAAATACATCCAGACGGGGAACGCTCCCTGCCAGACGATGATCTTCAGCGTCAGAATGAAGTTGCCGAAAATGATCAGCGCCCAGCCGAGGTGACGCACATAGCTGCGCAAGCCCCCTTCGTGGATCGCTCTCCACACCCGTCCCAGAGCCAGCTGGGCAAAGGCAAGGAGGAAGCAGAAGAACTGGATATTGCCGTCCTTGGTTGCAGGATCCGTCAGCCATTTGATGCCGGGAATGCCGGGAATGCCGAACCAGCTCCCTGCCAGAGCGCCCCAGATGACAGTGGCGCCGCTGAGAAGTATGAGCATGTTAAGGGGCATCTGCAGAGCGGGTTTGTTTTTGAGCTTGAGCTTTGCCCCCAGAGCCAGCAGCAGGAAGATGAGTCCGTAACCGGCGTCGCCGATGATCATGGCGTAGAAGATGGTGAAGAAGATCAGGACACCCCCTGCCACATCCATTTCACGGTAACCGGGGAGAACACCGAGAAAGTCAAAGAGCGGCTTGATGATCCGGGTGAACTTGTTATCCTTGAGCAGAACAGGCACATTATCCTCCTCTGCGGGGTCACTGATAACCAGTCCCCAACCGTTTTTCACAGCGGCTTTGCGGAGCACATCCAGCTCAGGTTCAGGGACAAATCCGGTCAAATAGACCACAGCTCCGGCAGCGGTAAGGGCATCCACAGCCTGCTGAAATTCAAGGGAGCTGCTGAAAAGGGCGATCTCTTTTTTCAGAGCGTCTGCGGAAGCAGCAAGGAGTTCAAGCTCTTTCTGAGCAGAGGAAAGGCGTGATTCCGTTTCATCAATTTTTTCCCGGAGCAGCCGGGGGTCGTCATCTTCGGCAAGAGTGATGCCGGGGAATTTTTCAGGGTCGGCTTCAACGGTTCCCATCAGGACAAAGTAATGAACATGTCCTTCACTTGAGATCTCCCGGCAGCAGATACCTTCAAGCTGCTGAGCCTGGGCAAATTTCTCATCATCGCCCTCACAGAGCGTCACAAAGACCCCCTGTTTCCTGAGATCGGCGATCAGCCCGCAGCTGAACTCACCCCAGGGAGCGATGCGTTCCAGACGGCGGCGGAGTTTTTCGCCGTCACTTTCAGCGGCGGTGCGTTTTTCAATGGCAGCCTGAGCCCGGGCAAGGACTTCAGCGCCGGTGAGCTTTGATGCGGGATCGGCTTCAACATCAAATTTTTCCAGTTCTGCAAGGATCTGTTCCGCGCGGCTGCGGTTCTCAGCGATCAGCATGGTATCGTTGGAACTCTGGCCTGCGGCATTGATCTGCATGACGCCTGCGTTCCGCAGCTCTTCAAGGGCGTTGCGCGCGTCAGACTCCAAAGCCAGGAGCAGAACTTTTTTCATTGGAACGATCATAATTTATCCTCTGACCTGTCCATCGCCGCGGACAAGATATTTATAGGTGGTCAATTCATCGACCCCCATGGGGCCGCGGGCGTGGAGTTTGTCGGTACTGATACCGATTTCCGCCCCCATGCCGAACTCGCCGCCGTCGGTAAAACGGGTGGAGGCATTGGCATAAAGGGTGGAGGAGTCAACATTGCCGAAGAAATAATTGATATGTTCTTCGACGTCAGAAATGATGCCGTCGCTGTGGCGGGAGCCGTACTTATTGATATGCTTTACAGCCTCTTCCACACCGTCCACGATCCTGACGGCAAGGGTCAGATTGAGAAACTCGGCAAAGTAATCCTCTTCAGTGGCGCTCACGGCATCGGGAATCAGGCGGCAGAAGGCTTCATCGCCTCTGAGTTCCACCTTGTTCTGCCGCATGGCGGCGGCGAAAAAGGGAACGAACTCAGCTGCGATCTTCCGGTCAATGAGCAGCGTTTCAAGGGCGTTGCATGTCCCCGGACGCTGACATTTGGCATTGACGATGATATCAACAGCTTTTTCGATATTGCACTTTTCATCCACGAAAAGGTGGCAGACCCCTTTGTAGTGTTTGAGCACAGGCATCAGGGCTTCTGAAGTGACCATTCTGACCAATCCTTCACCGCCTCTGGGGATGATAAGGTCGATCACCTTGTCCATTTTGAGCATCATCTTAACAGCTTCCCGGTCGCGCCAGGGGATCAGCTGCACGGCGCCGGAGGGGATTCCGGATTCCACAGCGGCACGATCCAGAAGTCCGGCAAGACACATATTGGAGTTGAAAGCCTCGCTGCCTCCCCGGAGCATCACGGCATTACCGGCTTTGAGACAGATGGCAGCGGCATCCACAGTCACATTGGGCCGGGATTCGTAAATGATCCCGATCACACCGAAAGGCACAGAAACCTTTGTGATTTCAAGACCGTTGGGACGGACTCTTTTTTCCAGAACTTTGCCCACAGGATCTTCCTGAGCGGCAACAGTACGAACACCGTCAGCCATGGCTTTGACACGTTTTTCATCCAGTCTGAGTCTGTCGAGCATGGCATCTGAAAGGCCCTTTTCTTTTCCGTATTCCAAATCAGCGCTGTTTGCTTCAATCACGGCAGCGGACTCTGATTCGATCAGATCAGCCATCCTGAGCAAAAAAGCTCTTTTGACAGCGGGATCAAGCACAGCAAGGGCTCTGGAAGCACTCAAAGCCTTTTCGCCCATGGCGTCAAGGGTAATTTGCATCTCTTCTTGCGTCATGTTGTAAATCTTCCTGAGTTAAATTGTTTATTTCTTAAAATATCACATTTGGGCAGAAATTTCAAGCTCTGATTGAAAAAAGCCCCATATTTACATTCAGTTCAACGTAAAAAAACACCTTTGAATCCCCCGGGACCTCCTGCATAGAATCTGCGGGCGACCCCTTCTTCCTGCCGGGGAGCGGGAATCATGGGACGCCTGAATAAAGAGTTTCTCACAGGCACTGCCCGGTCGGGGCGGGGACGGAAATTGGTCAGAACCAGAGTTTCAAGCAAATGATGTGTCCGCACCTGTTCCGGCAGAATACCGTGACGGGAGATATCATCTATTTTCAATTTCTTGAGAGATTTGAACTCTTTTGCAAAGTCCGCCCGTTCAGCGCAGAGCGAAAGATTTTCCACATTGAGCGCCTTGAAACGCTCCCAGGGGAAATCATTGTTGACGCTCCGCTGAGTGTCATAAAAAACGCCGATCAGGCCGATCCGGAGATTCTTCAGTTTCTTCATTTTGAGGATCTCTTTCGAGATCATATCTCCGCAGACATAATCCAGATCAGGCTCCTGCAAAGTAAGTCCTGCCGGGGAAAAAATGCAGTTTTCAAGGGCAAGAGATCTTAAGTTGGGCAATTTTCCCAAAAAGGCAGCTCCGGTGAAATTGACCTGTTCCAGCACCAGCTCCTGCAGTGCGGGAGCTTTCAGGGAATTCAAGTTCCATTTTCTGCTCAATTCGGAGTGAAGATGCAGTGAACGCAAGGGCATTTTGCGGAGTAACACAGCTGAAAAATTCTTCCCTCCGCTCAAGATCAGAGTCCGGAGCTTGAGTTTCTGAAGAAAGCGGCAATCGGCACCGGGTGCGAGAGTGATGTTGAGTTCTTTCAGGGGCAGAGTCCCGAGAACAGCAGTTTTTGTTCCTGTTACCCTGGGGGCATAAAGGGACAGCGCCGTGATTTTCTGCCCCTGAAGGAACCCGGGATCTTCTCCGGGGAAACGGCATTCAAGCCGTTTAAGGGGAACTCCTCTGAGAGAGTCGAAGTCAAATTCGGCACGTCTGAGGGTGATTTTCAAACTTTCCAGAGGCCAGGTTTTATTCACTCTGACAATGGCAGCGCCTTCCCGGCATTCTTCAGGCAAAGCTCTGCGGAAGCGGTACCGGGAAATGCGTTGCCCCGGAACCCATCCCTCAATATCCTCAAGAACAAGTTTTTTCAGTTTGGGCGCTTTGAGAGACTCCAGTCCGATAACTGCACCTCTGAGGTAAAGCTCCTGCAATTCAGGAAAAGTTTCTCCTGAAAATTCGACTGCCTGCAGCGCCCTCAGGTCAAGGCGCTGCAGAGAAGCACTCTCTTTGAGCAGCAATGCGGCCTTGAAAGGTTCACGATTTGAAAGAGACTTGAATCCGGGATATTCCCCGGGGACAGGAGGAAGACTCTGAGGAGCGAGCTCCTCGGGGAACATATTCCCCACAAATCCTGCATACTTTCTGCGCGCCGGGGTAAAGCGGATAAAAGTGAGAGAGGTCACTCCGCCCTTGCTGTTCCGCTGTAAAGTCACCGGTGGCAGGATATCCCGCCCCGGACGGCGGTAGGCACGGGAAGTTCTGATTTCCACATGGATCCCCAGTGTACGGCAGACGTGATCGGAATTGCGGACTCCCGGCACAGAGAGCGCCCGGAAACGGCGTCCCTTGAGGGCGGAAATATCGGTCACACTTTCCGGAAGATGCAGGATCCGGACACCGGGAAAGTTTTTGATCCAGCTGATATCCCTGATGGCAGTGCCGGCAAGATCCAGCCTGACCAGCCACGGGACGCTGACCTTTTCCAACCCTTTGATCTGAAGTGCGCCCAAACGCAGTGTCCGCAGTTCCCTGAACTTTTCAAGACCGTCAAGTTCCACAGTACCGACGCCTGAAATATCCATCATGCTGATCCGCGGATGAGCCGCAAGTACGGACAACTTGAAAACACCGCCCGGTGTTTTTCCGGGCAGGGTCCGCACCGAACGGGTCACTCCGAAAAAGTCGATATACACCCGGAACTCAGGCAATCCCTGAGAACTCATCCTCAAACGTTTTTCGATCTGCTGCGCCGTTTCGCCCCGAAGTCCGGGTATCAGGCTGAAGAGTAGAAAGACAACCAGTGCAATTTTTTTCATTTATTTCCTCCTGCCGTTTCCTCTGCATGTTTCAACAATATGCGCCGGACCTCCTGAATGGCGAGCTTATTCTGCTGCACACTGTGACCCGATTTCACCACCAGTTCGCTGGCGGCGCCGTCAAGATGACTGCTGCTGTAAGGGACGATCCCGTCGCTGCCTCCCGGAGTACCCTGACTCTTTCTGTTGCCGATGATAGAGTGAAAAGGTACATCCGGTGCGATCACAAGTTTATTGAGATAATTGAGTGCAACGTCATCAGGACGCAAATTATCAATACCTGTACCGGTTTTCTTCAACGCCTCTGCAAGCCGTTCCAGTCCGGCAACCTCAGAGATGATCTGCACGTTGCGTTTGACCAGATTGGCGGGCAGACGGATCAGAGAGGCCCCCACTCCGGCAAGCCAGCCGGTTGCGACTTCAGACCCGCGGTGCGGTACTGCGATAAAGATCACACGCCGGACAAAGGGAGACGGCTCAAAGTTAAAAAGGGATTCAAAACGTTGCTTTTCAGAAGGTTCCAGTTTGCTTTTCAACGTTTCAGTCTCCCTGATTTGAAGGGCTTTCATCAGTTCCGCTTCACTGCTGCCGGTGATCTGGAGTCTGCTGAGCAATCCCCCCATGGAGTGTCCCACAAGGACCATTTTATCAAAGGCAGCAGTGGAGCGCTTCTGCTTCACCAGCTGCTCTCTCAATGCTCTGAGTTCCCGGCGCAGATTGGCGGCGGAAACAAAAATGGGATTGCCGCTGGAATAGGCAAATCCAAGGAACTGATATCTGTCTCTGATAACAGGATCATGAAGAAGCGTATTGAGCATCTGGCTCCAGGTTCTGGCATCGGACATAAGTCCATGGACAAAGACAACAGGGATCCTTTTGTCGTCGTATGGTTCAAGGTGATAAAGTCCGGTGATCCGCTCTGCTTCTGCGACCTTGATGGTTCTTTCAAGAAAATTCATATCCTGAGGTTTCCCGACAGCTCCGGCAAGGGGCGTTGAAAAATCCCCCGCAAGAGGCAGTACACGGTTGCCGAAGGTCACTTTGTCGGTAAAGCGCGAATAGATGTAGCGAAGCTCTCCTGTGATCGCTCCGCTTGCAGGGTCGATCTCAAAGCTGCCGGCAAGAGTCACCGCAATGGGAAGACCGGAAATCATCTTGCCGCCCACATCCCGGACCCCCTCTTTCAGCTCTGCCACAAGAGGCACGCCCACGCCGAAGACCCGTGTATCGTGGGTCAACCCCAGAGTGCGGTAATGGGCGCAGGGAGTGAAGTCGGCGATCCACTGCTCCCCCACAGGAAGTTCATAGACCGGTTTTCTGAACCGCACCTGCCGTTCCCCCATTCCCGGCATGGGGAGTTCAAATCCCGACCGCCGTTCAAGGCCCTGCTTTTTCAGATAGAAAAAGAGTTCAGTCATGGCAAGGTTGTAGATCCGCATCATGCGGATCCGCTGTTCGCAGTAAGGATCACGGATATCGTCAAGCTGTTTCAGATAGAAAAAAGATGAAACGGCAGAAGCCAGAAAATAGCGGCTGCTCAAATCGCTGTTTTTCCGGACCTTGTAACCGGTTTGCAATGCGGCATCAGCAAGAGCGGCAATAAAGGCGGGCTGTTTTTCCTGTTTGTAAAGATTTTCCAGACGGATGAGAACCTCGCCGGGGGATTTTTCATAAAGCTCTGTAAGCATGAAATCCCCCAGCAAGTTTGCCGTCTTGCTGCTCAAAACGCCGGCGGAGTAATCTGCGACGCCGTAACTGCGGCGCCGGTCTGCGGAGTTTTCCTCAACCCGGATCGGGGAGGCACATCCCCAGATCCAGAATAAAGCTGCGGCTGTAAAATAAGCTGCGGCTCTGGGGAGCATTACTTATTTTCCCCCTTGCAGTTGAGTTTGCGCTGGTAGTAGAGGCACAGCACCATATCTGTTGCCACCATAAGAGCGTTGATCACATAGAGGGCAAGGGCCCAATCCGGCTTATAAATAATCTTGTGGATACATCCGGCGGCATAACCGACAATGATCAATGTAAGAAACAGATAACTTTTGCCTGCGGGATTTTTGGCTCTGATGGTTTTCACGATGGCAAAAGGCCAGCTGAAACCGAAACAGATCATCATGATAACTTCCCAGATACTGAAATTGAAACCCATTTTTTCTTCTCCTTTTATATATGAATTTTCAATATTTGATATACTATAACGCAAAAAACACTTCAAATCAAGCCGTCAAGTGAAATATTGACCTGATGTGAATAATCTTTGTGCCCCGTCAGCACCTCAGGCTGCACCTTGAAAATCCTGCCGTTGACAGTGACACTGACACTTTGCTCCACATCCGCCATATCAGAACTCAGAAGCAGAGTGAAAACCTTCACATTTTCAGCAGTTACTTCAAAAGAGTTCCCGCCTTTGTTTTCAGCAATAAGTTTTGCCCCCTCATATTCGGCACCGGCAAGGGAGTAGCTCTGCTGACAGAACTCCTGAACGGTCCAGGCGATATTGGGGCCGTGGAGCAGGATCTTGTCAAGAGTCACTTTGCCGGGGAGGGTTTCGTCGATCCGCAACCAGCGCGAAGCGGTGTGGGGCGTCAATGTGGGATCCGCAGATCCTGCGGGCGAAACCACTGCACAGCGCTTTGCATAAGGATCGCGCTTGAACTGCATGGCGTAATTGATGAACCGGAAAAACGCCATCTGAGCCGGTTCCCAGCGCAGTCCGTGGCCGCCGTCATGTTCATCGTAGACGTGTGTCACATTGTCCCTGACCATAAGTTCATGGGCGGCGCGGGCAAAATCAACGCTGCACCAGTCGTGGTGGCGGGGCTCAACGTGGAACTCTTTATAGTTGGCGGCGCAATCGTAGCGTCCGTGAAGGATATAGACGGGAGTCCCCAGAAAGGCTTTGAAGTCGGTTTCAAGCCACGCCCCCGCGCTCAGAAGAATGCAGGAAAAGCGGTCCGCCATCAGCGTTCCGTTGTGGTAGGCGCCGAAACCGCCCATGGAGTGACCACCGAAGATGATCCTCTCTTCATCCACATGGACTTTCTCTTTCACTGCGGCAAGAACGGCGTCGATGTACTCCACAGAGCCGGGGTAGTTCCATCTTTTTCCGTCTCTGGCAAAGGGAGCGCAGGGAGCGACGGTGACAAAGGGGGCGTCTTTGATAAGGGGGTGGAGATAGCCTGACTCCGGGTTGAGGTACATCTTGAAAGGTGCTTCGGGAGGAGTGTTTTTATCTCCGCCATGCATAAAAAAGAAAAGGGGCACAGCCTTTTCTGCGGAGTAACTTTCAGGTATGTAAAGATAAACGGGGTACTCAGGAAACTCTTTCAGAAAAAAAGGCTCCTGAACGCCCGGTTTGAGCAACTGGTATTTCTGTTCCATAAATCTGCAAAGTCCCTTTACTGTGCGGTGAAGGCACAACTGTTTTCTGTTCTCTGTATAATGTACATCTTAAAGGTGCAGTTTTCAAGAAAAAGTATTGCAAATCCCCCTTTGAAGTGCTATATTATACAGATATAGCGCAAGGTTAAAAAAAAACTTGAAAACATAAAACTGGTTCCATAACAGAAAATCCTTGAATAATGAAACTCCGGATCCTTTTTCTTGCAGCATTGGTGCTGTCGTTGTTTGTCTGCGGTTGCGGCGATGAACGCAAATCAGACGAAGTCCGCCAGTCTCTCACACTGGTCACATCGGCAAGTTTCCCCCCCTATGAATTCCTCAGCGGTCAGCAGGTGGTGGGAATCGATGTGGACATCGTCAAGGCTGTCGCCGCAAAACTCAAACGTAATGTCGTTATCATTGACACCAAATTTGATTCTGTCATAGGTCATATCGTCACCGGGAAAGCAGATGTTGCCGCCTCAGGCATCACTGTGACTGAGGAACGCAAGAAAAAAGTTCTTTTCACCATTCCATACAGCCGTTCAGCACAAATCATCCTTGTTCCCCGTAATTCCCCCATCAAAAATGCCGGCGACCTGAAAAAGAAGAAGCGTCTGGGGTGTCAGGGAGGAACCACTGCCTACGACTATTTGCGGAACCATATCATCACCGATAAAAACTCCCCTCTGCTCCAGCAGTTTGACAATCCGGCTGTGGCAGTTGAGGCGCTGAAGATCGGGAAATTGGATGCGGTCATTCTTGATGAAGAGCCCGCCAGGGTTCTGGCAAAGCTCAACGAAAAATCCATTATGCCGCTCCCCGAACCTCTCACCAGTGAAGAGTATGCCATCGCACTTCACAAAAACAACCGGGAACTCTGCGGTATTTTCAATGCCGTCATACAGGAACTTAAAATCAGCGGCGAACTGCAAAAGATCGTTGAACATAACACTCTTCTTGCCAAACAGCTCAAAGAGGAAAAGGAATACACCGGTGTCACAGCTTTCTTTCACCGCCTTGCGGCAGATTTTCACACCAACTTCATCGCCGACAGCCGCTGGCTTTACATCTGGGGCGGTTTCTGGAAGACGGTCCAGATCTCCTTTTTCGCCGTGATCCTGGGAACGCTTCTCGGGTTTACTGTGGCGGTGATACGCACCACACACGACAGAACCGGGAAGATGAAATTCCTCAACGCCCTCTGCCGTCTTTATCTGACGGTCATCCGGGGAACGCCCTGTGTTGTCCAGCTGCTGATCATCTACTTTGTGATCCTGAAATCCTGCGACAACAAGGTGCTGGTCGCCTGTATTGCATTCGGCATCAACTCAGGCGCCTATGTGGCTGAGATCATCCGCAGCGGCATCATGTCCATTGACAAGGGCCAGTTTGAAGCGGGGGATGCTCTGGGGTTGAGTTACTGGCAGACCATGGGGTATGTCATCCTGCCTCAGGCGCTTAAAAATGTACTGCCCGCTCTGGGCAATGAATTTATCGTGCTCATAAAAGAAACCTCTGTTTCAGGCTATATCGCGCTCCAGGATCTGACCAAAGCAGGAGATATCATCCGCAGTCAGACCTATGACGCCTTCATGCCTCTTATGGCGGTGGCGGCCATTTATCTGGGATGCGTCATGCTTCTGACCTGGCTGTTGGGAATATTTGAGAGGAGACTTAAACGCAATGAGTAACAGTAACTTTGTCTTTGAAGTCAGAAATCTGGTCTGTGAATTCCCCGGTGTCCGCGCCGTTGACAATGTGGATTTCGCCATCACTCCCGGCGAAGCGGTCTTTGTGGTGGGGCCCTCAGGCAGCGGTAAAAGCACCTTTCTGCGCTGTCTGAACCTGCTTGAAAAGGCCTCTTCCGGAGAGATCCTTTTCCACAACGCGCCGGTGGGGAAAAACGCCTCATCCGTCACCAGATTCCGTCAGAAAGTGGGAATGGTCTTTCAGCACTTCAATCTCTTCCCCAATCTGACCATTAAAAAGAATATCACCCTCGCCCCGGTCAAAACCGGGAAACTCACCCCCGCTCAGGCAGATGCCAAAGCCATGGCGCTTCTGGAAAGGATCGGACTTGCCGACAAGGCAAACGCTTATCCCATGCAGCTTTCAGGGGGACAGAAACAGCGCATCGCCATCGTCCGCGCCCTCGCCATGGAGCCTGAGGTGCTGCTCTTTGATGAGCCGACCAGCGCCCTTGATCCTGAGATGGTGGGTGAAGTCCTCTCTCTGATGAAAGAGCTGATCCAAGAGGGGATGACCATGATCGTGGTCACACACGAGATCGGATTCGCCTGCGAATGCGCCCAGAGAATGATCTTTATGGATCACGGCAGAATCATTGCCTCTGAAACGCCGGAAAATCTGGTCAACAACAGCACCAATCCCCGGATCAGAGAGTTCTTTGCCAAAGTCCTCTGAACTTTCTTTTTCAGCGGATATCCCTCTTTTCTGAAGTAAAAAAATATGGGAGACACAAAAGGTCCCCCATATTTTTTTTACCGCCCTTTACCGGGCAGAGAACTTAACTGAAAAGTTTTTCGTTCAGAAGTTCAAGGGCGATAACGATGGAAATAGGCGCATTTGTCCAGCCGGTGTAGATGCTGCAAGCGCCCCCTTCAAAGAGGTCGCCGCCGCCCCAGGTGCGGGCGTTCATGTCATACATGCCCCGCCAGCACCCTTTAAGGTGGGGTTCGGGGGATTTATCCTGAATGGAGCAGACAAGTTTGAGGGCTCTCTTGAAAGGTTCATCAAAGGCAGGGGCAAAGGCTTTCAGCCCCAACAGTCCCAGAAGCGCCCAGTTGATGGTGTAGATGGTATCCACCAGATGGGGACCGCAGGGGGCCTCATCGTGTTCAGAGGGAATGTTGCCGCTTTCGCCCATGCGCGACACAAGTTTTGCGCCGAAAAGCTCCGCTGTTGTACGGAAAATCTCTTTGCCGGTGTATGTGTAAGCGGCACAGGCGCCCATAATAGCGTAGCAGACTTCACTTGCATCAAAGGAGTCCGCCTTTTCATTGAGATAAGCGTGATAGGAGTCCAATACCTCCATAAACTCCTGCTGCGGATCTTCCCTGTATGCCCGCGCCAGCGCCATACACGCCAGACTTCCCCAGTGGGGCTGATCGGCAGGGCCGATAAAGCTGTCGCTGCGCCAGTGTTTTGTCTTATCCTCAAGGACTCCGATACCGGGCGCCATAGCCTCTTTCATTGCCTTTGCAAGATAGGGAGCAAGCATCATGGCAAAGCGGCGCATTTCATACTTCTTTTCCAGTTCGGGATATTTTTCCGCGATCTCAAGAGCCAGAAAGATACACCATGACTCATCATCAAACCAGACCACCGATGCCCGTTTGATGTGGTACCAGTTCCAGCTGCCGGGCACATATCTGTCTTCCTTGCGCCAGAGGAGTCCGCTGCGGAAATAGAGGAAGTCGAGAAGATTGACGGCGGTATCATAAAACTTCTTTTCCCCGAAAACTCTGTAACTTGCAAGATACATGAACGCCGCCTGAAAGTTGCAGTCGGCGCGGCGCTGTTCAATGATGCAGTGATCCTCATGACATGTCCACGCGGGGAATGCGCTCATGGTTCTTTCAAGAGCGGAGTTGTTCCGGGTGAGGGCGACCCGTTCCGCCACGCCCCAGAGACCGTTTTCAGGGATCATTACACCGGAACGGTAAAACCATTCAAGATTGTTCAAAAGCAGTTGTTTCATATAAAAAATCCTCAGAAATAAAAGTAAGGAGGAGCAGTTCAAAACTCCTCCTGTGATATGTGTTTATCTTTCCAGAGTGACCAGAGCCACCGCAGAGTTGGAGTCGCTGGCAAAGGTGATGGTGTCCGCGGTGACAACGGCGTCAAGACAGGGGGAAAGGTTGTGGTTCTCATCCAGCAGCAAAACGCGGCACCGGGCAGGATCTATCTCCCGGTCAAGGGTGATGGTATAGGTGTTGTCGCCGGTGGAAAAGGCGGAAATCAACAGTGCCATGGTGCCCTCTTCATTTTTCCCGGCAAGGAGAGTGACTTTTTCGTTGTCGCTCTGTGCGGCGCAGCGCTCAGGGTAGCGGACGATCTCACCGAAAGCCTTGAGTCCGAAGTAGGAGGGCGTGGGTTTGGAACTGCCTGTCACATAACATCCCCATGCCGAAGTGGTACAGGTGTAATAGGCGCCGTAATCAAGGGGAGTATCCTGCCAGCGTGCCATGACGGTGGTCAGCGCGGCGGCGGAGTCAAGACCTTTCATCTCGTTGTTATACATATTCTGCTTGTAGACGGCATCGTTCCGCAGTCTGTGCCAGTCTCCGGGGAAATAGTGCCACTCGTTGAGATGGATCTCTGTGTGGGTATACCCCAGTTCATCCAGTTTCTTCCGGACCACTCCGGGGGATTCAAGGATCCATCCGAAAGGATCGTTGAAATAGCAGTGATAGGAGTAAAAGTCAAGAGGGACCTTTTCTGCGGCGCATTTTTCAAGAAAGAGGCCACCGCATCCGTCGCTCCAGCCGCAATGGGCGGGGCCGCCGAACTTCAGATGGGGGAACCGTTTTTTCAGCTCTTTTGCCACTTTGGCGAAAAACTCAAAGAACTCCTCCTGAGTTCCCAGCCACATAAGATTTTTGGCATTGGGATCAAGGCGGGTGTTGCCGCCGCATTCGGGTTCGTTCCAGATCTCCCAGTATTCAATGTTGTAGTGGAACCCGTTCCACAGACCTTCGGTGTAGTGGCGGATAATATTTGAAGCCACATCGATCCACTTATCCACATCGGCAGGGGGTTCAATGAAATACTTGTTCACCGTGTGGTCAATGGATTCCCCCAGCCGCCAGAAGACAGGAGTCTCAGCCTCAACGATACAGTTGTGCAGATAGTCATCGGTATGCTTGAAACGGTAGTTCCGGGAATCGGAGGGATCCAGATGAAAAAGGGGAAAGATGCTGCTGATATCCACCATAGGGCAGTTGGCATTGTCAAGGGGAGCATCATGGAGCCGGGTAAAAGCAAGATTGAGTTCTCTGAAACTTTTGCGGATATTGCGTCCGGCCATTTCTCCTGCAAGCGAAGGTGCAAGGTTGCCGCCGTTGAGTTTGCGGATCCTGCCGCAATTTTCTTTGGTCTGCCATCTGATATTGACGTTGCCCATATTCAAAACTCCTTTACATTGAGCATTGGAACAGCTTCTGTGTATACCATACTGCATCAAAGAAGAAATTTCAAATCCGCCTTCAGTAAAAAAAACGTTTTTTTATCCCTCCATCACATGAAGTTCCCTCAACCTGGGAGAGCGGATACGTTTCATCACCTCAAAAGCATGGGGTTCAAGGTAGGCGTCACTGCCTGAAGTCAATCCGTTTTCTCTGAGATGTCCGAGGATTTTGCCGCAAATTTCCCCGACCGTACTTTCTTTTTCTCTGTCAGCGCCCGTCAGAAGAATTTGAAGCGGTTCACAAAGCTCCCCGAAAAGGGAGAGTTCTTTCAAGGCGCGGAACTGCCACTTGTAGTAGGGCGCAAAACGGAAATTCAAAAGAAATATGAGAGAGACAGCACTTTTGACAAACTCGAAAAGTGCCATTGCCGCCGCCCCCTTTTCGCCGTGTCTGAGACAGCGTTCAAAGTTGTACTGCCCGCTCTGTGCCATGGAAATAAGCCTTGCGGCGATCTTTTTCAGACGCACATCTTCGGGCATATCATAAAGGATCACGGAACGGATCCGTGAAAACGTTCCCTCATTGTCCATAAAAACTTCCCCGTTGACGGCTTCGGCAAAGGCATATTCAGGGGTATAGAGCCACTCCTGCCAGGTGCGGGGAGCGCCGGGGAGTCCGGTATGGCGGCGGAAAAAGTCTTCAATGCAGACCACCCCCAGTTCTGAATACCCAAGTTTGCTCTCTTTGCCGCTGTTACTGTTCACCTCTTTGAAAAGTTTGTCACAGGCGCGCTGGAGCTTGAATCCATACTCCCGCTCGGATTCATAAGAAAGCCACAGGGTGAATCCGATCCTGAAATCATGATCTCTTGATATCTCATCATCAAAGCCGAAACACTCCGATCCCCGTCCCGCCATGCCGGCGGCGATATGGGGCAGAGCGTCGGGGAATGACTCCAGCAGCAGCGGCACTCCCTTTTCGCGGAAAAAGCGTTTTGACTCTTCAATGCCCCGCATAATAGTGTTCCGCTCTTGATTTGAGTTCTTTTTCAAGCTCTTTTCTTCCCAGAGCGCCGAAACCTGAGGCACATTTGCTGCAGGTGTGAGCATAATAACCGTCGTGACGAACCGCCGGATCATCAAAGCACGCCATGGCGCAGTCGATCATGCCGTCAATAAGAAGTGCATCATTGTTCCAGGAACGGTAGAGCTGCGCCAGATTGAGACAGGTCACAGCTGCGTCCATAATATTTCTGCATGCCTGAAGCACTTCAAGGGCACGCAGATAACAGGTTTCTGCAAGTTTGAACTCTTTTCTTTCGCAGTATGCCGCCGCCATATTGTTAAAAAGTCCTGCAAATCGCCAGTCCCCCGGATCCAGATGTTTTTCATAGATGCGGGCGCTTTCGGCATAAAGAGACAAGGCGCGGTCAACATGACCGAAGCTCTGCAAAGCTGTGGCGGCATTGAGCAGAATGGTTCCTGCAGAAAGAGTTCCTGAAAGGTCAAGTTCCCTCAGCAGCGCAAGCCCTGATTCCACGGACTCCAATCCTCTTCCGGGATCATGGCTCATCCGGTAATGCCCCATGAGTTCGCTTAAAATGGAAAGCTCCCCCCTCTTGTCGGCGCGTTTCCGTGCCTCATTGAGCCAGAAACGCAGATGCTCCCCCACCTTTTCCTGTTCCCCTGCGTTGAAAAAGCGGTCACTTTGTTCAATGATCTTCTCAAGGGGCAGAGGATCACGGCAAGTGCCGTTTCCGTGGGCGTGATCTCTGGTGCAGGAGCAGTTTTCACCAAGGGGGCAGTGAGGCTCAATGTAATCTTCAGGGTCAAGAGTCATATCAGCAGAACTCCGCACCGGCGAATCCGGCGAGCTGAGGCAGATCTGTGTACTTCAATATACCGGGGACCATACCTGAAAAGGAACGGGTGTTACAGGTTCCCACCAACTCTTCAAAGGCAGGGGGGCACTCCATTAGAATGGTTTTCCCCACCATCTCTTCAGCAAACAGAGCCGTATAGAGCGCCAGCATGGCGCCGTATCCTCTGCCGATAAGTGTCACTTTTTCTGTTTCCCGTGATTTCAACAGCTTCAAAAGTGCAAGTATGCCTTCCATCTGAAGTCCGGGGAAGGATTTGCCCAACATGTAACTCATACCGGCAAAGTGCCAGAACGCGCCGTAAAAGTCGGTCAGATCTCTGCTGCTGACGCCGCATGAAGTGGGGATCAGATTGCCGACACCGAAAGAGTCGAATCCGAAAAGGATCTTCCCCTCATAGAGTTCAGTTGGAAGCGTTTCCATTTCAATGCACTCCTTGTCAGGCAGATAAAGCACCGCCTCTTTGCAGCGGGGGATCTGGTACTCACTGTCCCCTGTCCAGGCGTTGAGGACACCCAGAATACGCTCATCAGTTTCAAGGAGATAACGGTTGATGACATGTTCATCATCTCTGAAAGTGTGGAGCGGCAGACGGCGGAACTCTTCAAGAACGGGGATCTCCTCAGGGAGTCCCAGACACTTTTTAAGAGCAGCGGCACTCTCTTCTTTGCTCAGGGAGGTTCTTGCGGCAATGACCTTTGCACAACGCTGCTTCATCAGCTCCATGGCGGGCAGATTACCGGGGATCTTGAAAACATCGCCATCGGGGGCTGCCAGTTTCTGCGCCGTTTCGGGCCGGGGGATATCATCTTCTTTAATGCCTCTCGGCACAACTCCTGCCGCCTTGAAAAAGAAAGCGCGGATCGCTTCACGCTGCTCCGGTTTGAGTCCGTGTCCGTTGGGGCCGGTGAAAAAGGTACTTTTCAAAGGGGCGTTGAGAATGGTTGAAAGTTTTTCAAGTTCTCTGCCTATCTCCTGCTGACCTCTTTCATCGAAGAAGTCATTGGTTTCGCCGCTGACCAGTATGGGGCGGGGGAGTGAAGCGATGAGAAAGTCCGCCATATCAAAGCCTTCTCCCGCAAGAGAGGGCGGCATCTGCTCGGCGTCGATGGGGAGTTCATTTTCGACTGTTCTGCGCCAGCGGGTGACGGCGCAGCTGGGGGCTGAAGCGATGAACCGCTCTTCAAGGGCGTTGACCCATGTGGTCATGGTGCCGCCTCCGGAGCATCCCGTAAGCATAAGGCGCGAACTGTCTATTTCAGGCAGAGTACAGAGCAGATCGACTGCCCGCACGGCATCCCATGCCCGCCATGCGGCGAAATGCTCTCCGAAAAGAACCAGTTCTTTGCCGATGGTGTTATGGGCGCCGCAAAGGTTCAGTTCGTTTTCCATGAAATGCTGATACCGTTCCCCCTGACAGAGAGGGTCAATGGCAAGGACGGCAATACCGTTGGCGGCGAATCCCACATTGAGAGAGACACCGTTGGTACAGGATTTTCCGTCGCTGTTGTGACCGCACAGATGGAGCACCGCCGGAACAGGAGCTGTAAGATTTGAGGGCAGATAAAGATTGCCTGTCACAAAGTATCCGGGCACACTTTCAAAAACAAGGTTTCTCAAAGTGTAGCTCTGAAAATCATATTCAGAAGTCACCCGGCAGTTGAGAGGGGTTCTTTCATACCGGTCAAGATCAAAAACCTCTCTTATTCTTTTCTTTGCCTGTGCGGCATACTCAAGAACTGCTTCGGGGGTACTGAGAGCATCTATGCGTTTCTGCCGTTCTTTGTAAAGACGGCGGAACTCTCTGACAAAATATTCATTGACGGCATTACCGAAATCATTATGCATTTTATTTAACCTCGATCCTGACCTTCTTTGAAATGCCGGTGTTGACATGTTTGACGTATACCTGCCAGATGCCTTTGGCGCCGTTGAAGGGCACCTGAAGCTGACAGGAGCCTGAAGCGGACTCGCTTCTGAAGTTTCCGGTTGCAACAGGATCAACTTTACCGGAAGGATCCGCAAGTTCCACATGGAACACCTGAGCACCGGAAGCATTGCCGGCGGTAAATCCGACCTTGAAAATATCGCCTGCTTTCACACGGCCCGGAGCGGTGACTTTAAGAGCGGTCACTTTGGTCTTCTGGATGGAGTAAATTTTGCTCCATGCAGGGAGAATGGCACTTTTGAAAGTATCGGTATACCCCAGATACTTTCCTCCGCGAACATCGTAAATGTGTCCTTTTTCTGAAAGTTTCACAGTAACAGGAACAGCTTCTTTGAAGTTGAACCGTTCCCCCTCCCCTCCTGTCTGGTGGAGGAAAAGGATCCTGCCGCCTTTGTCATAACGCATTGCCGCAAGACAGGGGAACTCCGCGCCTTTGGCGTTCATAACACTTACTTCACATTTGACATCAGCCTCTTTCAGATAGCGGTTCACAAGAGTCCTCAGAGCCATTTGAAGTTTGGCATCGCCGGAGGTGGCTTTGCTGATCTCGCCGCCGGTACCTCCCAGGGTGATGAAGTGGTACTGCCCCACCACCAGATTGAGAAGGACACCTCTGCCTTTGCCGTATTTCTTCACGGTTTCGATGCCCAGAGATTTTTCTCCGGTCAAAAATTTCCCCTTCAAAGCTGCAGAAGTCTGCAAAGTGGACTTGATCTCCCCTGTGTTGGGGGGGAAAATATGAGCCAACAGAGGATTGTTCCATCTTTTTCCGTGTCCGTCATATCTGCCGGGAGCGATATCGGCAATAACGGTACCGCCCCTCTTGACAAATTCAGCAATGGCGGCGGATTCTTTCTCAGAAAGGGAGAGGGCACAGGGCAGAATAAGCACCTTGTACTCCTTTGCCACCCCTTTTTCCGCCAGTTCTTCGTAAGAAATGAAACGGCAGTCATATTTCAGGTCTTCAAGGAGTTTCACCCATGAAGACTGGCTGTTCTGCCACTGGGCGTTGCCCACGGAGTTCATGGCCGTGTAGAGAGAACTCTGGGAGTAGAGAATGGCGATCTCAGCTTTGCGGTCGGCAGAGAGCCACATCTTGCCGATGCCGCCGGTCAGTTCTTTCAGAGAGCGTGATGCATGGAAGAAGTTCCGCAGAGGCGTTCCGTCGCCATTAGTCATGATGGGGGGCCACACAGCGGCCATATTGGCGCCCCGGAGCAAGCCTTCCCACATGGGATCATAGATATAGGGTTCAGCGTCAATATGGGCGTGGCAGTAGCCGCCCCATTTTCCGGCGCGGATCTCTTTGCCGCCGAAGTCGTGGATCAGTTTCACCTGGATCCCGCTGTAATAGCTCAGGAGCTTGCAGTATTTCATCATCTGATACCAGTCATATCCCAGTCCCGGATTGGCGGTACCGCTGGGGCCGAACTTGATGTGACAGGAGTATTTCTCAAGTTCTCTTGCAAAGAATCCGAACTGCCCTTTGGCATAGACCTGAGCCATGAAAAGTTTGTGATCCAGCCAGGGGGCGAGATTGTTTTTGCTTTTGAGTTCATCCTGCTGTTCAGGAGTGACCTCATCAAAGGATTTGAAAGAAGATTCCCACTCTTTATTGAGGGCGGCGATGTTTTTGTACTCTTTTTTCAGATACTCCCGGAAGAGCTTCAGACAATGGGGAGAATAGCAGACCGATGCTCCCAGATACTGTTCATCACCGCTCCAGTAGTTCTGCACATCGTAGTAACGGTAACGGCTGATTTTTGCATATTTGGCAAGGCGCTCCGAGTTGGCTTTGTGGAAGGCGGGATCAGAGAAACAGGGGGTGCGGACAGGTTTGGATTTCCGGTCGTTCCGGTACAAGTGGGCTGTTTTGCCGTACTTATACATCCCCATGGGTGAGGGATCCACATTCAAAAGACGCATGGCGCGGATATAGACAGGAGTGTTGGCCCAATCCACGTTGCCCAGGGTCGCTCCCACGATGCCCATTTCGCGCTTGACGATGCTTGAGTTGCCCCACATGATCCCTTTGTACTCCAGAAAATCCGGTTTACCCTGAGGCGAAGAGAACTCTGTCATATTTTCAGCGATGATCACACCCTCTTTTTTGACTCTCACGAAGAGGTTGTTCAAGCAAGTTCGCTCCAGATCGGGAACGGCAAAAACCATCTGAGCGTTGGCGGGGGAAATTTTGCGGTAGATGACACGTCCGAAAACATCCTCTATTTCCGTTTCCACAAGGGCGTGTGGGGGGGCATTTTTGACAAAGAGAGTAAAATCAATACCTTTTCCTCTGGGGAAGATCCTTTCAGCGTCGGCAAATTTGACTTCGATGGTTGTTTCCGCCTTGCGGTCAAAGCGGAACGCCCCCGCATCAACCACAGCACCTCCGGCGTTCAGGAGTCTGACTTCGGCGACCATGAGTCCGCCGGGGAGTTTCTGTGCGGGGAGCGCCACATTGGTGACGCCTGTTTTAAGATCCAGAGCCTGAGAGAAGCCTCCTTTGAGCTCCCGGTAACGGTTGCGGTACACCACTTCAAGGGTGCCTTTGAAGGGCGCATCAGCCTTGCAGACGATGCTCTTTTCATCCCCGGAAACAAATTTGACAGGGCTTTTGATGCCGCTCAGGAAACGCAGCACCTGAAGATCGGGCAGATAGCTGTACTCCCACCAGGGGAAATCTCTGCCTGTCCGCGCTTTGTGGAAATGCGCCATGGTCTGTTCCTCTTCCTCCACAGTGGGGTTTGAGGAGACACTGTGTTTTGACACGACCACATAGGAACTGCCCTTTTTGTACCACTCAAACATGCCGTCGGCTTTGACATTACGCATCCGGGGCAGGACACTTGAAACAGGAGCAGAACACCTCTTGCCTTTCAGACTTTTGGGAGGGGTGCAGTTAAAAAAGATGAAATGAGTTCCTGCTTTCTGCCATTTGGCGAGGATGTCAAAAAAATCCCTGCTGTGGAGTTTTTCCTGAAAGGCGGTGAGAAGCACCACTTTGGGCGCCTTTTTGATCTCTTTAAGAGATTCGGCGGTGTAGGCAGAGAGAGTTTTCTTGAAGTTCATCACCCAGACGCCGTAACTGCCGGTGCTTGACACAGGTTCGCGGATGATGGGGATGCACTTGAGATTCATCCGGTGACGGCTGGCAAGTTCGGCGATTTCCTGCTTGGCGCCGAGGAGTCTGCCCACCCGGTTTTCACAGGGCAGCACCAGAAGATCAATGGGAGCATCAGAGGGGATAAACCACTTTTTCAAAGGGAATGCTGCAGCGGTGGAAATGGATTCAAGTTCATTGATGGGAATATCCCACTGTTTGACAAGTTCCCGGCGCGCCATCTCTTTGGGGGAAATTTTCACACATGAAACGGGAGAAGCCTTGACGCTGAAGTCATCCACCATAATGGAAAGTCCGTTGCGCTTGGCTCTGGAAACGGTCACTTCGCCTGCCGCGGCATCTCTGGGGGGAATGAAACTCTTTTTGATCTCTTTCCACTCAAAGGCGTTGTCGCTGCAAAAGAGAAGTTTTCTGTTCCGGGTCATCATCTTTCCCCCGGCGTCGTAGAAGGTGAGATAGAGCCACATTCTGCCGCCGCCGCCCACATTTTTCAGCTTGACGCTGAGATCATAGGTGACGCCCGCTTCGGGGAAGAAGGAAAAAATGGCGGAGCCGCCCTCAAGACAGGCGCTGTTGTTCACGCCGCCCTCTTTGCGCCACACCACTTTGCGGTGGGGGTTGGAGACAAATTGGGAATAGTGAGGAACTTTGGGGTTTTTCGGATCGGCTTTCTCAAAACTGCCGTTGATATAGAGTTCGCCACCAGCGGGGGCATCGGCAACTTTTCTGCCGCCGGGGTGGTCAAAGTAGATACGGCACTTGACAGCGATGGGACCGGCGGCGGTTTGAGCACCTCGCCGGGACTGGTAAAAACCGTCAACGATCCCGGCGTTCCAGAGAGATTGTCCCGGGAGCAGACCGGGGATGAAAAGGAGCAGCTCTCTGCCCTTGAGGGCAAATGTCACCGGACGGTCAAAAGCGGGAGAGCCGTTTTCAACTTCAAAGACGGCGATATTTTTGATCTGCGCCTCAGCGGGCAGAGTGACGGCGCGCCATGAATCGTTGAACTGGCGGTTCAAGGTGATATCGGCAAAATTCCGGTTTTCGGGGTTGGCGGCCTTGAGAACACGCACTTTGTACGAGGGGTCTTCCTGCCGGTTGAGCTGTTCCACCTGCGGGGGGATCTTCCCTTTGATGGGGGTGCATTTCATGGAACTCAGGGCGCAGGTCTTTTTCACATCTTTGACAAAAAGCATTTTGACACTGATCTTGCGGCTGGCTCCGGGAGCGATGATGCGTTCATCAGAGAAATACTCCTGAGTGGGGTATCCTTCTTTGAGGAACCAGTTCATGAAACCTGTGACACTGTCGGCGGGGAAAGCAAGGACAAGGCCGCTTTTATCGTCCCCTGCCACAGCAAGATAGCGCCGGGGGGGGAGCATGGAAAATTCAAGATATTTGCTCTGCACCAGCGCCGCATCTCCTTTGGCGCGGGGTTGGAAATAGGTATTGTTCTGACCGGAACGGCGAAAAAAAGTACGGGTACTCAGAAAGATGCTCTGAGGTTTGGTGCCGCTGTTCACAAGTTCATACTCAACGATCATCTCATCGGGACGGTAGTGGTTGAACTTGTAGGTCTTGTTAAGGCGTATATTCTTAAACACATTTCCACAGGCTGTAAAGGTGATATGGACCGTATTTCTGCCCAGCTCTTTCCACTCTTTCAAAGTAAAGTCATACTTTTCAAAGTTTTCGTGTTCCTGTGACTTTTCACCGGTGGCGCAACCGATACGCATTTCGCCGAAAGAATTGCCTGCCTTTGAAGAACCGTTCCAGTTCTGATTTCTGTGGATCAGCTCTTTGATGACGGCACCTTTTGTATCAAAGCGCACACTGAAAAAGTCGTTTTTGTAAGAGAGCTCCGCTCCTGAAACCATAAAGGCAAGGAGCGCCGGAATAAAGAGGAAACGTTTCAATGTTTATCTCCGAAATTGAATGGATTTTTCACCAGATGTTGTTTGGGGGGACCTGAGTGGCACGATCAGGATTAAAAGGTGTCCAGAATGAGGTGTAATACGCCCAGCCTGAAGTTTCACCGGGATATCTGCCGGGGAGCTGTTTATAGCGCAAAGAATCCACATGACCGTCGCCGAAAAGCACATTGGCGCTCATGTTGTGACGGAAATGGACGTTGTTCAAATTGGAGCTGTTGGTCTTGGCATTATCCTGCATGTACCATATTCTGTGGTAGGTATTGCCCACGGTAGAGTCGTTTTCAAGAATATAGCTCAAGCGTGAAGGATATTTCCACTTTGAGGTCAGCAGAAACTGAAGCAGGTAGCGGTGATTTCCCGGTGTTGCGACCTCCATATTGCAGTTGATGGCGTAACTGTAACGCTCAGCGGTCCTGATTTCGGGCTGAAACGCAGGACAAATCAGAGGGTCACGTCTGCCGCTGTAAGTTCCGCCGAGGATACCCCAAACACTTGTTTCAGCGCGTCCCAGATAGGAGGCAAGCACTCCGTTAGAGGGACGGCACCCGAAAATATTTTTTCTGTCAGCATTCCAGTTGGGCGTATTTTTCCAGGGGGCGATATATCCTTTGTTATCATCAATATAAAACCCTGCGGCTTTTCCGAACTGAGAAAGATTACTGGTACAGGAAGCGGAGCGTCCCCGTTCCCGTGCCTGCTGCAAGGCGGGCAGCAGCATGGCGGCAAGAATGGCGATGATGGCGATAACGACCAATAGTTCGATCAGCGTGAACGCTGATCGAGTGAAGATGTGAAGGTGTGAAGAGTTTGCCTGCGGCAAACGTGAAGTGCGCCCTGACGGGCGTAAGGATGTGTTGTTTTTTGTTTTAAAAAGACAGTTCTGTTGTGCAGTAATA
>JAFWBQ010000088.1 GCA_017507125.1 Lentisphaeria bacterium
ATATCGCCTTGGCACGCAAATTCCTGGATATTATTTTTAGAACTTTGAAATATAATTGGGTGTTCGAGGACTTCACTCAATTCAAATTGAAAGAAAATTAACAAAAAAATCCACATCGAAGTGGAAATTTATCATAGGAGAATTTTATGAAAAAATACAAATTTTTGAAACATGCCGCACTGCTGCTGTGTTTCTCAGCGGGTGTTTTGCTGCATGGCGCTGTGCCTGAATTTCAGGTGACATTCCTCCCCGGTCCTGAAGAGCCCCACCGCAGAGCTTCTCAGACCCCTGAAGTTTACGCGGCGCTCTTTGCCAAGCGTCTTTCCCAGAGCCTCAAGCGGCAGGTGGAGTTTGTTCCCTTTGAAAAGGCAAATGCAAAGACCATTTTCCTCATGACCCGTGAAAAGGCCATGGGGGGCGAATATGAAAAGATCCTTGCCGGGAAACCGAAAGACAGTTTTCTCATCCGCTATCCTGTGACCGTCAAGGGCAAAAAGAATGTCTGTCTTCTCATGTCCCGGGACGCCTGGGGATACTATTTCCCCGCCAACTGGTTTCTGAGGGAGTTTGTCGGCTTTGACATCGTGGGACTGGGGGAATCCGGATTCGTCTTCCCCGAAAACGGTGCAAAGTGGCAGATGCCCGCAAAAGTTGAAGTGGTTCAGGCGCCCTCGTTCCACACCCGCCGCTGGACTATGAACAGCACCATTGACAAAGAGATCCAGCGCATGGCTATGGGCGAAAGCGGACGCAACATCTCCTGGCACGCTCTGGGCAGGATCCTTGACCCAAAAAAATACGGCAGGAAACACCCGGAATACTATCCTCTCATCCGGGGCAAACGTTTCAACAATCCCCGGAAACAGCGGGTTGACTGGCAGCCCTGTCTCGGCAATCCTGAAGTGCAGAAGATCCTTGTGGATCATGTGCTGAAAAATTACGGTAAAAGCGATGCCGACGGCGTGAGTCTTGCCGTCAACGACGGCGCCGGAAGACACTGCGAATGCAGCCTCTGCAACGCCCCCGGCGTGCCCAAGCCCGCCTCTAAAGACAACTACTCCAACCGTTATTTCCACTTTTACGGCAAGATCCTGGATCAGGCAAGAAAGGTCAATCCTGACGCCAAGATCATCATTCTGCTTTACTCTGACTGCACCCTGCAGGTTCCTGATGTCCGGATCCATCCCGGCATCATCGGCATGGGAACCAACAGAGTTGACTTTGAAGGATTTTCCAAAAAAGGACTCAAGCGCATGGGATTGTGGGATCATCATCTTGACCGCTCCTATCCCCTGGTGCGTCATTTCCCCAAATATATGGCTGAGAAGCTTCGCAGACTTCACAAGATGGGGCTGAGTGAGTACTTCGGCGAAGTCTACATGATCCACGCCGCCAACGGCCCCAAACAGTACATTCTGGGCAGACTCCTCTGGGATGTGAACTGCGACATCGAAAAGGTGATGATGGAGTACTGCACCAAAGCCTTCGGCAAGGCTGCCGCACCCCATGTGAAAGCCTATTACGATGTGTGGGAAACTGTCTGTGAGCGCGACCGCGCCGCCACTGTCAAGGTGAAGGGCAAAGTTCCTTTCACTTACAGCATTGACCGTTTCAAGGGACTCCGTCAGGGAGATACCGCCCGGATGCGCGCCGCTCTGAAAAAGGCTCAGGGCTCCCCCATGACCGCTCTTCAGAAGAAACGTCTGATGGATGTCGTCAATCACTTTGAATACACCGCCTGTCTGGCAGACCGCTACCTTATTTCACAGAGACTGCGTTCAGAGAAACTTTCTCTTGATGAGATCAATGCTCTGCGTAAACAGTGTGCCGAACTGGATAAAAAGTTTGACTCCATGTGGAAAAATCTGATCAGCAAGGATATGCTGGGCATCTACCGTTATCTCCACAAGACCAGAAAGGGTGTCAACACCATCTACCACAACTACCGTGACGTTGTTACAGGATATGTTCTTGAATCCGTCTGCATGGCTCTTGACAACTATGCAAAAGTCAACTGCAAGAACATGAAACGCAGGGAACGCCTTGAATTCTGGCAGAAGACCCAAGCCAGATATCCTGAGTTGATCGAGATCTCTTCTGTCATCAACCGTATCTCCGGCAAGGCTCCCAAAAACTATATCCGCAACGGCAACTTCAAAAAGTTCACTCCCGGTGATCCCGCCGTTCCCGGAGCCCATCCCGGGATGGAAGAGTGGTTCTTCTATGAACAGATCGGTCAGGTCCAGTCTGATGAGTACAAGAGTCTCTGGAGAGTTGTTCCCTCCAAATCCAGCAGCAATCATCTTGCCATCGGACAGGGCAAATATCCTGAACTGCGTCAGTATATGAAACTTACTGCGGGTGCTTACAGATTCTCTTTCAGCTGCCGCCCCAACAATCTGCTGCGCTTTTCTTTCTACGAAGTGCCCGACTTCAACCCTGCGGCTCTCAAAGACATTTCAATGCTCAGAACTCAGAGATTAAAAACCCCTGAGTTTGCCAGTTTCAACTGCCACAAGGCAAGAGGCGTTGTGCAATTTTCGCGTATCATCATCGTGCCCGCTGACAGCTGGTACGCACTGCTTATTGCTTCCCCCAACACCACTCCCGGAACATGGAGCAGACTCTGGGGTATTAAACTTGAAAAACTCAATTGATACAAAAAGGTTTGATTTAAAATGAAAAAAACTTTTATCCGGGAATTCACATTGATTGAACTGTTGGTCGTGATCGCTATCATCGCCATTCTTGCCGCCATGCTGCTGCCTGCTTTGCAGAGGGCAAGGGATACTGCCAAAGGAACCACCTGTACCAACAATTTCGGAACTGTCGGAAAGTATGTTGTCCTGTATCAAGCCGATAATCAAGGGTATTTCCCCCGGCACAGATATGGAACGCTTCTTTCAAAACAGGCTTACAGATGGTTTTCCAGAGATAAAAGCGGCCTGACCGCTTATCTGCCCTGGAAACACGATGTGGAGTATCTGGGCGGCATCGCCCTGATTGACGGCAAACTTGTGACCAATCAGTTTGTCTGTCCGGCAGCGCCGCCTGCTCCCGGCTGCTTTATTGAAAATCTGGGTAATCCCCGGGAGGGCGCAAACTTTTGTGCTCCCCAACTTGAAGACGTAACGATTTACCTGAGTATGGCTGTGAACCGACAGTTCCACGGCGACAGTGATGATGATGTTGCAAAAAAAATAAAAACTCTTAAAATCAGTCAGCTCACCCGTCCTTCTGCCTCAGTCTATATGGCAGACAGCGCGGGTTACGGCAACACCGATTACCGCTGTGCATACAATCCGACAAATTCCGATGACGGAAAGAGAAAATTCATACCGCCCCGCCACACTGGAAAAGCCAATTTCATGTATGCTGATATGCATGTCAAAATGATCCGGTTCAGTGCTTATCCTGTCAAGCCTCTGGTCAAGTACAATGGTATCACCTGGCTTCCCAGAGCCAAGAGTATTTAAGGCGGCTTCTTAAAGAGGGAACACAATTTGTTCCTTTTTTTTAAGTTTTATCCGAACAACCAACAATGGTACAAACAATGAATATATTGCGATTCAGCATAACATCTCTTTTACTCTGCCTGAGTCTTGTCCTTGCCGGAGCGGAAAAGTTTCAGGTGAGTTTCCTCAAGGATTCTTCTGAACCCCGTTTGCGTAAAGAGGTGACTCTTGAAGCCACAGCAGAACTCTTTGCCAAACGCCTTTCCCAGACTTTGAAACAGGAGATCAAAGTCGTTCCCTTTGAAAAAGCCGATGCCCGGACCATCTTTCTCATCACCCGCGAAGCCGTTGCAGGGGGAGAATACAGCAAGGTGCTCTCAGGCAAACCCAAAGACAGTTTTATCATCCGCTATCCGGTCACTTTCAAGGGGAAAAAGAATGTCTGTCTCCTCATGAGCCGGGACGCCTGGGGATACTGCTACCCCGGGAACTATTTTCTGCGGAAATATCTGGGGGTGGATATCGTGCTCCCCGGTGAACTCGGTCTGGTGATCCCTGATAACTCCAAGTGGCAGATGCCGGGAAAAATCAATGTTCAGGAAAGTCCCGACTTCAACACCCGGGCGTGGACCATGAACTCCTACATCAACAAAGAGCTTTCCCGTATGTATCTGGGTGAAAGCCGCCGTAATATTTCATGGCACACTTTCGGAGTGGTCATCAATCCGAAAAAATACGGCAAAACACATCCTGAATATTTCCCTCTCGTCCGGGGCAAACGGCACAACAACCCCCGGAAACAGCTTTGCGACTGGGCACCTTGCGTCAGCAATCCTGAGGTGCAGAAACTTTTTGTGGATCATATTCTCAAAAATCACGGAAAAGGCGGTTCTGATGCAGTACAGCTCTCTGTCAACGACGGCGCCGGGAACCACTGTGAATGCAAAAACTGTACCGCATGGGATGATCCTGCTGAAAGGGCAAAAGGCTTTTACTCAAGCCGTTACTTCACATTCTATGAAAAGATCCTTGATGCCGCATTGAAAATCAATCCGGAGGTCAAAGGCATCATTCTGCTTTACAGTGATGCCACAAGCATGGCGCCTGTGCGGGCAAAGATCCACCCCGCCCTCATCGGCATGAGCACCCGGGAACATACCATCCGGGAATTTGCCGCCAGAGGCATGAGGCAACTGGGATACTGGGAGCATCAGCTTGACCAGTGGTATCCCTTGCCCCGCCATTATCCTCAGGTCATGGCGAAGCATCTGCGCGAACTCCACAAGATCGGCGTCAGAGAATATTTCGGCGAAGTCTACACCATCGCCGCCGCCAATGCCCCCAAACAGTACATCCTCGGGCGTCTGCTCTGGGATCTCAAAAGCGACCCTGACAAAGTTCTTGAAGAATACTGTATCAAAGCCTACGGTCCTGCTGCCGCTCCCCATGTGAAGAAATATTATGACACTTGGGAAACGGTCTGTAACAGGGAATATAAGATCCACGGCGGGAAAAAGCCGGGAGTTCAATCTTACGGCGTTGAAAAGTTCATCGGTCTGCGCCCCGGTGATGTGGGAATCATGGAAAAGGCTCTTGAACAGGCTGAAAAATCCCCCATGACTCCTCTTCAGAAAGAGCGCTTTCTGGTGGTCAAAAACTATTTCTCCTACATCCGCTGTCTGGCAGAAAACTATCTTGACTGCCTCACTTTGCAGAATAAAACGCCTCTTTCTCTTGAGGAGATCAATGCCATCTTCAAACGCTGTCAGGCGCGGGATGCCCGTTTCACAGATCTCTGGAAAAACCTCATCAGCAAAGATGATATCGGTCTTTACCGTTACATCATCGGGAAACACCGCCGCAAACGTGTCAATCCCATATACGGACTCTACCGCAACGCCGTCAACGCCTGTGTGCTGGAGTCCGTTGAAACGGCATTGCGTAATCATCAGAAATCCATCACTCCCCCCATGAAGCGCAAGGCGCGGCAGGCGTATTGGAGCAATGCGTACAAGAAATATCCCGCTCTTCTCCCCATTGCCATACTTATGGGGGAAAACTCCGGCAAGGCTCTTCCCAACTACATCCAAAATGGTGATTTCAAAAAAGGTACGCCCGGTGATCCCAAAGTCAAAGGAGCGCATCCCAAACTTGAGAACTGGTACTTCTATGAGCAGATCGGGGATGTCCTTTCTGATGCCTACAAGAACCATTGGAAACTGGTCAAAGCCAAATACGGCTCCAACCATCTGGGATTCGGTGACGGCAAGTACCCTGAAATCAGGCAGTATATGTTCCTGCCCGCCGGTGTCTACCGCTTCTCTTTCCGCCGTCTGGGAGTCAATGCCATGAACTTCATGCTCTATGAAGTCCCCGGATTGAATAAAGAGGCTTTCAGCGATATTATAAAACTGCGTTCATACAGAGTGAAAAGTCCTGCGGTTTTCAGTTACAATCATCTGCCTGCACCGGGAAATCATCATGTCAAACAGACTCTGGTGCTCGAAAACTCCGCCTGGTATGTCCTGATGATCGCAACGCCGCTCCGGGTGCCGCGATCATGGGACAGACTCTGGGATGTGAAACTTGAAAAGCTGATGTGAAAAAAGAGTTTTCGTCCCGCTCCTTTGAAAAAGAGGTCATTTGTGAGGATGACCTTCTTTTTTGCTTGCAAATGACCTTGAAGTGTGCTATAATATGTAAAAGTCCGTAAAACAAGATAAACAATAAATCCGGAAAAACAATAATGAAACATTTTCTGACACTTCTGCTGACGGCGGCACTGGGGTTATCTCTGCTCAACGGTGCCGATCTTGCCATTGTGAAAGAGGGCAAGAGCGATTATGTGATCGCTTTCCCTGAGAAGGCATCCCTCAACCTTATGCGTGAATACCGTTACGCGGCGCAGCTGCTCCGGGATCTGATCCGCAAACGCACCGGCGTCCAGATCCATTTCATCTGCGAAAAGGATGTCAAACCCGGCAAAAAGGCGATCTATGTGGGGCACACCACCGCCGCCGCCAAACGGGGAATGCAGAAAAAATGGGCGCTCAACGAGTACCGCATGAAAGCTGATAAAGGGGATATCTTCCTTCTTGGGGATGACAATGATCCCACCCCCGGAAAGCGTTCCGGTTATCACACTTTGCGTCTGGGTTCCGTCAAGGCGCTGCTTGAGTTTGCCAAAAAGTTTGCCGGGGCGGACTTCCTTTATCAGGGGAAAAACGGCATCTTTGTTCCCTCTGTTCCTGAAATGACACTCCCTGCGGATCTGAATGTTGATGCTGTTCCTTATACCATGTTCGGCATCGGCCGCTCTCAGGAACAGTATTACGCCATGGCAAACGATATGCTCCCCGCCCCCTGGTACAAGTGCCACGGCGGACACTCTCATATTCCCGCCATTCCTCCTGCCAAATATCTGAAAAGCCATCTTGAATACTTTGCCATCGTCCGGGGCAAGCGCAACGGCTATCCGGGGATCCCCCAGTATTGTCTTTCCAATCCTGAGGTGCAGAAACTGATCTATCAGGAAGTTCTCAATACCCTTGCCGATCCCCGTTACAAAGAGAGCCAGCTTGCCCAGACCGACGGATTCCGGGTCTGTGAATGTGTGCCCTGCAAGAGCTTTTTCAAAGAGGGCGCCGGTGAAGCGCTCTGGAAACTTCATCTGGATATGGCTCAGCGTCTTCTCAAAGACCGTCCCGGCAAATCTGTGCGTATCATCGCCTACGGTCCCACGGTCTATCCACCGAAAAATGCCAAATTCCCCAAAAATGTTTCCGTGACCCTTGCTGCAGGTCAGAGACTCAACGAAGAGTACCTCAAGCAGTGGAAAGCATGCAACGTGCCTCTGGGCTTTGATGTCTACCTTTACAACTGGGGCGAATACCATACCGAAGGATTGACCCCCACCTTTTCCATGAAACAGGCGCAGAGTCAGACAGCGCTCTTCCGCAAATACAATGTCAACGCCATCTATTTCTGCGGACTTTCAGAACTCCCCGGACTCAACTCCCCTGTAGTGACCTATTATCTGCGCGCTTTTGCCGGGGATGAAACAACGCCTGAAAAGTTCCTGAATACTTTCTGCACCAGAAGTTTCGGCGCCAAAGCAGGCGCATGGATGGAAAAGTTCTACACACTTCTTTACTCCCGGATCGACAAAGTGAAAGCTGCCAAAGAGGATTACACCAACCCTCTGGCGCAGGGGACGAAGAAAAGCGTTTTTGCTCCCAATGTGGCGCTGCTCCACCGCCGCTATCCTGAAAAGGTCATCAGCGAACTTGAAACGCTTCTTGCCAACGCCGAAAAGAGCGCCGGAAAGGGCAAAGGCGCAGATATTCTCAAAATGGCGCGTCTTGAATTCAACTACCTGAAACTGACTGCCGGCGCCTGCAATGCCTTTTTCAACTACCACGCCAACCCCGGTCAGAAGGAGTTTGAAACTCTTGCCAATCTCATCGTTGACCGCAAAAAATTCATCCTCAGTCTGCCCACATACAAATCCGGCAGCAAGCGCTATCTGAAAGGTCAGTCCGGCTTTGTCACCCTCGGACATTTCCCCGTTGAAATGGTCATGAAAAACGGCAGACTTGGCGCCCCCCTGAAAGCGCCTTTCAACTGGGATGTGGAGTTCTTCCTTGAGAAAAAGATGCGTCCCTCAGGCAGAGTCCTGAAGGCCGGTGATCCCGCATGGCAGCAGATGATCGACATTTTCGGCAACAAAGATGTGACCTTTGTCAAGGAACACCCCATCTTTGTCAGATGCCGCGTGGAAGGCGAAAATCTGGTGGCTGAAATGCGCTTTGACAACATGCCTGAAGAGTTCCGTAAAGGAACCATTGAAGTCCGGGTCCAGCAAAATTCCAAAACGCCCCGCTACCGGATCTGGGGCAGCTCCCTGGGCGGCAGAGCCGGGATCCATCTGCGTACCAAGGCGCAGACAGGCAACGATTACAGCGACACCTGGGATCTCCGCTGGAAAGATGCCGCCAAATACAAGGTCATGATGAAACGGATCAACACGCCCGGTCAAAGTCCTGTGACTCAAATCACCATTCCCCTTGCTCTTTTCGGCGGCCCCGCCGCCAAAGGGGAAAGGCGTCATATTGATTTTGTTTACCATGTCAAAAAGTACTGCTACACCTGGGAGTACAATATCAACTTGCTCAACTGGCGCCACCGTTACACCGGCATCGGCACTCTGGAGTTCTGAAATCTGCAAAGAATCAAATAAAAGGAAAAAGAGATGAAACATTTCTTACTGTTGGTCTGCGCCGCGGCACTTCTGCTTTCCGGGTGCAGGAGCGTTCCTGAAAACGTCCCCCCCATTGAACTGCGTTCCACAAGTTCTGTGCGGATCGTCATTCCGGCTGAACATGCCAATCCCGGTATTGACAGGTTCCTGAAAGATGCCGCAGCTGTCATTCAGCAGGGACTTGCTGAAACTCTCGGCATCAAAGCCAAAGTTGAGATCGAGGGAAAAAGCGGTGCTTTCAAAGGCACTACCATCTTTCTGGGCAACACCAGAGCTATTCGCGGCATCGGCATTGAACCTCTGAAATTTGAGAACTTCAACGCTGTCATCGCCACCCGGGGCGGCGATATCTTCATTGCCGGAAGCGACCGGCAGCGTTTTGGCAAAGCGGGCAGAGTCCGCCACAACAGCGACTGCGTGCTGGGAACCATCACCGGAACCGTCAGATTTGTGGAGCAGTTCCTCAACGGCAGATTCCTGCTCCCCGGTGTCAACGGAACTGATTTTGTCAGGAGCAAAATGATTTTGATCGCTGAGAATCTCACTTTGCACATCACTCCCCGGATCATCATGGGCGCCGGACGCGCCAACGGTTACATCTATGATTACTCCAATGCCAACCCCGGATACGGCAAGTTCCGTCTTTACGGCGGACACTCCTACTATGACGCCGTACCCGCCAAAAAGTATGCCAAAAGCAATCCTGAATACTTTGTGGAGCGCTCAGGCAAACGTTCCGCTCTGGGCAACCATCTTTGCATTTCCAATCCCCAGGTTCAGGAGCTGATCTACAAAGAGATGCTCAAAAAACTTGATGAGGGTGCTGAAGCTGTGGAGCTTGCCCAGACCGATGGATTTACGGCCTGTCTTTGTGAAAAGTGCAAAGCCTTCGGGATTCCCGGCGAAGACTTCGGCGAAAAGATCTGGATCCTCCACCGTGCTCTTGCCGAAAGACTTATGACCGACCGTCCCGGCAAAAAGGTGGTCATCATCTGCTATCCCCCAAACTTTGATCCTCCCAAGAGTTTCAAGGAGTTCCCCGCCAACACCATGATCGAACTCTGCAAGTACTCCGAGAAGACCTTTGCCGACTGGAAAAAGATCAAAGTTCCCGGCGGATTCCTTGTTTACATCTACAACTGGGGCAACTATCACATCACAGGATACACCCCCAAGTGTCCTCCTTCTTACATTGCCAAACAGGTCAACACCTTTCTTTCCAACGGCGTAAAAGGCATTTACCGCTGCGGTTTCGGTGAACTTTTCGGACTTGAAGCACCTGTTTACTACATTTTCGGAAAACTCCTGGAAAATCCCTCTCTCAACTACGAAAAACTTCTCCTTGAGTTTTACGAGCGCGCCTATCACGAAAGCGCCGCTCCCATGCGGAGTTTCTTTGAAGCGCTCCACCATGCTCTTGAGCTGATGCCCTGGATCAAAGAAACCCGGTATCTTTCCAGCCAGCGCCATGTCTTCGGCACCCTTTACAATCCTGAACTCATGGATAATCTGAACAAGAATCTTACCCGCGCCGAAAAACTGGCAGTTCAGCCCAAGGTGAAAAAACGCCTTGCCCTTGTGCGCGCTGAATTTGAGTACCTGAAATCCATTGTGGATGTGATCCAGATGTACCGCGCCTACCGCACCGCCCCCAGCTGGCAGACCTTTGAACTCCTCGCCGCCGCGCTGGATGCCCGGAACGCTCTGGTGGATAAAATGACCGCCCCCAAAGGTCGGGTCGGCAGATTCAATGACTTTCCTGAAGTGCGTTTCTTTGACGGCGCCTCAAAGGCATGGCTGTTGAGCAACGGACGCTCCTCCACTCTGGGGGCGCCCTTCAACTGGGATACCAAAATGCTCAGAGAGAAAAAGATCCTCCCCGGAACCATCAAAAAGCGCATGACCATCAAAAAGGTCAACGGCGTCGTTGAGTTCAACGACTTTGAAAATGGAGTCTGGAAAGATCTTAAATGGGAGGAACTGGGCGGGATCCAGCTGGGTGCCATCAACGAAAAGAGCAGATTCAAAGCCGCCTATGATGACAAAAACTTCTACATCGGCATTGTTTCCGACCTTGATCCCCGGAAGACCTTCCACTCTCTCGGCAATGACGGTCCCTGCTGGCGCAATGATTGTATTGAGATACTGCTTGATCCTCAGGGAATGCGCCAGAGTTTCTACCACATGATCTATACCCCTGCCAAAGAGTCCCGTTTTGACGAGGCTTTCGGATTCATCACTGACCCCCTGCATCCTCTCTACAACAAGCATGACACTGCCTGGAACGGCAAGTGGAGCTATGCGTGCCGCCGGGAGGGGGATAAATGGTACTCTCTCTTTACAGTTCCTTTCAGTGAACTCAAAGTCCCCACCCCCAAACCGGGCAACGTCTGGACTCTCAATATCGGCCGCGAATCCCGGATCATCGGCGGCTCCGGCAATGAGGTCCCTGAACTTTCTCTCTGGTCACCCAATCTGGAAAATGCCGGATTCCATGACAGAGAGGCTTTCGGAGAGGCTCTCTTTGAATAAGTGACAGTCAACTGAAAACGGCAGGGCATCACGCTCTGCCGTTTTTTAGTATGCGCGGCATGCGCATTGACTCGTCGGTGAAAGTCCGATACAGACCTTGTCAGTAGGAACTGTTAGCGAAAGCCAAGGGTGTCCATCGTGAGGTGGAATCTGAAAGAAGGCAATAGCAAAATCCCGGTCTGA
>JAFWBQ010000089.1 GCA_017507125.1 Lentisphaeria bacterium
ATTCAGATGGGATATGACGATATCTTCATCCGGTATAATGAACTGCACTCAAGTTACTGAACCGCCGTATGCCGAACGGCACGTACGGTGGTGTGAGAGGACGGCTGTCCAAATAATGGACAGCCTCCTACTCGATTGCCGAATTTGTAAAGCTGAGCAAAGGACTCCTTGAAAAAACAGACTTTCAATGCTATATTCAACAGGAATATGATACGGAGTGATTTTATGAGTGATAATTTGAAATATGATGTTGTCGTAACTGGTGCCGGTATCGCAGGCATTGCCGCTGCTGTTGCCGCCGCACGGAAGGGGATGAAAACCGCCCTTATTGAGAAACAGACTCTCATCGGCGGATTGGCGACAAGCGGTCTGATATTGGTCTATCTGCCCCTGTGCGACGGTTTCGGTACTCAGGTGACTTTCGGCATCGCCGAGGAATTGCTCAAGCGCAGTTTGAATTACGGCCCCTTTGAACTTCCTGAAAAATGGGGCGGCCCTCAAGGGTACAATTCAAATGAACTCCGTTACAAGTGTTACTTCAACCCTGCCGGGTTTACGCTGGAACTTGATAAAGTGCTGCTTGAATGCGGTGTTGAACTTTTTCTGGATACCATGGTCATTGGAGCGCAAACAGATGAGAAAAACGCTGTCTGCTCCATTCAGGCGGCCAATGCCTCCGGCACCTTTACCATTGAGGGGAATTGTTTCATTGACACCACCGGCGACGCCTCTCTGATCCGCAGGGCAGGGGGCGCTTTTGAAACAGGGGAAAACTTTATTTCCCCCTGGTGGCTTGAGAATGCTCCCGGCAGAGCTGAGCGTTACCATTTTACTGATGATATCCACATTCAGCCTACAGGGCCCATCAATCAATATCCGAAAATCGATGCGCCGGAAACTGGAAAGAGTGCAACGCGTTTCACCCGGACTGCATGGCAGATCATCCGGGAGCATTACGAAAAAATCTACGCTGAAGATCCGGCATTGAGACACAATCATTTCCCGCTGCATCTTCCCGCTATGCCCCAGTTCCGCAAGATCGCCTGTGCCAAATGCTGTTTCATGCTTGACGATGATATGTACGGCAGACATTTTGAGGACTCCATCGGACTTTACGCCGACTGGCGCAAAAAGGGATTTGTCTGGGAAACGCCCTATGGCACTTTGCTGCCTGAAAAGATCAACGGCGCTCTTGTCGCAGGCAGATGTATGGGGGCAGTGGGGGATGCTTGGGAAACGTTCCGGGTGATACCTGCCGCCGCTATGACGGGGGAAGCCGCAGGTGTCGCTGCGGCTCTTGCCGTCAAAAACAACTGCGACCCCAAAGAGGTCAAACTTGAGGAACTCCGTTCCGAATTGAGAAAAAATAACTTCCGTTTCCACTTGGAGGAAGCGGGACTTGAAACAAGGAAATGATCATGCTGAGCTGGAAAGAATTTACAGATTACGCCGCACAACTTCAATTGAAAGAAGAGTATGTGGCACAGAACAAAGCCTTTTTTGAAAAAATCGATCCCGCCTTTTTTGACCGGATCTTTCAGGCGGATACCTTTGATCCTGAAGAGATCCGGAAGGCTTTCCCCGGTGAGGAATACCGCCGTTTCATGCTGATCATGGCTGTTGCCGGATGGCCCCGGATGGTTGCCCATTACAAAAAGATGAACTTTACTCCGCAGATGCTTGAGGATATCAAACCCGATCTGGGGCTGTGGCTGGATAAATTCATGGCCGATTGCGGTATTGCCGGGCTTGATATGCGTATCTACGGCTGGACTAAAGCGCTCAGAAATGGTTCGATTCTCCAGTTCGGCAGATTGCAGTGCAACTACGACCACGCTTTTTACGGCAAGGTCGCTTGTTTCCGCGATGCCGACGGAGCAGTGCGTCTGGAGCCTTGTGAAGAGCACAATGATAAGGCGCTCTTTTCTTTCGGGGATCCTTCCATCAATCTGCACATTCCGGCAGCCGGACCTTTGAAGCGGGAGCTTTGCATTGATTCTCTGAGAAAGATCGTTAAATTTTTTGCTGAATACAGACCTGATTTCGACTATAAGGCTGTGGTCTGTTACTCCTGGATCCTTGATCCTGTGTTTACAAAGATCATGAAAAGTACCAATCTGGCAGATTTTCAGCGTCTGGGGCATATTTTCCGGATGGAAGGAGTGGATGAGACCAACGAAATCGTCTGGCGCGTCTTTGACATCCCCAACGGAACTCCGGCGGATATTGACAAACGCCCCCACAATACCGGTATGCGGAAAGCTGTCGCAGGATACCTTAAAGAGGGCGGCAGATTTTGCGAGCATGGTATGGTCATCCTGAGAGATGAACTGGAAAATCTGCTGAAGTAATGGAAAATCTCAGATTTCAAGCAAAAAAAATTTGACTTTTGCCCTGCAGCGTGTTAATTTATATATCAGAAAGCAGGTCAGTCTCGGAAACAATATTTGCATCGGGCTCTCTTTTGAGCTTACTGTCTTGTGTGGTCGCGAGATGATACAACCTGCTTTCTTTTTTTGTGCCCATTTTTCCGCAGCACAGAAGTTAATCGGGGGAGGGGAATCGGCTTAACGCATTTGACAGCTGAACCGAATTATAGGTGATCACAAGTTTCTTTCCGTCAAAAGTGACCTGGCGGAGAACCTTGTTGATTTTTTCAAGATCCTTTTGGATCTTTTCCTCATTCATGAAGATATCAACCGCTTTCTGTCCCAGTGAACTGCTCAGTGGGAGTGAAGTTGCCTGCAAAGAGATGATACGGCACTGCAAAGAAGCGTTTTCTTCTTTTGAAAGAGTGAATCTGACTTTCAGGTAAAGAGTTCCTCCCCAAAGCCATTTTTTTCCGGTATCAAGCGGGAGTGCCGCAGAAAAAATACCCTCTTTTGAGAAAGAAAGACGATAATAGCGCAAAGGGTAGGGGGAGCTATTCGGTGTGATATTGGCAACAAGGCGGAAAAGAGAGTTGATCTCATTTGCTGATAATTTTATGACGCTCTTTTCCGGGATTTTTTCCTGTTTGGAAAAATCCCGGGAAAAATGCTTCATCAAACGGTATTGAGCTGAGATGTCAGCGAATGACGTGACCACCGGCGGCACATTTTCCCAGGGGGCAAACAGCAGCTTTGTTATGATTACCACAGCCGCAAAGAGAATAATGATGAAAATCACCAGGATCTTAAACCATACCTTTTTGAAAAAAGGCACCGGAGAAACAGCTTCTTCTCTTTGCTCTGACATTTTTTATTTTATCCTCTGAGTTCAACAGCTTCGCGGATATACACGAGAGTGTCTGCGTTGTTGTCGTAAGGGAATGCCTCTGTGCGGATCAATCCTGTACAGCAGCTTTCCACAGCCGCCACATTCTTCTGCCCTGTGATCTTGACGATGGCGTCATACTCCTTGCTGTCAGCAATAAAGCGGGGAGCTTTTTGAACACAGTACTCTGTGAAAGAGTTTTCGTTGAGAACGGCAGTGAAGTTACGATTTTCCCAACGGCCGTTTTTGAAAACAAGGCCGTAAAGGAGCACTTCGTGGTTGCGTCCGTCAAAGAGACAGTCGATTTCTTCGCCTTCCGTACCTGTGACGTTTTCAACGAGAGCAAAAGCAGCAGGAACGCAGCGGAACTTGATTTCTTCATGTTCCAATGCCCATGCTGCCACTAATGCCGCAGTCATTCTGAGGGCGGTAAAACCTCCGGGACCGGCTCCGGTCGTCCAAAAATTGATGTCGCTGATTTTCAATCCCTGCGCCGCAAGCTCCTTTTCAACAAAGGCAGGCAGTCCTGAGGCCTCCCGGCTTTTCATGGGGACAAAGGTATTGATAAGAGTCTTCCCCTCTGACATCACTGCCAGCTGAACGCCGTCAGAGACCGGATTCAAAGCGCCATATCGCATGATTCAGTTGTCCCAGTTATGTTGTCGATCAAATCTTTATCCGTAGCGCGGCGGCGGAGAGAGATCACTTTGCCGCCTTTGACGACCACTTCAGAAGGCATGGCGCGGAGATTGTAAATCCCCCCCATGGAGTAACAGTAAGCTCCGGCATTGGCAATGCCCAGCAGATCCCCTTCGCGGATTTCCGGCATGGGACGCTGTTCAGCAAAGCGGTCGCCTGTTTCGCAGATATTGCCGCAGATATCATAGATCTCTTCCCTGCCTTCCGGATTGCTCAAGTTGAAGATCTGATGATAGGCATCATAGAGCACAGGACGGATCAGCTGAGGGAATCCGGAGTCAGTTCCGGCAATAAGGCGTTTGCGGTTGCGCTTGATGGTGTTGACCCGGGTAAGCAGAGTGCCGCACTGGGCGACCATGAATTTTCCGGGTTCAAACTTGATCTTGAGTTGGCGGCCGTAAGATTTTTCAAATTCTTTGAACCTTTCGGCGATCCCCGACCCCAGAGTCACATAGTCAATGGGCTGCTCATCAGGCTTGTAGGGCACTTTGAAGCCGCCGCCGAAGTCCAGAAATTCAAGATCCGGGAAATTTTCCGGAGTTGCGATACTCATAAGCGCCTTCATGGCGGCGTGGAACGATTCAGGTTTCTGGATGCCGCTGCCGGTATGCTCATGGAGTCCCACCACCTTCAAACGATATTCCCGGACAATGTCAAGGACTTTGTCAATATCTTCAAGAAGAATACCGAACTTGGTAAGTTCTCCGCCCGTCATGGTCTTGGCGCTGTCGCCGTCGGTGACATCAGGATTGAAACGCAAACAGACGGACATTCCGGGGTGAGCGAAACCTGCTTTGCGGAGCCGGGAAAGTTCACCGATGTTCATGACCACGCCTGATGCATAGACCTTTTCAAACTCCGCATCAGTCATGTTGTTGGCGGTATAGATGATTTTTTCAGGCGCAAACCCCAGATGGAGTGCATACTCCACCTCTCCGGGGCTGACGGCATCAATACCGCATCCGGCATCCCGCAGAGCGGTAAGAAGAGCCGGATTGAAGTTGGCTTTGAGAGCGTAGTGCAGCTCAAGCCGCGGATGATCTATAAAGCGTTTGAGGTCATTGTAACGTTCAAGAACCATACCGGCATCATAGACAAAAAGCGGAGTTCCGAAATGCTCCGCCAAAGTTAAAAAGTGTTCGTTCTGCATCTGTTGTTTTTTTTTCAATAAGTTGAAATGATTGCGGTCAGCACCAGATCACTTTCTCCCACATTGCGGATGGAGTGTCCGGCGCCATTGCCGGTCAGAAGCGTATCTCCGGCGCTGAGGCGGACGCATTTTCCGTTATCGTCAGCCTCTGCTTCGCCTTTGATGATGACAAAGATCTCATCTTCGTTTTCATGATTGTGGAAACCGATGGAACCGCCGGGAGGCAGTGTGAGCTGTGCCGCCATACGGTTGTGAGCGTGCATCTCTTTTTCAGCTTCCCAGTAGTGTTCGATTTTGACTGTTCCATTGCCGCCGCGCATGTTTTCGCGCAGTTCGGTACGGTATTCGCCTGCTTTACGGATCATTTGTCTCCTTTCAAACGGCCGAAGATGTTGCCGTATTTTTTCAGGTTGAGAGCTTCAACATAGGCTGAGATCTTGGTTTCAGTGCTGCAGGGATCAATGGTGGTATCCACACAGTCGCCGTCAAGGACCAGAAGAGGCACTGCCGCATCGGTCAGTTCCTGTCTCAGATGTTTGATAAAGGAGCTGTCAGACATGGAACAGCGGCCGAAGCCGTGATTGTAAAGAATACAGCCGTTGAATTTCATCTTTTTGCCCACTTCAATGATTTCTTTGACCCGGAGTGCAGGATCCATGAATCCCTGAGTCAGGATCTTTCTGGCAAGTGAACGGTAGGGATCTGACGCATTCAGCGGCTCCCAGCCCACATAATTCACCTCTTCAAAGAGGATGGGAGCGTTGCACTTGACTTCGATGTAGTCCAGAAGCGCCGTATCGTAGAAAGGAGGCAGGTGGAGCCACATAAGACGGTGTGTGTCTTCAAGTTCAATAGAGGGATCAAGTTTTGCTTTTGCTTCAAGAAGTTCGTCGTAGAGCGCTTTCTGGATATCCACCATCTCCTGCCGTCCCCAGAGCTGGCTGAAGATGGAGGCGAAATAAATCGCTTTAGCTCCGCGGATCAGGGGCGGGCAGGCGTGACGAAGCTCATTGCTTTTAAGTGAATACTCACGGGCCTCATTAGAAAGTTCACAGGCAACACGCAGATTGTCGGCAGTCATGCGGCATCCGGTCGCCTTTTCAAGCATGGCGACGGAACGCTCCAGCTCTTCAGCAAGGTGTTCAATGTTGGAGTCGCAAAGTCCGCCGATGGCAGGAGTATGGAGCGAGAAAAGACGGTCGCTCACATTGTAATCTCTGGCAAGGTCGCGGAAAATACGTTCCCCCTGCTGACAGGGCTGGGAGGTGGAGATCACCGCCGCAGGCTGGGGCAGTTTGCTGCCCTCAAGGACACGCAGGAATGAACAGGTCTCTCCTGAAAATCCTTTACAGGCGGCCTTGTCGAAAGCACGTTTGATCCGGTGCTGATTTCTGGCAAAGAGTGCAGCATAAGTCTCAAGGGTCAGGGAATTGACGCCGAGAGCGTTGAGCACTTCAGGCGGGAAAAAGAGGTTTCGCCAAACCATGGGGGCATTGGAGTGACCGATGAAATTCTTTTTATTGGCGGCCGCACGAATGGAAACAGATTCATGTTTGACTTCTGGAATAGTGGGGAGCTTGGTCTCAAGTTTGCCTTTGAGATCAGAGAACTGACGCGCCAGACAGGCGGCACCGAGAGCACCCATAACGCTGTGGAATTCAGGAATCACGATCTTGTTGCCGGTGATCTCATGGAGATAATAGGCGACCGCACGGTTGTAAGCAACACCGCCCTGGAAGACGATATCGCCTTTGTATCCGAGGAAGAGTTCCCCCACACCGGACATGATGGTTCGGGCCTGAGCACGGCAGGCGCCGCCGATGATGTCCCCCAGTGGAAAACGGTTTTTGAACTTGTTGATACTGGTGGCTGAAAGCACGGCGCACACAGAGGAAAACTCCAGATTGCTGTCATAGTTGACTTTGTCAGCCATCTTGTCAATGGGAACATCCAGTTTGGCGGCGACGCTGTCAAGAAAAGCTCCGGTACCTGCGGCGCAGATGCCGCTCATCTTGTAGTTCCACATATTCATGTGTTCGTTGAAGACCATAGCTTTACTGTCCTGACCGCCCACGTCGAGGATCGCTTTGCATTCAGGATGATAGTGGCGGGCACCGGCAACGTGAGCCGTAACTTCGCTTATACGGAAATCATAAGGAATGAAGTCAGCGGTGTCTTCCACGATCTGACTGCCGGTCACAACAGTACAGTTGATATATTCAAGACCGGGAACTCCGGCATCCTGCAGAAATTTATCCACAGTCTGGCGGAGCTGTCCGAAATTGCATGCGCCGCATTTCGAACAGATCCCTGAACAGCGGACTCTTCCGGTATCTGCCGGACGTGTACGCTGATAGATCGTCTGCCGTACTTTCCCTCGCTCATTCATCAAAACCGCCTTGAAGGTGGTTGAACCGATATCGATACCAAGATATAATTTTTCCATAGAATTTGAGTTCCTGAATATGTGAATTTTTTTGTTTTTCCTTAATATACACTGAAGTAGGACTTTTTTCAAGGAATTTGAACTTCACAATTATTCTTTTTGCATGATTTCTCTGTCAGAGTCTTTTCTTATCTGTTCTGACCGTTCTTTCAAATGGGGGAGCAGATTTGCCGGAACACACAATTTTCCTGCTCCGCAGCCGAGAGCAATATTTGGGGAACGCTCCCCGTGAAAGTCGCTTCCTCCGGAAACAGCGAGGTCAAATTGAGCCGCCGTTTCGGTAACAAGCTGTGTTTCAGGAGGTCCGAAAAGAGCATAATACCCCTCCATAGCGTCCAGTCCCAATGCTGCAAGTTTTCGTGCGACACGTCTTACGTATGCTCTTTCGTTGCGGTCGCGGTAGATGGGGTGGGCCCAGACGGCGATGCCTCCTGCGCTGTGGATGGCTTCGATCGCCTCTCTGGGAGAAGCGTTTTCACGTGGGATATAACCGGCTTTATTGTTGCCGAGCAATTTATCGAAAACGGTTCTCAAATCAGGAAAATGGAATTTTTCCATAAGCGCCTGAGCAAAGTGAGGACGTCCCAGATTGGCTTCCATGCCCCCGGCTGCAGCAAATGCAGGCTCATCATCATCGAGAGGATATCCCAAAAGAGCAAGTTTTATTTTCATATCCCTGTTGCGCTTTGCGCGCCGGGCGCGTTCCTTTGCAAGAAAGGCTTCGAGAAGAGGCGCCCGGTGGTCGATAAAAAGTCCGACGATGTGAAGTTCTCTTGCACCGTACCGGGTGGAAAGTTCAACTCCCGGAATGGCTTCGAGGCAGGGAAATTGAGAGGCGCTTGCAAGAAACTCCTCTATGCCTGCTGTTGTGTCATGGTCGGTGAGTGCTACAGCGGCAAGCTGCGCTCCGGCTGCAAGTTCGACGATTTCAGAGGGCGTACAGGAGCCGTCTGAAGCTGTACTGTGTGTGTGCAGATCAATTGATCCGGGGATGACTGGCATGATTGAAATTACCTTTTTCCGGCTGCTTTTCTGAGTATTTCTGTCAGATGCCGCAACCGCAGTTCTAATGAATCGCGATAATCTATCCGGGGCGCGTTACCGTCCGGCAGACGGTAGATGGTGCCTCCGGGGTTGTTCAGAGTGACTTTGCCGTTGATGACCGAGAGCTGGCGGTAATCGGCAAGGGCGGCAAGAATTCGCAAACGGGTGACTTTCAGCAGATTTCTGGTCGTTTCCGGAATTTTTCCATAACGGTCGCGTAATTCTGCTTCAAAATCATCGAGAGCTGCTTCGCTTTGGAGTTTTCCCAGCCGTCTGTAAGTGTCAAAGCGCAACCGGGCGCTGGCAATGTATTCCTTGGGAATACTGCAGCACAATGTCCCCGGCGTATCGCTTTTTAACGCAAATGTAACAAAATCGATCCCCATGGTCACTTCAGGCAGCAGTTCCAGTTTCTGCCCTGAAAGTGAGGCAACCTCCTGCTTCAGCAATTGACAGTAAAGATCGAAACCGATGGAATTCAGATGTCCGGACTGTTCAGCGCCCAGAAGGTTTCCGGAACCTCTGATCTCAAGATCGTGGAGCGCAAGTTGAAAGCCGGTCCCCAGACTGGAACAGCGCCGGATCGCTGCCAGACGCTTTCTGGCGTCACTGCCTAAAAGAGTATTGCGGGGGAGCAGCATATAGGCGTAAGCTTGATTTTTCCATCGTCCCACCCGGCCGCGGAGCTGATGGAGTTCTCCGAGTCCGAAACGGTCGGCACGTTCGATAATGATGGTATTGGCATTGGGAACATCAAGTCCTGATTCAATAATGGTACTGCATACGAGACAGTCAATGCGTTTTTCCAGAAAATCTTTCATGACATTTTCCAGTTCCTGTTCCGGCATCTGACCGTGAGCGACGGCAAAACGTCCTTCCGGAACCAGCTGATTGAGCTTTTTCATGGTGGCATCAATGGTCTTGACCCGGTTGTGGAGATAATAGACCTGACCGCCTCTGGCAAGTTCGGCTTTTATGGCATCGGCAATCATTTCAGGATCTTCCGGAGAGATCACCGTTTTGACGGGGAGACGCATCTTGGGCGGTGTCATCAATGTGGTCAGATCACGGGCACCCGCCATGGCAAGGTATAAAGTCCGGGGAATGGGAGTCGCAGACATTGACAGAACATCTGCTTCTGCACGGAATCTCCGCAAACGCTCCTTGAGCTGTACCCCGAAACGCTGTTCCTCATCAATGATGACCAAACCCAGATTGCGGAATTTTATGCGGCTGCTGCAGAGCCGGTGAGTGCCGATGACGATATCGACACCGCCTGCAGCCAGATGGGAAATGGTTCGCTCCTGGTCTGAAACTGAGCGGAATCGGCTCAGAACCTCTATGGTAAAAGGATATTTTGCAAAACGTTCACTGAAACTGGCATAGTGCTGCTGGGCAAGGACCGTTGTCGGCGCTATGACTGCCACCTGAAATCCGGCTGACACGGCTCTGAAGGCGGCGCGCATGGCAAGCTCTGTTTTTCCGTACCCCACATCTCCGCAAAGAAGTCTGTCCATAGGTTTTTTTTCAGCAAGATCCTTCCACAGCTCTACTGTGCCCCGCTTCTGATCCGGAGTGTCCGTAAAGGGGAAGTCGTTGAGAAACATTTTTTCAGCTTCCGTATCAGGAGCCATGCCGATGCCGGGAAGAGCTTTACGCATGGCCTGAAGACGGAGCATGTCAGCAGCATAGGAGCGTACGCCCGCACCTGCTTTCAGGCGTTCTTTCTGCCAACGGGATGAATTGGGCGCGTGAAGTTTGACTTTTGCGACAGCTCCGACATAGCGGCTGAGTTTGTGGGCTTCCGTCAGAGGAACATAGACCTGCTGATCATTGCGGTACTCCATGACGATGACCTCGCGGGCGCTGCCGCTGTTTTCAAGAACCTTGAAGCCTCTGAAAATACCGATACCGTGGTCAACGTGAACGGCATAGTCCCCCTCGTCGATTTCGGCAAGCGAAAATTCGATCACAGGGGCCGGAGGCGTGGACTGAACAGACTCTTTTAAATCTTTTTCGCCGCTGGTACGCTCCCGGATGAACCCTGCTTCAAGTAATTCTTTTTCTGTAAGCAAAAGCAGATCGTCTTTGAAAAGCATAAAACCGCAAGACAACTCTGTGACGGCAAATTCAAGTTCTGCTCCGGGAAGATGTTTCCTGCACCAGGTTTTCAGCTTTTCAAGAGTCGCTTCGTTCCGCGCTGAAACAAGGACTGCCCCCTCATTACCGCGGATCTGATTGATCTTCTGTTTCAGCTCATTGAGACGGAACTTTGCAGACTCTTCCCGGTTGCGGCGGAGCCGTGGCGAATTACTTTCAAACACCGGGAGTATATCAGGTGCCGCATATTCTTCAGGCGTTTCATCCGGGGCAAGGGCGATAAAAGTGCGTTCACGGTCTTCCCGGCTGCAGCGGACAGTAAATTCATCAAAGCGAAGCAGTTCCCGTTCTGAAGCGTAACGGCGCAATTTGGATCTTGAGGCGTCAGCAAAAACGTTGAGAAAAAGAAAATCGCTTTTTTCAAAATAGGCTATGGCATCAGACTCGGCCTCTCCGCCGGCAGAGATCCCGGAGCGGCCGATAAGTTGATAGGTGTCGATTTTGCCTGTTGAACGCTGTGTTTCCGGAGCAAAACTTCGCATGGTGTCGATTTCGTCTCCGAAATACTCAACACGGCAGGGAAAATCATGGGCAGGGCTGTAAAGGTCGATAATACCGCCCCGGCGTGAAAATTCACCGGGAATGGTGGTCTCATATTCATCATCGTAATCCAGCTGGACCAGCTTTTCCACCAACAGTTCAGGCGGCAGAAGCAGTCCGGGACGCAATTCGATCCTTGCTCCGGCACTTTCTGCCGGGTCGGGTGCCGCACCGGTAAAGGCTGTGACACTGCCGATCAGAATATCATAATTCCCCGAAAGTGCCCGGTCAAGAGCCTGTGCGCGGCGGCTTTCGGCTCCGGGAAAACGGAGCTTGCCCCGTTCTGTTTCAGGCAGCTGAAGAAGGTTGATTTCAATGCCGGCGGCAGAGGCACATTGAAGGATACCGGCACTGACAGAATCCGCTTCAATACTGCCGGGACAGATGATGATACTTTTTTTCCGGGAGGTCAAATGGGCACGCAAAAGGGGAAGAGCCACCAATTCCGGGACCACGGAAACCGCCGGAATCGCTCCTCGCGCAGATGAATTTAAATAATTTTCTAAAAATTTATGCCAATTCACAAAAAAAAGCCTTGATTTTTTTGACAAACACATTATAATGTATTTTCAGATGCCGGAATAAACAGGTGGATCCGTCACTTCCGGTTTCTCTATATAAATATAATATGAAACAGGAGTCAATTCAATGGCAGAAAAAAAAGAAATCGAAAAAGATTTGATCGAAAAGAAGAAAAAGAGCGCTTCCGCCAAAAAAGTAAGTGCAGAAGCTGCTGCCGGGAAAACTGCAACTGAAAACAAGAGCCTTTCTGCCAAAAGCAGAAAGGCTGCTCCCGCGAAGAGTGAAGAAAAAGCAGAAACTTCCGAAAACGTGAAAAAAGCTGCTTCAGTAAAAAAAGCCGGGAAGACTCAGTCGGTCAAAGAAACTTCTCCGTCAGAAGAAAAAAATGAGTCCCAAAGCAAAAATTCTTCTGCCGGGAAGGGGGGAGCTGGAAAAACTTCATCCCCCAAGGTTAAAGCGGAAACTGTAAACGAAACTCCGGCTGTTGAAGAGAAGAAGATCCGCAAGAGCAGTGCCTCTTCCAAAACGGCAAAGGTTGAAGAGAACGCTGAAAAAGAAACTGCAGCTGCGGCCAGAACTAAAAAAACAGCAGCTCCTGCAGCTAAAGGTTCCGGTACCAGGAAAAGTAAGAATGCCCCAGCTCCTGAGGCAGTGAAGCTCAGTGTTGAAGAATCCGCTGAAAAAGAGAAAGAAAACACTCTCGAAGAGGTTGAACCCATTGCCGTTCAGATCGCACCGGTGGTGCCGGTCAGTGCTGTCGTCGTTCCGGAGCTCCCTGAAGATGATCTGGATGATGAAGACGATCTTCACAGCAGAAAGCACGACGATGACTTTGAGGATGATTTGGATGATGAAGATGACAGTGATGATGACGACATCACCGCCTCTCCGGAACCAACTGTTCACCGTAAACTTGTGATCAAAAAGGTGTGTGCTCCTCCTGTCAAATTTGCCCCCAGACCCAAAACCCCTGAGGAAATAGCCCGGGATAAAGCACGTCAGACCAGCCGATCCTCCATCGTCCGTCCCCGGACCAAGCAGGAAAAAGAGTCTGCCCGTAAAACGGCTCTTGACTCCAAGCTGATGAGCGGTACCAAAAACGATACCATGAAGGTCTATATGGGCGAGATCGCCCGTATCTCTCTGGTCAACAAGAATGAAGAAGCGGAACTTGCCAAACAGATCCACAGCACCGACAATCAGCAGTATGAAGATGCCAGAAATACCCTTATCAAAGCCAACTTGCGTCTGGTGGTGAAAATAGCCCATGACTTCAAAGGTTTGGGACTTCCCCTTCTTGACTTGATCTCTGAAGGCAATATCGGACTTATGCGTGCTGTTGAGAAGTTTGATCCCAGCAAAGGAGCAAAGTTCAGCAGTTATGCCGCATGGTGGATCAAGCAGTCCATGCGCCGTGCTCTTGCCAACCAGAGCCGGACGATCCGCATTCCGGTGCAGTCCGCAGGTAAGATCTCCAAGATCAAGACGGTCCGCATGAAACTTGCTGAAGAGTTGGGACGCGATCCTACTGACTCTGAAATCGCAGATCATCTTGAATTCAGCGAGAGAACGGTTCAGGGACTGCGTCTGGCAGATCTCAAGACCATCTCTCTGCACGACCCCATCCAGCAGGGGGAAGAGGGCGAATTTCAGGATATCATCCCAGACCGTCACGCCATGACCCCTGATCAGATCATTGGCGATGTGGAGTCCGTCTTCCGGCTGCTTGATCTGTTGGATAAACTGGATTGCCGTGAACGGCGCATTCTGGAAATGCGTTTCGGTTTGCGCGGAACCCGCCCGCTGACCCTTGAAGAGGTCAGCCAGCAGATCGGTCGCACCCGTGAGCGCGTCCGTCAGATCCAGAATCAGGCGCTGAACAAGCTGAAACAGCTTCTGACAGATGAAGCCGGGTACAATGCCGAATAAGTCTGCCTGAATTTACCGTGGATAAGACCTGATGGAAAAAGTGTATTTTCATCAGGTCTTTCTTTAGTATGCGCGGCATGCGCATTGACTCGTCGGTGAAAGTCCGATACAGACCTTGTCAGTAGGAACTGTTAGCGAAAGCCAAGGGTGTCCATCGTGAGGTGGAATCTGAAAGAAGGCAATAGCAAAATCCCGGTCTGACGAACAGAAACCGCATATAAGGCATATGCAGGGTGGATGAGCTTGCTAAACAAAGCGAAATCCGATACTGACCGAACCTTGTGGTGTAAATGCGG
>JAFWBQ010000090.1 GCA_017507125.1 Lentisphaeria bacterium
ACAACAGAACTGTTTTTCAAAAATAAAAAAATACACATCCTTACGCCCGGCAGGGCGCACTTCACGCTTTTTTTGCGGATGCAAAAAAAGCTCTTCACACCTTCACATCTTCACTCAATCAGCGTTCACGCTGATTGAACTGCTGGTCGTCATCGCCATCATCGCCATCCTGGCCGCCATGCTGCTGCCCGCTTTGCAGCAGGCACGGGAGCGGGGAAAAACAGCAACCTGCGTCAGCAACATGAAACAGCTTGCCCTTGCAAATGCCGCTTATCAGCCTGATAATCAGGATTGGCTGGTACCTTATCAGAATACTTTCACCAACTCCGACGCCACAGCCAATCCCTATCATTTTGCCTCAGGTTACGGCGGCAGACCTCTCGGTCAAGGGTATGTAGCAGGTCAGGGTACAGGACTTCTGGCAGGCTATCTGGGACATAATATCGACTCTGACATCGGCGGTGCCAGAAAGCGCAGTGCCACCCAGAATCCTAAAGTCAGTCCTCTGGCATGTCCCAACTTCAGTGCCGAACCCCTGCGTGCCCATGGCTCGTCAAACTCCGACCGGGGATTTGCTCTCAACTACTACATTTACAGAGGCATCAAGCAGTCAAGAGTCAAACATCCTTCTCAGATCAGCCACTGGGGAGAAACTCAGCAAAAGGCCTCCAATCCTTTTGAATTTGACTCCGGATTCGGCAGAGTCTGTTTTAACGGCGGCAGCAATCCCGGCGGATCCACATTGCCTCTGCGGTTCCGTCACAACCGCACCACCAATGTTCTTTTCGTTGCGGGTCAGGTCAAAACCATGGCGTACAGTGAAGTCCCCGGCGAATGGCGGGTAGCACAGCCCAATACCTACAAGTTTTTTGACAACACCTGGGGTTACAGATAAAAGCTCCGGAAACACTCCATTTTTACAGAAAGAAAAAACTTATGCCTTTCAAACACCTTTTGCTCCTTGCCTCTCTGGCATGTGCGGCTGTTGTAAGCGCCGACGGATACAAATTCTTCCGTGATCCCCGATCCCCCCGGAAGATCTCTGTTGACAACACCCAAAAAATCACCATGTTCAAAAACGGCAAGGTCAACTTTGAGATCGTCCAGGGGAAAACTGCTGTTGCCCGCTACGCGGCAAAAGAGCTTGCTTATCAGCTTTCCCGGGTCCTCGGCGTGAAATTGCAGATCCTGAACAAGGCTTCAGGGAAATGCCCTGCCATCATTGTGGGTGATGCCGCTCTTGCAAAAAAATACGGCATGGAGCCTGCCAAACTTGACCGGGACGGATTTTTCATCCGCACCGTGGGAAACAATATCATCATCATCGGTGATGACGCTCCCAATGCCAACCCCGTGCGCCACGGATACTTCAAACGCGCCACGCTCTTTGCAGTTTATGACTTTCTGGAGCGTTTCGCAGGAGTCCGCTATTACTTCCCCGGCGATATGGGAACTGTCGCCCCCCGGCTGAAAGAGTGGCAGCTCCCCGCCATTGACATCATTGAGCGTCCCGACAGCCAATACCGGCAGATCTACGCCGTTTACAGCGGTCCTCAGGAAAAACGTGCCGGATATCTTTACTCCGGCTTCAAGGAGTCTGACCACTACCGCGACCGGGAGTACCAGCTGCGGCTCCTGACCCACAGCATGCACAGCACCCACGGTCTTGCCCACATCGGCTTGAAAGAGCGTTTCGGAAAAAGCCATCCTGAATTTTTTGCTCTTCACCATGACGGCAAACGCTACAACGGCACCGATGCCCTCAGAGGCTCCGGAAGCGACTACTACGGTCACATCTGTTTCAGCAGTCAGGGACTCAAAGATGAGATCGTCAAAGACGGTATTGCTCTTCTGAGCGGCAAAAGTGCAAAATCCCGGGGAGCCGTCCGCCCCAACGGAATTCCTTATACCACCATGGCGCCCCATCAGCGGCCTTTCTTCTGCATCATGCCCAACGACAGCATGGCGCCCTGCTACTGCAAGGGATGTGCGCCCCATTTCACCGCATATACAAAGGGGAAACCGGATCAGAAATGCAGCGATTTCGTCTGGAACTGGATGATCGACGTTGCCGAAAAGATCCAGAAGTCCGGCGTTTCCGGTTATGTGACCACCATGTGTTACAATCCCTATCATCTGATGCCTCCCCGTCAGCTGCCCTCCAATGTCATTGTCCGTCTGGCACTGCCCGGTCCCTGGATCAAAAAGGAACGCATGGCATCTGACATGGCGAATCTGAAAGCATGGCGCGATAAATCCAACGGACGCATCTGTCTGTGGATCTATATGATCAATGCGGGAACCCGCAACCATTCCGAGATCCCCCACATGACGCCCGCCGCCGCAGGAGCCTACATGAAAGCTACTGCAAAAGACTCCTTCGGTGTCTTCATGGAGTGCGAAAATGACAACTACCTTTCAGGATATCTCAATTACTATGTGGTTTCAAGAGTGACTTGGGATCAGAAGACCGATGTGCAGAAACTTCTTGATGAACATGACCGCCTCATGTTCGGTCCTGCCGCCAAGACCATGAAACAGATCCGGGAACGCTGGGAAAAGACCTGGCTGGAAAAGATCGTTGGAAATGTGATCGACACTCCCCTTGGCCCTGTCAACGCCCGTCTTTCCCAAACCGAACTCTGGGAGAAAGTCTACACCCCCAAAGAACTGAAGTTTGTCTCCTCTCTCTTTGACAAGGCTGAAAAAGAGTGTGCCTCTGCCCCTGAAGCTCTCAAGCGGGTGAAATTCATCCGCAAAGAGATCTGGCAGCATACCCTTGACGGCGCCGCCGCCTTCTGGAAACAGTTTGATGACCGGGAGTCCTGGCAGGCATTCATGCCCCCTGTCAAGGGCAAGATCACCCTTGACGGAAAACTCAATGAATCCGACTGGGGCAAGGCGCCTGCCGTCTGGATGCTTTCCCGGAATCTCGGCAAAGACAAGTCCGGCAGAGTTGAAGTCCAGACAAAAGTGAAAATGCTCCACGACAAAGAGAACTTCTATTTCGGTTTTGAATGCGAAGAACCCCATACCGCCCTTATGAACCACATGGACCGGAAATTTGACGACGGCAGAATGTGGATGGACAACCTTGTGGAGCTCTTCCTTGCTCCCGGAAGAAAAGGGAATAAACTCTATCAGTTCATGGTGACTTCAAACAACAGCCGCGCCGATCTGCGGAACTTCTCAGGCAAGACCAATTACGACTGGAACAGCGGTTTCAAAAGTGCCGTTTCTGTGACTCCCGGCAAAGCGTGGTTCGTTGAGATCATGATCCCCCGCAAATCCATGCCCGACATCAAAGGCAACCGCATCGCTGGAAACGTGACCCGCGGACGTATCCTGACCGATGCCAAACTTCATACGGCTGTTCCCTACTACACCTGGAGCGCTTTCGGACCTCAGACCCCGGAAAACTGCGGTATCATCCGTCTGGAAGAACCTGAAAACCGCTCCATCGTCAAAGACGGCGGTTTTGCCATCCCCATGCGCTGGATAAAAGGAAAGTACAACTCCCCCTGGTACGGTGCCAGAGGGGTGAAAGTGCCCTATTCAACTGAACAGTTCCGCACCAACGGCAGATCTGTCATACTTGACAAGATTTCCAATACTCTTCTTCAGTACATCCCTGAGGTCAAACCTTCCACAAAGTACCGTCTGAGTTTCTATGTAAAGATGGAAAATGTGAAGCCTCTCAATGCAAGCGGCGGTTTTTCCATGCGTCTGGGCTTTATGAGCAACAGGAGCATCCACCCCTTTGCCAGAGCTCTTACGGGCACTGCCAACTGGCGGCGTTACGTCTTTGAAGTGACAACCCCCAAAGATTTGGGAGACAGAAAGCGTGCTGCCGTGGTCTTCTATTTCAGAAACGCAACCGGCAGAGTGCTCCTTGATGAAATAAGTTTGACAGAGGTCAAATAAAGCGTTGATCCTCAGCAAATCTGAAAGGACGGGAAACAGATCCCGCCCTTTTTTTTAGTGTTTTTGTCTTCCTCTGATCTGTTCCAGCAATTCCTTCGGGGAAAGATGCTGCTCATTGCGTAAAAAGGCGTACAAATGGGTCAGGTGTTTCATTCCCACCTCGTGGGCGATCATCTTCAATGAAAAATCGCTCTGAGCAAAAAGTTCCATGATTTTGTTCATACGCCGGTTGTTCCGGTATTTCCCGGGAAGTATGCCGTACTCTTTGAAAAAGAGTTTCCGCATGTAAGGCAGAGAACAATATCCCAGACGGTCGTTGAGTTCTTTGACGGAGTATTTGAACATGGTATCTGCATCAATGGCGTTTTTCATCGCCTCAGCTGCGGGGGAGCGCTCCGCAGACAAAGCGGTGTCTGCCACCAATTCCGCCAGCAGTGCACAAATCTGAAGTTTTGCTTTTACCGCCCCTCCGGGATCTCCTCCGGAAACATTTTCAACGATCCCGGAAAAAGTCTTGCTCAATGCACACATCTCAGGGGGAGAAAGCTTTTTCACCGGCACAAGAGGAACTCCGTTCAAAAAGGAGCTCAGAGAAGACGGGGCATACTCAATATCAGGCAGTTCCAGCATAGCCACAAAGTTTTCCCTTTTTTTCCCGGCGGAAAAATCCAAAGTGACCTCAGGGGGGATCAGCATAAGAAATCCCCCCGTACTGTCTATCGCCACCTGCGGCAAAGCCGGAGTTCCCCGGAATGAAAAACGCATATATTCAAATCCGTCAGTGATCAGACACAGCATGAAATGGCTCAAATGCTGCGTGACCTTTTCCGGACGGGTAAAGCGTCCGGCGTAAAAAATACGGAGATCCATGAAAAGTTTCCTTTTATATAAATTTACATCGCTTTTCTATAAAATAAAGGATAAAAATAAATTTGCAAATATATAAAAACAGTTTTATCTTAAAAAAGAGATAATTTTCAAGTTTTGTACAACAACCGTCAACAATGAGGCAAAAATGAGCAAGGTATTTGAAGGACAAAAAAAGATCCGTCTGGGCATTTGGGGACTTGGACGGGGACGGGCATTCATCGCACAGTGCGAAGAGCTGAACTTTGAGATCGTCGCCGGGTGTGATCTCAACGAAACTCTCTGTTCCGATTTCCGCAAACTCTGCCCCAACGCCTTTATCACCCGGGATGAAGATGAATTTTTGAAACAGGATCTTGATGTTGTCCTTGTGGCGACCTTTTTCACCAATCATGCTCAGGATGCCATAAAAGCCCTGCGCTCCGGAAAACATGTCATCAGCGAAGTCTCCGCCTTTTTCACTCCCGCCGATGGGGTGGCTCTGGTCGAAGCTGTGGAAGAAAGCGGCAAAATCTACTGCCTTGCTGAAAATTACACCGACCAGTTCGTCAAAAAACTCTGGCGTGAAGGATATTTCGGAGAACTTTCTTACGCTGAATTTGATTACGTCCACGATTGCCGGGGATTGAGTTACTCCTATTTGTACGGTGACCCCATCCAGCCGGGGAATATTGCCCACTCCTGGCGTTCGTGGCTGAATTTCCACTACTACTGCACCCACTCTCTGGGGGCTGCCATGGAAATAACAATGACCCGCCCCGTCAAGGTCACAGCGCCTCCGGGGTGCAAGATGCTCCCCGGATTTCTCCCCGGCAGTGAAATGGGCTCCATGAAGCCCTCAATGGTCATTATGGATAACGGCGGCGTGATCCGGAATCTGATGGGGGCTTCGACGGCAGACTCCCACACCCGCAGGATCTGGGGCACCCGTGCCTTTGTGGATCTGACCGCTCCGGTTCCCACTGTCAATTTGGGACAGGCAGGCAAGGGACTGAAAATCAAACTGACACCTCAACAGGACGAATTGACAAAACTTGCGGAAAAAGCCGGACACGGCGGCGGAGACTTCTGGATGCTTTACAACTTTGCCGACTCCTTTTACAACGGTTCTCCCCTCTACTGGAACATCTACACCGCCTGCGATGTGACTTTAACAGGTATCATGGCAGTCAAAAGCGAGTACGCAGGGGGCGTCCCGGTGGATATCCCTGATTTCCGCAACAAAGAGATCCGCGAACACTACCGCAACGATCACTTTGCCCAGCAGCACTTTGATCCCCGGAAGATCTTCCCCAACGATCAGAATGTGAAGGAAACCGGCAGATTTTCCCTTATCATGAACGATCTGGCACACCCGTGGGAAACCAATGGCATCCCCTTGCTTATTTCCGCCCTTGAAGGGATCAGGCTCTATCCCTTCATCACAGACCCGGAATCCCGTCTCGCCGTCCAGAAACAGGTACGGCAGCTCTTTCTGGATATGAGTTCCATTACCGAAGCTCTCAAGGGGGCACGGCTTCTGGCAGAAAAATATCCTGACTCTCCGGCGGGGAAAGCTCTTAAGTCATTCATTGAGGCGGCACCCGGAAAAATCAACGATCCCCAAGCTCTCAGAGAAGAACTTGCAAACTGGCTTCTTTTCGCCGATCTCCCGGACTGCCGACAGCTGCGGATGTGCTTTGATGTACAAAAGAACGCCGTGCCTGTGCCTGATGTTCCAGAAGGGTTCATCTTGCGTACATTCCGTGAAGGTGATGAAGAACAGTATATCAAACTGATGCACTTATCCGGATTTGAGCAGTGGGACTTAAAACTTCTCCAAAAAGTCAAAGCAGGCGCTCTTGATGAAGGGATCTTCTTTCTGGAAGAAAAAAGTTCAGGCAAGATCGTCGCAACCGCCATGGCAAACCGTGTCCGCCCCGGCGAAGAGGAGCTGGGGGGGGAACTTGGCTGGGTGGGCGTGGATCCCGGATTCCGGGGCAAACACCTGAGTGCGATCCTCTGCATTGCCGTCCAGAAGCGCTATGGTCAGGAGGGATACACCAAAGCCTATCTGCGTACCGATGACTTCCGCCTTCCTGCGGTCAAGACCTACCTTGATTTGGGGTGGCTGCCCCTGATCGATTCAGAAGTCATGAAAACAAGATGGGAAAAAGTCTGCCGCAAACTGGGCAAAACGCTCCCCGAAGATGCTTCAGAGTTGTCAAAAAGCAACTCGATTTTCACCATCAACTGACATACTTTTTGAAACTGACGACTTGCAGCAAAGATCCGGCGGGAGTGGTGATTTCCAAAGTCATGCTCCCCTTTGCCGCTCCCGGCGCCCACGCAAAAAAAAGCGGACAACTCTTTACCTTGTCCGCTGCCTTTTCTTTTCCTGTTTTTTTCAGACGGCCTGTTCGCCGTTGACGAAGACCATACAGACTTTAGTGGAGCTTTCAAGGATACATCCGTCGCAGACCACAAGATCGGCGTCCTTGCCCACTTCAATGGAGCCGACCCGGTCATCAATGCCCAGATGACGGGCGGGATTGATGGTGATCGCCTGTAAGGCGGCAAAGGGATCCATGCCCGCCTTGACCGCAAGTCCGGCACAGAGTGCCAGATGCTCCTGGGGGATCACGTTGGAATCGGTGATAATGGAAACCTGACAGCCCGCCCGGTGCAGGATCCCGGGGGTAGCGTAGCTCTTTTTACGCATCTCAGGCTTGCCGGAGTGGGTGAGAGAGGGACCGACCGCAAGGGGGAATCCCTCTTTGGCAAGGTGGTCGGCAATAAGGTGTCCTTCAGTGCAGTGTTCAAGCGTCAGCTTCACATTGAACTCTTTGGCAATACGGATCGCCGTAAAAAGATCATTGGCCTGATGGGCATGTGCCTTGAGAGGGATCTCACGGCGCATAACAGGCAGCAGGGCGTGAAGTTTGAAGTTGAAATCAGGCTTTTTACAGGAACTGTCCTTTTCTGCAGCATCAAGTTTTTCCATGTACTCTTTTGCCTTGGCAAGGGTATCCCGCAGCTTGGCGGCGGTGGTCATGCGGCTGGTGATGAACTTGTTCTGATAAAGATTCTTGGGGTTTTCACCGAAAGCGCACTTCATGGCGGCCTTTTCTTTAACGATCATATCATCCACCCGCACACCGTGGGTCTTGACGGCAATGAAGTTGCCCCCCAGCACGTTGGAACTTCCGGGGCCTGTCCCCACGCAGGTGACGCCCCCTTCAAGGGCGAAACGGACCGTTTCATCAAAGGGATTGAAAGCGTCTATGGGGTTGAGTTCCGGAGTGATGCAGTCATTTTTTTCGTTGTAGTCAGCACCGTCGTAGCGGTTGCCCCATCCGGCAAGTCCCAGATGACAGTGTGCCTCCACCAGTCCGGGAACGATCTTCATTCCGGAAACATCGATTTTTTCTCCGCCGGAGTAACTCCCGATCTCAGCGATTTTCCCGTCTTTGACTTTGATATCCACCTGCCGGGGTCCGGGCGTGATGCCGTCAAAGACGGTTCCGTTGACAAGCCAGAATTCCATGTTTCGTTTTCCTTGTGTTTTTCAAAGTCCCAGCTGGGATTTGAGCTGATCTTTAGTCATATAGCCGATGAGCTGTTTTTCCAGCTTGCCGTTGCGGTAAAAGAAGAGAGCAGGAATGGAGTTCACGCCGAGGGCGGCTGCGAGCTGCACATTTTCCTGATCTTCAACGCTGATCTTGCCGATGATGAGGTCGGGACACTCTGCTGCAAGTTTTTCCAGTTCGGGGGTCAGTTTCTGACAGGGGCCGCACCATGTTGCCCAGAAGTCAATAAGAACCGCCTTTTCGCTCTGGGAGGTGAGTTTCTCAAAAGAGTCTTTGTTAAGGTGAAGTACTTCCATTTTCATTTCTCCTTGAAGTAAAGTTTGCAATGACAGAAACCGGTAAAGTCAGGATCGGCAAGCTGATCCCGGAACTCCTGGCAGATGCACAAGTTTTCCGGCGTATGCTGAATACGGCAGGGACAGTAACCGCCGTTTTTTTCCATGACTTTTTTCAATTTTTCCACATAAGCTGAGTCCTCATTGAGACGGACATTTTCAGGCAGATCCATAATTCATCCCTTTCACTTCATTTACGATTTTGCTTTTGAGGTAATATAAGTGTTCCGGAGTGTAAAGTCAAGTCCTTTTTACCGCAAAAAAAATTTTCAGGGAAAATTTCTCTGCAACTTTTGCAATCCTCTCTTGTTGATGCTATATTACCTCAAAATGCATTCAAATTTTCTGTATCAACTTAAGGAATAAAGAAAATGACTTCAGATTTGATCAAACTCTGTGCTTCCGCCATTGATATGGAGTGGGTCAAAAAACATGCCTTCGCCATCAACGCCATGGAGCGCACCACAGCCAACAATGATTTTGCCAAATCCACTGAATATATCAAACATCTCATGGAAGAGGCAGGATTCTCTCAGGTTGAGCGCTATGCGCTCCCCTGCGACGGCGTCACCACCTACGACGACTGCACCATGCCTCTTGCCTGGGACCGCACCGGACGCTCCACGCTGGAAATGATCGCTCCGGAAAAGAAACTTCTCGCCGACAGCGATGTTGAACCCATCACCTCTGTGATCTGGAGCCCCCCCACCCCCGAAGGCGGCGTCACTGCGGAACTCATAGATCTCCACAGTGCCGTTTCCGATGACTGGCACGAATTTGCCGGCAAAATCGTTCTGTGGGACAGCTCCCCGTCATCCCCCGTCAGAAAGAAACTCATTGAAAGCGGCGCGCTGGGTATCGTCGCCTATGTGGATGCAACTTACGACTCAGAACCCGACAGCGTCCGCTGGATGAACGGCTCAGGCCATACCGGATGGTATTACACAAAAGACGATCCCATGATCTGGGTCTTTTCCATCACGCCCCGCCACGGCAGAGAGCTTGCCAAGCGTCTTGCGGCAGGAGAAAAAGTCATTCTCAAGGCGGAAATGAAAACCAAAGTCTATCCGGGAGAGATCTACACCCTCACAGGAGTCATCCCCGGCAAGACTCAAAAAGAACACGCTCTCGTTGCCCACATGTATGAACCTTTTGTTCCTGATGACGCCGCAGGCGTTGTCCTTTCCATCGCCGTGGGCAAGGCTTTGAAGAATCTTGCAGAAGCGGGCAGGATCTCTGCTCTTGAAACAGGACTCCGGGTGACTTTCGCCATGGAGCGTTACGGTTTTTCTGAGTACTTCTTCAACCGGGAGCGCACTGCAAATATTATCAGCATGATCAATATGGACAGTGTCTGCCATCAAACTTTGAAAAAAGCAGGCGTTCTCCTTGAACTGCGCCACAGTCCTGCCTCTGCCCCCTGTTTTGGACCAGTGCTCCTGAGAAATATGCTGAAAGAAAATTTCCCCGAAGTGCCTTTTCAGGAAACTCCCGGCAATCTTTCTGACGACACCTTTTCCGCGGATTCCTCCGTCTATATCCCCTGCTGTTGGCTCCACACGCCCCCTGCCCCCGACAGACACCACAACACAGGCGCCATCTTCAACGATGCCGACTGGGATATCGCCGCCATGGTGGCAGCTGTTATGACCGCCTGCCACGCGCGACTCAACAATGCCGCCGCCGGAGTCGGCAGAGAGGATCTTGTCAGAGAGATCACAGAGGGCGTCCTTGCCGACGCCGCCGACGACTTTGCCCGCCTTGCAGAGGGCGTTTTCTCAGCAGATGAAAAAGAGATCATCGCCACTTTCCTTGTCCAATACCACGCCAGGCGGATCACTCTTCTCAACGCCTCAGTTCCCGGCGCCGTTGATGAAGCGGAAATCATCAAAGCGGTGGAAAGATGCCGCAGCAATGCTCCTGCCATGAAAGAAAATGCCCCCATGATCCCCTTTGACCACCCCATGAGAAAGTGGATCGTCACCCGGGTCCCCGGATTTTCCCAGCTCATGTCTTTTGCAAAAGTCCCTGTTCCGGAGCGTTATACCCGCATAGCCATGCCGGTCATGCTGTTTATGGCACTCCTTGACGGTAAACGGACAGTCCATGAATCCACCATTATCACCAACTTCTTCCACAAGCGCACACCCCAACCCGATGCCGGAGATTCTCTGCTTGCGACTCTGGAGTTTCTGGAAAAATACGGTTATGTCACAATAAAGAAAAACGGACTGTAAATTTAAGGGAAAGAGAATATGAAAACCAGTATCGTCAGAGAAAAAATGCGCCGGGGCGAACCCATTCTTGCGGCAAAGATCAACTTCATGACTCCCGATATGGCTGAAATGATCGGTTATGCGGGGTACGATGTGCTCTGGATCTGCAACGAACACGCCTATATTGACCCGGAAAATCTGAAAAATATCCTCCGCACCGCCAAGATCACCGGCATTGATATGATGGTCCGCACCTCTTACGGGAAAGGGGATTACACCGATCTCATCCAGCCTCTTGAAGCGGGCGCACAAGGTTTGATGATCCCCCACATCCATGAGAAGTCACAGCTTGAGTTCATCGTTAAAGAGTGCAAGTTCCATCCTCTGGGCAAGCGGGGCGTGGACGCCGTCAATCAGGACGCCGATCAGGGATATGCCCCCATGCTCGATTACATGCAGTTCGCCAATGACAACACCTTTATCGTCGCCCAGATCGAAGATCCTGAAGCCCTTGAAAAGGCTGATGAATTTGCCTCAGTCAAAGGAATCGATGTCCTCTTCCTCGGGCCTTCGGACTTCTGTCACAGCATCGGCAAACCGGGGCAGTTCCGCTGCCCTGAAGTCCTTGCCGCCATTGACAAACTTGCCGCCATCTGTCAGAAGCACAATATCTACTGCGGAACGGTCGGTTTCGGCGATCCCGATTTCTGCCGTCAGATGATCGACAAAGGCGTCAAGTTCCTCGGCGGTCCCTCGGACTGGGGAATCTGCTACAACGGCTTCAAAGCCGAAGTGGAAAAATATAAAAAGGCTGGACTCTTCTCTTTCAGAGAGTACGGCAAGTAACTTTTCTTCTTTTCCAAACACAAAGCAGTCCGTGAACGATGTTTCCGGACTGCTTTTTTGATGCGGCAGCTTTGAGAAGAAAAGTATTGCCGACCGCATTATGGGAAAACTGCTCTTTCAAGTTGAAATTTCATCATTGGAGTGCTATATTTTGAGTATTGTATTTCAACCAACTGGGAAGGCAAAAAAAAACGAACTGAAAAACACTTGAACTGAAAAATTTGTATATAGCATAAAAGGCTTTAACCCCTAAAATTACCACAATAGAAATAAGCCTTACTGATAGATAGTTTTTTTGTGCCGTGTTGCATCTGCATACACGGTGCATTCTTGCATTGTATCTATCAGTCCGCTGTGGTAAGCGGTAGGGGTTGTATAATCAGGGATGCACCTCTTTTTTTGCGGTGTTTCCCATAACTCCAAAGGGTATTGCCATAGTGAAACACCTGTTTTTATGCTCTCTGCTTTTGCTCTCTCTTTCGCTTTTTTCCGCTGAAATCAAAGGTAAAGTGGTTGCTGTGACAGACGGCGATACCATTACGGTTTTGGATAAAATGGACAAAGGCAATTTCAAGATACGCCTTGATAAAATTGATGCTCCCGAAAAAACACAGCCATTCGGCAGCAAAGCAGTTTTTATCCTCTCTGATTTTCGGCAAACAAGTTTCTGTAAGGTTCAAAGAAATTGACCGTTACGGCAGAATACTTGGAGTTGTTTACTGTGACGGTGCAGAAATCAATCTTGCAATGGTTCAAAATGGCTATGCGTGGCATTACAACTGTTACGATAATACCCCTGCCTACATTCAAGCGGAAAAAAAAGCAAGAGCAGATAAAAAAGGGTTATGGAGTGATCCCAATCCCACACATCCTTATGAGTTCAGGAAAAAAAAGAAAAAACGCTGAAACATGGTGTAAGATAAAGGAATTAATGAGCCGTCTTCATTATGGAAAAATGGCTCTTTCAAGTTGAAATTTCATCATTGGAGTGCTATATTTTGAGTATTGTGTTTCAACCAACTGGAAAGGCAAAAAAAAAACGAACTGAAAACCATTTGAACTGAAAATTACATACTGCATAAAAAGGCTACCTCTACAAAACTACCACACCTTGTAAATAAAGCCTTTAACCAATGGAAAGTTGTTTTGTGCCGTGTTGCATTTAGCATACACGGTGCATTTCTGCTTTGTATTTCCATTGGTGCGCTGTGGTAGGCGTGGTAGAGGTGTGCAAACAGGGATGCACCTCTTTTTTTTGTGGTGTTTCCCATGACGCCAAAGGAAAATACCACAGCATGAAACCAATATTTTTACTCTCTCTGCTTTTGCTCTCTCTTTCGCTTTTTTCCGCTGAAATCAAAGGTAAAGTGGTTGCTGTGACAGACGGTGATACCATTACCGTTTCAGATAATCTTGATAAAGGCAAATTCCGCATACGCCTTAATAAAATTGATGCACCTGAAAAGAAACAAGCCTTTGGCAACAAAGCCAAACAGTATTTATCC
>JAFWBQ010000091.1 GCA_017507125.1 Lentisphaeria bacterium
GCTGCGGCGGCACTGGTGTTTTCACTTTGTTTCTTTTTCAGGCAGATCAGAGAGTGGCTGAAACGCTCTTTCAACTTCCGGAAGGAGCAGGAACACGATGAGTGAAACAGAACTTGCAATCCCGGGATCGTTCCGGGATCCGTCGGGATTTGTTTTTCAGAAATCAGGGCAGTTCTGCCGCAGGATATTACCGGCAGGGAAAAAGGATTTTTCCTTTTTTCTTGGTTCCGGACTCTGCCGCCGTCTTCTTGATTCAGGAAAAATAGTCCCTTTCACCTTTGCAGACGGCGATAAAAACACGCTTCTTCTGGAAAAACTTCCCTTTATATCTTATCCTTATGAATGGAGCTTTTCCCAGCTCAAAGAGGCGGCGCTGCTCACTCTTGAGATCATGGAAGAATCTCTTGAATGCGGCATGATCCTCAAAGATGCTTCAGCTTTCAATGTGGCTTTCAGGGCCGGAAAAGCGGTTTTTATGGATCACACCTCTTTTACTCTCTATGAGGAAAACCGTCCGTGGTGCGCCTACGGACAGTTCATCCGGCATTTCCTGCTTCCTCTCCTGCTTATGGAAAAAAAGGATCTGCTGCTGCTGGAACTGCTGAAAAATGATCTTGACGGTATCCCCCTTGAACTGGGGGGGAAACTGCTGCCGTATCGGAGTTATCTTGATGTGGATATCCTGCTCCATGTCCATTGTCACGCTCTCTTTGAAAAGCGTTTTTCCCGCAGAAAGGGGGAATTTGCCGAGCCGCAGATGCCTCTGAAGCGTTTGAAACATCTTGTGGGGGCGCTGCAAAGTTACATACGCGCCATGAAATTTCCCCGTGTCAGGACCTTGTGGGGCGGTTATCAGGGGAGCTGCAGCTATACGCCTGAAAGTCTGGAAGCCAAAAAGTCTCTGGTTGAGGATTTCTGCCGCCGGGGGGCGTTCAGCACCCTCTGCGAACCCGGTTCCGGCGGCGGTGAATTCACTCAGATCGCCGCAAGGTATGCTTCAAAGGTCATTGCCGCCGACAGCGATCCGCAGGCGGTGGAGCATTTGTTCCAGTTAAGCCGGAAGTTCACCAATATTTATGGGATGCTGCTTGATTTGAACAATCCCACCCCCGCGTTGGGCGTTTTCAACCGGGAGCGCAGTTCTTTCTTTGAGCGTTTCAGGGGTGAGGGCGTTCTGGGGCTGGCGCTGATCCACCATTTGCGTATCACTGGCAACTGGACTCTTGAACAGATCGCCGCCTTTTTTGACATGACCGCTCCCAAGGCACTGGTGGAGTTCGTTCCCCGTGACGATCCCCAGACACAGCAGCTTTTAAGAGGCAGGGAGGGATATTGTCCCGACTGGGAACTCGGGCAGTTGACGGAGACCTTTTTACGGTTTTACAAAAAATGCCGTCACCATTTTCTGCCCGGTTCAAAAAGAGTGCTTCTGGAGCTGGAAAAATAAATTTTAAGTGGAGAATATAATGTTGATCAGGAAGTTTGACTTCGGACTGCTTTTGCCCGGAATCGTTCCCGGAACGATCATTGCGGCGGCGTGGGCGGTGATATTTATAAATAATGAAGGCTGTTTTACTCTGGGGAAAACAGGGGCGGTGATGATCTCACTGGGACTTTGGGGCATTGTGACTTCGGGGAGTGCTTTGTTCCTGGCGGCGGGAGAACTTGCGGGGAAATACAAATGGGCTCTGGCTCTGCTTCTGGGGGGAGCCTGTTCCATGCTGCTCCAGTATCATCTGTGCGCCGATTTCTTTGGGGACAACTATTCAACGATAGAATTGGGAGGGGATTATCTTCTGCTTCTGGGGTGTCATCTTCTGTTGCTGCTGCTGCCAGTGGTTCTTGCCGTTTGGCAGAGAGAAAGGTGCTTCAAATGGCGTGTGCGTTTGACACTTATTTTCTGTCTGACCCAGCTGGTTTATGTGAGCAGTTGTTTTTTACGCAGAGAGCCTGTCAGCGATCACTATGATTTCAAGGAATACACTTTTTCTGAAAAGGAAAAATTCGCTTTCGGCTCCGGAGAAAATATCATCATCGCCGTTGTGGACTGTATGGGCGAAAGACTTTTCAAGCAGACATTGGCAAAATATCCTGAATTGAAAAGTTCTTTCAGAGATTTCATCTGTTTCGACAATATGCAAAGTCCTCTGCCCCGAACCATGTATGCCGTCCCCGCACTGCTCACGGGGCAGGAGTTTCCCGCAGACGAAAAGGGGAACCCGGCAGATGATGATCACGGCGTTTATCTCAGCCGGGCTTACAGGGAAGAAAATTCCCTCTTCCGTCTTGCCCGTAAAAAGGGGTTCCGTGTGGAGGGTTATCCTTTTATTCTGCAAACCATCAGTTATGCCCCCGATGTCATCGACAATTCAGAGGAGATCTCCGAAGAGGTCAGGAAGGATTCGGTCAAAAAGATTTTTGAAGTCATGGCTCTGCGGCTTGTTCCCGGGTTTCTTGAGGGCTTTACCGACGGTCTGGTCCGCAAAGAAACCCTTGATTTCGTGCCTCAGACCCGGGCGGCAGCGGAGGAGGAACAGGAACCCTATGACCGGATCTTTTATCAGAGATTGCAGAAAGAGTTCCGTCTGAGCAGCCGTGAAAAGGTTTTCAAGTATCTGCATCTGCACGGCGCCCATACTCCTGTCACCACAAATGAGAATCTTGAAACTCAGGAAGGCGTCCTGACAGAACAGCAGCTCAGAGGCAGTTTGAAAATCGTTGAACTCCTTTTGAGAAAACTCAAAGAAAATGACCTTTATCACACAAGTACCATTGTTATTGTGGGGGATCACACCGAAAAATATACCCCCGGCGTCGTCGCTCTGATCAAGAGACCCCGGATGACACAAAAAGAACTGAAATTCAACGGTGTCCCCTGCCGCATCTCGCAAATCAGTTCCACCGTCAGGCGTGAAAGCGGAGTTGCCCCCTGTGCGCCTTCTCTTTTTGCCCAGCCTTTTGTGGCGGGCAATCCCTCTGAAATCAGAGACGACACCCGGCAGTTTCCCGATTTTACGCCGTGGCGCAAAGAGGAAAAAGCCGTTGAAATTCCTGTTCCCGGCTCCTTTGTTCAGGGGAGAACATTCCTGCACAACGACCGGCTCATGGTTGACCTGATTCCGGAGAGCACTTTGTTTTCTGCCGGAAAGGTGACTGTTACGGCTCAAAAACTTTTTTCCGGAGAAAGTTTTACCACGACTCTCATCAAAAACGGTTCGTTCAGGGATCTGCTTCTGCCGGAGCTGAAATCCCCCGACGGGATCTATCAACTCACGGTCACCGAGTGGGAGGTTCCGCAAAAAGAGGGAAAAGAGAATATCAGCCGTCTGATTCCTTTCAGGGTGCGTGTGAAAGAGAATCAGGTCTCGATTTGCAAAAAAGAGTTTGACACATATAACGAGGCCGTGGAACTCAACAAAAAAATGGCGTTTTACCCTCTGGTTTGTCACCATGGCGTGAAATTGCCTGAAACAGCGGCTTTGGAGTGGAACTTTCTCAGGCTGCCGGAGGGCACTTCCATGTTTCTCAATTTGCCTGAGTTGAAGGAAAAATGCAAGGTGGAGATCCATTTTGTCCGGAATTCTCTTTTTGCTCACCTGCCGGTTATCTTTGTCAATGGCAGAAAAAGAGAGGGGGAAAACAGTGATAACCGGAGGAGTGTGGTCATCACCCCGGATGAGGCAGGGAAAACGGCACTCTCTTTTGAATATGTCCGGGAGAAAAACGAAAAGAAAAGTCCGCAGCGCTTTTCACCGGGGATCAGGATCAAAAGTATCAGGGTGATACCCGGAGAATGAAGGTGAAAAAAAAGGCGTTTATCAAGGGGGGGGCATTGAAAAAAGAGGAATCGGTGTTATATTATTTTCCGATTCAGATTTGCCACGCTTCAACGAAAGGTTTATATGATGGAAAAATCCATTACCTTTTCTTTTCCTCTTGAACGCCCCCACTGCGGCGTTCCCCTTGCCAACGGCAACTTCGGCGCCCTTGTCTGGGGCAAAGAGACCCTCTGCATCACCGTCAACCAGAGCGATCTCTGGGATCACCGGTGCGGCAGACGCGTGGACAGCCGGGACCGCTACTCCAACTTTGTTGAGTACGCTGCACTTCACGGATGCACCAGAGAGCTGAACTCTCTTTTCCACAGAGAGGATCTTTACGGTGCTCCCCACCGGATGGCTGTGGGCAGATTTGAATTCACCTTTGCTCCCGGCATCGTTCCTGCAACGGCGGAGCTGGATTACTTTTCCGGCAAACTCAAAGTGACCCTTTCAGACGGAACTGCCCTTGAGCTGTGCCTTGTGCTGGCAAAAAACACTCTTTATGTGGAAGACCCGGCGCAGAAAATCAAAGATGTGCTTTTGAAACCTGCTACAGACTTCCCCCAGACCAGAGCCTTTTATATCGACAGAGGCAATGCCATGTTCCAGCTTCTTGAAGACGGCTGGCGGATCCCCCTTGCCCGGGATCCCGACTTCACAGTCCGCGCCGTAAAAACCTCTTACGGCTACCGCCTTTTCACCAATGAGGACAAAGGCGACGCCGGCAAAGAAAAAGAGATCCGTGCCACCTCAGAGTGGTGGTCACAGCTCTTTTCAAAGGTGTGTTCCGTCAGAACTCCCGATGAGTGGTGGAACCGTTTTTTCACCTTCCAGACCTGGAAACTTGCCGCCGCCACCGCCCCCATGGGGAAAGCCGCCGGACTTCAGGGCCCCTGGCACGAAGAGTATCAGGAGGCCAAATGGGCGGGTGACTACCACTTCAACGTCAATGTCCAGATGGTCTACGGTCCTCTCTGCCGTCTGGGGCTCCACGAGCATCTGCTTCCCCTCTTCGACATGATCGAAAGTCCCGCCTTTCAGGAGAGCATGAAACACAATGCCCGCGCCCTTTTCGGCGTGGAAGACGCCCTCTGGCAGCTTCACGCCGTGGATGACCGGGGGTGGCAGTGCGGCGGCATCAGCTGCGGAGCAGTTCTCGATCCCGCCTGCGGCGCATGGACAGCGCTCCTTTACGAAGAGTATTTCCGCCATACCTGTGATATGGAGTTCCTCAGGGAACGTGCCTATCCTTACATTTACGGTATCATGCGGGGATATGAAGAGATGCTTGACAGGGAGTTCAACATTCCTGTTGCCATTTCTGCTGAATACGCCAGTTCCAATTTGAACATGACCACCGTTGCCGGACGCAATCCCTCCTATCAGCTGGCGGCAATCCGCCGTCTGGCGGCGATTCTGATCGAATTTTCAACGCTGCTCAAGGTGCCGGAGCGTCCTGTCTGGCGTCAGATCCTTGACAAAGTTCCCCACTTCACCACAGTGGGCGGCTACGACAGCTACGCCCGGCAGAATGAGGCACGCATCGCCATCTGGGAAAATCAGGATCTTGAAGTGTGCCACCGTCACCACTCCCATCTGGGCTGCATCTGGCCCTTTGACTCCCTGCCTGCGGAGCCCTCTGAGGAGATCCGTCAGGTGGTGGAAAACTCCGTCACCCACTGGATCAGCATGGGTATGGGCAAATGGAGCGAATGGTGCATCCCCTGGGCGAACATCATCTACACCCGCACCGGATTGAATGAGGCCCCCATGCAGCTTTTCAACATGTGGAAAGAGATCTTTGTCAACGAAGGTCTCAGCGTGGTCTACCTGCCCCGTATGCTTTCTCTCATTGCCCACCGCCGCCATGACATCGCCCGTCCCAAAGAGGAAAGCGAAGTCATGCAGCTTGACGGCACGGGGGGATTCCTGGATGCCTTTATGCAGATGTGTGCCTACACCAAAGAAAACAGACTCCACCTTTTCAAAGGGATGCCTGCCCGATGGCAGGATGTTGAGATCACCCGGCTCCATCTGCCGGGGAAAGCTCTTCTCAGCGCCTCCAAATCAGGGCGTCTTGACCTTGATCCGGGCAATCTCAAATGGGATATACGCCCCTGAGAGATAAAAAGGCTCCTTTTACTTGATGTGTACAAACACCCGGGGCGCCACGGTAAAGTTAATCCGGTCTCCATAAATAAATTCCCAGCCGAATCCGCGGGAAAGTGCAAAGAAGAATTGCCTGTTGTTTTTCTGCTGAAGCAATCCGGGGAAAGTACTGTTCCGGGTACCGAGGATCAGGAAGTCTGCCTTCCAGGCTTTTGCAATATCCGGGAGCCACCGGGGATCTACAGATTCGAGCAAAGCAGTTTCCGCCGGATCGTGGTGCTGTACCTTAAGGACCACTTGATGCTTTGTTTTCAACATTTTTTCAGTCACTTCAGCCGGAATGGCGAAAGAAGCACTGCCTAAGTTGATGATAAGACATTTTTCCGTCATGACGGCACCGGCGCCCCCCAGAACATCCAGAGGTTCATTGACGTCGGGGATCCGGAAATTGCCATTGCTGTTCTGAAGAGCATGCCGGATCTTTCTACCGGAAACGGCAAAGAGAACGTTGTGTTTTGCCAGTAACGGATAATAGGTTTTCAGGAACGAACTCCCCTTGCCGCATATCAAAACTTTTAATTCCCGGTCAGGGGTTCCAAGAAATATCCTTTCGGCCTCTGCCATGTTATTGAAAGAATGTTGAGAGACGAATTTACCGGTACTGTCAAAGGTGATGGTGTGATACAAATTGTCTGCAAACTGCTTTGCCGGAGCAGCGCCGCGAAGTTCAGTTTCCCCCGCCACTCCTTCTCTCTGCCAGTAATATTTATTATCGACAGCTTTTTTAATAAATCCCTCTCCGGGAAGCCGCATGGAAACGGTTTCGATCTTCAATCCGTTGGGCATGATCTGCAGACGCATGATCTGATCCCTCAGAGGCGCGGGCACGTTGTACTTTTCATGAAGAGGCGAGTCAGGGGGCACGATAACAGTCATCTGATCCTTATGACGGAGAAGGAAATTGAGATTCCTCATTTCGTCCCTGTTGGAAAAATGAAAACGCATCACAGTTTCTCTGCCCTTCATATCAAACGCCCCAGCCACGGCACAATGGGGAATCAGGACGTTATTTTTGGAAAAAAGCGGAAAATCCCATCCGTTTTTACGGGCCCGTATGACATTTTTGCTCACATCAAGAGAACTCTCTGCAAGCAATGGCAGATCCGTGTTGATCTTTTCCAGTTTCACCTGAGCGATATCTTTGGCAGAGTTCACCTTGTACCAGCCTCCTCTGACAGCGGCAAGGAAGCAGTTTTCCCAATTGTACTCACCGAAAACAAAGTGGAAAAGATTTCTCTTATTGGAACAGAGCATATAGAAAAGGTCGCGGTTCCAGAGATTGGTTTTGAAGATCTTGACTGCATCCCTGTCCAGGTAGACTTTATAGGCTGTGGGGACACAAGTCTGACTGTCGAACTCCATAAAAGAGCCGCACTGTTCATATAACGTATCGCACTTGATTTTCGCCTCTCCGATGTGCATCGTGGCTGCCAGAGGATTTCCGGAAACAGTAACAGGAGTTTCCGGCAATGCATTGGGAGCTGTTTTGCCGCCTTTTTTTGCTTGTTTGGCGCGAACCATTTTGATGTATTCGGCATAATTGAGTTTTTTCCGCGGAGGCGCATTTTTTACGGTCAGAGGATTGATACCGCTGGGGAAGAGAGCATTGTGCTTCACCCCCATCTGATGCAGTATGACAGGTGCAAGATCCACCGGCCAGCATTTTTCTGTGACCTTGCCCCTGTCGGCGCCATTGAGTATGAAGGCAACAACATTCTCTCTCTTTTTGTATTCAAGCATGGCTTGAACCGTTTTACTTCCGGGAACCACATCTTTCATAACAAGATGATCCCCGGCAATGACGACGACGGTATTTTTCCCTTCAGGAGAATTGGCGATAAAGTCAAGAAATTTTCCCAATGCGGCATCCGTGGTGTGGAGCGCGGAAAGCAAAGGATACTTTTCTCCGCCGGGCAGAGTGTAAGAGAGAGACTTTTTGCCGAGAACGCCTGTGGGGGCATGGCTGTCCACGGTGAAAAGCGTAAAGCAGAAAGGTTTTTTCTGAGCGGCGAGTTTCTTAAACTCTCCCTGAGCGATCTTAAAGAGATCATAGTCACGGAATCCCCATTCCCCCAGCTCAGTTGCCTGTTTTTTCACTTCGGGTGTTTTCCAGTCCATGCGGCGCTCATACTGAACCTTTTCAACAAAAGTTCCGGTACTGGCAAAGTCAAGAGAGCATGCCTTGAGAAAGGCTGTATTGTAACCGGCTTTTTTCAGAATAAGAGAGAGGGAGGGAGAACGGTCAGCATTGTCACTGTCGGTGATGGAGTAAATATAATTCCCCATGTGGCTCTGAAAGAGAAAATCAAAGGTGTTCAAAGTGGAACTGACCATATTTTCAAAGACGAGAGCGTTCTTATGCTTCATCCATTTGGTCACATTGGGGAGCAGACCGGGAAAGTGTTTTTCGCTCAGATAATTCTGTTCAAGGGATTCCACTACGATAAAAACAAGGTTTTTCCCCGGAGTCGCCTCAATCTTCCTGACCGCATCATCAGAAACAGGTGCATTGGCTGAAGCCTGAGCATTTTCGACGATCACATTTCCCAGGATCATGAGAGGCGTGCCGGGCAAAAAGAAAAGTCCGACTGCGATAAAAAGCAGCAGCAATTCCCGGTGCCGGTATTTATTCTCATGGAGCCGCGCCGTCAGAAAACCCAGAAATCCCATAGCGGCGAAATAGAGCAGCAGTACGACCGTCACCGGACGCCAGAAGGCCTTCATGACTTCAGCCGAAAGAGCATCCGCATTGCAGTGCATCAGAAAGGATTGATCGAAGGAGTGTCCCACAAAGCAGAGCATAAAGGCTTCAAGCATGATAAAAAATTCAAATGCTCCCCAGAAAGACAAAACAGCAAGAAGCCGCCAAAACCTGTTCCTGATCCAGCGTGCGAGCAAAAGTGTGATGACCGCCCCTGCAGCAATAAAAATGATCCTTGGCGGCCAGAAACTCAAATGGTGTGCATCAGAACTCCCCTTCTGGATCAGGGGGGCAAGATAGGGAACACAAAGAGCAGCTGACACAAAAAAGGTGAGGTGCAAAACGCTTTTTTTCAAAAACTCAGGAACTTTCATGGTATAAATAACTCCATCTGCAGTAAAAAGTTTGCTTAATATATCCTCCGGAGCTCTTTATTGCAAGTTCACAGAAAAAAAATTCACCGGTGTCCGGCGGCAGAAAAGCAGCTTCAGAAAAAAAATCTTTCCGCAAACTGGGAAAGTGCTCCGAAAAAATCCGTCAGATAAGATCATTTTTCAAAAGTGACGACACCGTTTTTGATGACGGCTTTTCTCTGGAAATCCAGGGCGCGGATCCCCGGCTCATGTCCATAGGGATAGCCGTAATAGACAGGGCACTTCAGCTGTGAAGTCATCCATTTGAAGAAATTCATCTTGCTCTCCTCATCGGGGAAGTTCCGGGTGAAGTGGCAGAAAACGACGCCTGCACACTTTTCAAAAAATCCCAGTTTTTTGAGGGCGTTAAAGACGCGTTTAAGCTCCTTTTCGGGGCGCCTGACGCACTCAA
>JAFWBQ010000092.1 GCA_017507125.1 Lentisphaeria bacterium
CGTCAGGATGCTGTGGACCGCTTCGGTTGTCAGGTCTATGAGAGCTTTGAGGAAATGATTGAGAAGGGCGGTTTCGATCTGCTGATCAACGCAACCCCCAGCCGCTTCCATGTTGCCTGCTCCAAGCTCGGTCTTTCCAAAGGCTTCAACGTCATCAGCGAAAAACCCAGCGCCCCCAATGTGGCTGAATTCGATATGCTGGTTGCTCTGGCTGAACAGAACAACTGCCTTTTCATGCCCTATCAGAACAGCCGTTTCTACCCCTTCTTCACCAAGATCCGCGAAATCATCGCTTCCGGTGTTCTGGGCAAAATCGTCTGCATCCGTTCCAACTGGAGCAACTTCGCCCGCCGCTGGGACTGGCAGACCCGTCAGGATCAGCTCGCCGGCAACCTTTACAACACCGGTCCGCACCCCGTTGACCAGGCCATCGTTCTTTTCGGCGAAGGTATGCCTCAGGTCTTCTGCCGCATGGCTGCTCTGCACCATGGTCTGGGCGGCGATGCCAACAACTTCTGTACCGTCAGCCTCTACGGTGAAGGACATCCTCTGGTCGAAGTCCAGATCAGCTCCTTCCAGGCTTATCCCCAGGGCGAGATGTATAACATCCAGGCTGAATACGGCGGTCTGACCGGCGGTCCCAACGGACTCAAATGGAAATACTTTGATCCCGCCAAGGCTCCCAAACAGGAGTTCTGGAAACCCTGGAGTCAGGATCGTAAGTACTGCTCCGAGAAACTGGACTGGATCGAAGAAGAGTGGACCTTTGACAACAGCGAATCCAACTCCAGCGGATTCAAGGGACTTTCTGCCGCCATCTATGACAATTACTACAATGTGATCGTCAATGGCGCTCCCCGCGAGATCACTCTGGATCAGGTCCGCCGTCAGGTCTATGTCATGGAAGAAGCTCACCGGCAGAACCCCCTTGCCAGGACTGTTCTTCCCTGATCGGTCTGAATACTCCCCGGGAAAGACTTTTTCCCGGTGAAGTTTTGATCAAACTGCGTTCCACAAGTTGTCGTTGACTTGTGCGAGCGCAGTTTTTTTGTCTCCATCTCCGGGAAAAAAGGGAAAAACGACTGCTTTTATTCTGGAAAGTTTTGTTTTTGAATTAATTAGGACTTGCAAATTATTTGATTTGTGTTATATTATAAGAATGTATTGTGTTTTTGGATCGATTCGGATAAAAAAGGAATATTGCCATGAGTGAAGAGTTCAACTGGCGTCACTTTTTCGGTTCCATAGACCGCTTTCGTGAACGCATGATCTGCCAGTATCCCTTCAAGTTTGATGTGGATATTTTTTCTCTGACCATGAGTCAGCAGCGCCTGCTGCGGGAACTTGCTTTGCAGACAGGGCCGGAGTCAGAGGGTGTATCTTTGAAACATCTTGCCGATGAACTCAATCTTTCATCAAGTGCCGTATCGGTCATGGTGGAAATGCTTGTTCAGAAAAAGGTTCTTGAACGGAAGAGTTCTGAAGTTGACCGCAGACAGGTTCTGATCCGTCTTTCGGATGCCGCGTGGGAGTCTGTGGCTGTCTACGATGCAGCCTGCCGTGACTTTTTCAACGGATTTTCTGAGGAGGAATTGGCTTTGTTCCGGAAAATTACGGTGCGCCTCGGCAGCACTGATAAAAATAAATGACTTTGATGCAGAATTTTAAACCCATAAAAAGGAGAATGATAAAAATGAAAAAATCACTAATCATCACAGGCCTTTTCGCAACAGCTGTCATGCTGTGCGGAGCTGAAGCCAAAAACAAAAGCAAAGCTCCGGCTGCTCCGCAGATGCCGGTCCCCACAGTGCTGGCTGATACTGTTGTGGTCAGAACCAACAATGAGACCAAAAAGTACATTGGTATGCTCAAAGCTCATCTGGACGCAACGCTGGTTGCCAAAGTCTCCGGAACAATCGATGCCCAGCCTGTCGCTCACGGAAGTTTTGTCAAGAAAGGTGAGATGATCCTTCATATCGATGACATCGTTTATCAGGCTCAGGTCAAGTCAGCCAAAGCCATGATTGCTCAGACAGAGGCTGAACTTAAATTTACAAAGAAAAACTTTGAGCGCCAGAAGCAGCTCTACAAACAGAAAGCCACCTCGGAAACCACTTATGAAGAGGCGCAGAAAAACTATCTTACCACTCTTGCCCGGCTGAATAATTACAAAGCTCAACTCATTCTTGCTGAAGACAGTCTCCGCGATACCCGGGTGTGCGCCCCCTTTGACGGACGGATCGGTAAAGTGATCCTCAGCCCCGGAAACCACGTTTCCCCCGGCAAGGAGCTTGTGCGTCTGGTGACGATCTCCCCTGTGAATGTGGATTTTTCCATCAGTTCCCGTGACTTCCTTGAAATGTTCGGCAGCATGGATGCCCTGAAAGCCAAAGGCAAAGCCTATATTGAACTTGCCGACGGCTCCAAATATCCCGGCGACGGACGCATCATCTTCATGAGCAACAGTGTTGATACCAACACCGATACCATTGAGATCCGTGCCAGCTTTGACAACCCCAAAGGCAAATTGATCCCCGGCGGTCTGGTGACTGTCCGTCTGGGACTGCGTACTCCTCCCCGGATGCCTTCCGTTCCCGTCTCTGCCGTTCTGAACAGCAAACAGGGCTCTTTTGTCTATGTGATCGGCAAAGACAAAAGAGCCATCCGCCGCGCTGTTACTCCCGGTCCTGTGGTGGGCAATTATCAGTTTATCGCCAAAGGCCTCAAGGCAGGTGAATCTGTTGTTTCCGGCGGAAGCAACAAAGTGTTCCCCGGTATGCCTGTGAATCCGGTCTTTGAGAAAAAGGCGGAAAGGTGATGGAGCAAGATGATCTCCCAGGTATTTATTGATCGCCCCCGTCTGGCAATCGTCATCTCTGTGGTGACAGTGCTGCTGGGCGGACTCTGTCTTTTGAAGGCGCCTGTTGCGGAATATCCGGAAATCGCGCCTCCTTCACTGGTGGTTCTGGCGAACTACACCGGTGCCGGTGCTGAAGAAGTCGCCGACACCGTCGCAACTGTTATTGAAGAGCAGATGAACGGTTTGGAAGATCTGCTCTACTTTTCATCCACATCAAGCGATGCCGGACTTTATATTCTGAGCATTACTTTCAAATCCGGTACGGACACCGATATTGCATTGGTGAACGTGCAGAATGCTGTGAGCCGGGCAGAACCTCTCTTGCCGCAGATCGTCAAAGACAACGGTGTGAAGTACTTCAAGCGCTCCAGCGATATTCTGGCGCTTTACAACTTTTCAACCGACGGCAGCGAGTTGAATCAGGTGCAGCTTTCCAACTACATCCGCACCAACATCCGGGATCCCCTGGCGCGTGTTGACGGTGTCAGTGAAGTCAGCATCATGGGTGAGCGTAACTACTCCATGCGTATCTGGGTCGATCCCGTCAAACTTTCTGCCCTCAATATCACCCCTGAAGATGTGGCAAATGCGGTCCGTTCACAGAACCAGCAGGCTGCTGCGGGTGCTGTGGGAACTGAGTTCAGCCATGACTCCATGCAGCTCAAAGTCAATACTCTTGGTCGTTTGAAGACGGTTGAAGAGTTCGGCAACATTGTTGTCCGCGCCGGAAACGCCGGAAGACTTGTCAAACTCAAAGACATCGCCCGTATCGAGCTGGGTTCCGAGCAGTATTCAAACTCCAGTGCCTACAACGGCGAAGAGAGTGTTGCTCTCATGATTTACCGCAACGATGACTCCAACGCCATTGAGGTTGTGGACCGGGTCAATGCTCTTTTGAAAGATCTTTCCAAAACCTTCCCCAAGGGTATCAGCTACACCATTGCCTACGACCCCACAAAGTATATCCGTATCTCTCTTGAAGAGATCGCCATGACTCTGCTCATGACTCTGATCCTTGTGGTGGTCATCACTTACATCTTCCTGCAGGATTGGCGTGCAACTCTGATTCCCACGATTACGATCCCTGTAAGTTTGATCGGTACATTCATCTTCCTGATCCCTCTTGGTTTTTCCATCAACCTTCTGACCATGTTCGCATTGATCCTTGTGATCGGTTCACTTGTGGACGACGCCATTGTGGTGACTGAAAATACCATGAGTATCATGGAAAAAGAGGGGCTCGGTCCCAAGGAAGCTGCCTCCAAGAGTATGCAGCAGATCACAGGCGCAGTTATCGCCACGACTCTGGTGATCGTTGCCATTTATGCTCCTGTCGGTTTTTACGGAGGAATGGTGGGAACCATCTATGTGCAGTTCGCTGTGACCATGTGTATTGCACTGTGTCTCTCAACAGTCAATGCTCTGACCCTGAGTCCTGCTCTCTGCTCAATTCTGCTGCGTAAACCCAAACCGACCCGCAATCCTCTCTTCAAGGGATTCAACTTCTGTCTCAACAAGAGCTGCGGATGGTATCTGAAGGTGTCCGGATTCCTGATCCGTTACATCGTCATCACGATCATTCTTTTCGGAGGCGTTCTTGCTCTCAACTACTTCTTCTACAACCGTATCCCCGGTTCATTCATCCCCAACGAGGATAAAGGTGCTTTGATGGGCTCTGTGGAGCTGCCTCCCGGTGCCGCATTGACCCGTACCGGCGAGACCCAGAGCGAAGTGCTCCGGAAGGTCTCAAAGATCCCCGGCGTCAAGGATATCATTACCGTCAGCGGATTCAGTTTTACCGGCGGTACCGGTGAAAACGTGGGTATGGCGATCTTTGTCCTTGAGGACTGGGATAAACGTACGACCAAAGAAACTGAAGCTGATGAGATCATGAAAAAGATCCAGGGGCAGATGGCAACGATCCCCACCGGCAGTGTGCAGGTCTTCCAGCCCCCGGCGATCATGGGACTGGGTGTTACCGGCGGTATCAGCTTCATGCTCCAGTGTACCGGTAAACAGACGCCTCAGGATCTTGAAGTTGCGATCCGCAACATTGTGGCAGACATCCGTTCTTTCCCCGGAGTCCGGGTGGCTTTCTGCAGCTATGACGCTTCAACGCCTCAGCTTTTCGTTGATATTGACCGCGATAAAGCTGAAGCCATGGGGGTTCCCGTCAGCCGTATCTTCTCTGTCCTTCAGGGTAATATCGCCTCCTCTTATCTGAATGACTTCAACTTGCAGGGATACTCCTTCAAGGTGAAACTTCAGGCCGAGGGCAGAGATCGTGAAACCGTCAATACGCTTAATGCTCTGATGGTCAAAAACAACGAGGGCAAAATGGTGCCTTTGAGCTCTTTCGCCACTTTGCGTTACAATGTGGGCCCCCGCCTTGTGACCCGTTTCAATCAGTATATGTCGGCTCAGGTCAATGTGATCCTGGTGCCCGGAACACCTTCATCCTCCGTCATGGGACTGGTTGAAAAGGCTGTTTCTGAGAAACTCGGCCGTGATTACTCTGTTGAGTGGATCGATATGGCGCGTCAGGAACGGGATAATGAAGGACGTATTCTTCTTCTGCTGCTTTTCGCAACGGTTTTCGGATACCTCTTCCTGGTCGGTCAGTACGAGAGCTGGACTATTCCGCTGCCTGTTATGCTGACCATCTCCTTTGCAACTCTGGGCGGTCTGATGGGACTCAAATACATTGTTCCCATCGGGAAGTTCTTCGGTATCGAGTACATGAATATGGACTTGAGTATTTACGCTCAGTTGGGATTGGTGATGCTGATCGGTCTTTCAAGCAAAAACGCCATTCTTATGGTTGAGTTTTCCAAGCAGGCGCGTGAAGAGGGACTTTCCATCAAAGATGCCGCTCAGGAAGGCTTCAAACAGCGTTACCGCGCTGTGTTGATGACGGCGTGGAGTTTCGTGATCGGTGTGTTCCCCATGGTTATTGCCACTGGTGCCGGTTCTGCCAGCCGTCGTGCCATCGGAGTAACCACCTTCTACGGAATGCTTCTGGCGACCCTTATCGGTATTGTCTTCATTCCGCCGTTGTTTGTGATCTTCCAGACCATCGGTGAAAAGATCATGGGCGGAGTCCAGAAACGCCGATAAAAACTGCTGCTGCTGCCGGAAAATTTTTCCGGCAGTTTTTTTTTGCCTTGGGGGAAAGAACGGGAGGAGTTTTTTCAGAAAAGATGGGGGAAATACTGTTTTGCTATGGAACGTGCCCCTCCAATGATCATAGCGCCGCCGATGATCCAGGGAGAGTTGAAAAAGAACATGAGAAAAGAGTGATCCTGCCGGTTTTGGATGGTGTTTTCAAGACCTGTGAATTTTTCAAAAGAGGTCGTGTTGAATTTTACAGCAAGAAAGATCCCCAGAGACAGCAGCACTGCGCCCAGGCAGATCAGGATGACAGCTCCCTGCAGGTGATGCTTTCGGCTTTCCGGATTCAGCTTTTCAGGCGTTGCCCACGCCCATTTATCTTTACTGTTCTTATATTTTCTTTTCATAATGGCTTAATATAACATCAAAGAGCCGGAATGTCAAGAAAAAACAAATTCCTCCCTTGAAAAGGAAAAAGCAGAGAGTATATTATCACAAGCACAATTTTACGGAGAATATAATGAAAAAACTCAATCCATTTGCCGGTCTTCGCGCCGGATGGTTGGACCTGTCCGGAGCTGTTTCTGAAATCAGCGCAGATGGACTGAGCCGCTCTCTTGCATGGGTTCTGAATGATGACGGAACTTTTGGTGCTGATGATGAAACGGCACTTTTTACCCTGGCTGTTGAAAAACTTTCCTTCGGAGCTCGTATCAGATGCACCGCAGAGTGGAAGAAAAATGTGCCGGAGCACCTCATCTTTACCCTTGTGACTTTCCCTGCCTTTCCGGCTGACCACGCCTTCTTTTGCGGTGAACGCATGGGAAAGGCCCAAACTGCCGTGCTGCCTGTGAAAAAGAGCCGGGATTTTCAGGGACGCCATTATGCCGCTCTGACCCGGGGAAAAGAGACACTCCTTATGACATCCCCCCTCAATCAGAAGTTTGACAATTTTTTCCGGGGAAAAAGCGTCGGTGGATTGATGTTGAAATGGCGCTGTGATTTTGAGTTTCATCATAATGATCTGAGTGGAAAAACAGAGTTTGATCCAGTGACCATTGAATGCGGCAACGGCATCCGGATGCTGGAGCAGTATGGTGATGACAATTGTGAAGTCAAAAAAGATTTTTCCAAACAGCCGGAGTGCGGCTGGAACTCCTGGGATTACTACCGGTGGACCATCTCTGAAGAAGAGGTGCTGCAAAACGCCGCCTTTATCGCCGCTGATCCGGTGCTGAAACACTATGTCAAACGTATTATTGTGGATGACGGTTGGCAGTATTGTTACGGCGAATGGGATGCCAATTCACTTTTCCCGGGCGGAATGAAATTTCTGGCCGATGAACTGCACAAAATGGGGTTCAAACCGGGGCTCTGGTTCGCTCCCGCCATCGTTGAACCTCACTGCCGGATCGCTCAATGGGATTATGACATGCTTGCATGTTCCGAGGGCGGACAGCCCTGTCTTGCCTATCACTGTATGGAGCGTCACGGATTTGTCCTTGACCCGACACTCCCCAAAACGCAAAAGCATCTGGAACAGCTCTTTGACCGTTATGCCGGAATGGGATACGAATACTTCAAACTGGACTTTCTTGGCGCTGTGATGTCAGCAAAACGTTTTGCTGACCGTACTGTACCCCGCTGCCAGGTGCTGAGAAAATTGATGGAGGCTGTCTGCAAAGGTGTTGCGGGCAGGGCGGAAATTCTGGGGTGTAACTACCATTTTTACAACGGCAACAGCTTTGTTGATTCGGTGCGCGTAGGGGGGGATATCCACTCCCACTGGAGAAGTATCAAAGCCAACACCGTTTCGGTTGCGGGAATGTTCTGGGCTAATAAAAAATTGTGGATCAATGATCCGGACTTTTCTCTCTGCCGCGGTCTTGAAACTTCAAACGATCCTGATCTTCAGCGCCTGAAACCCTGTCTGGTTTCCTGTGCTCCCCATGATGAATACAATGAGGGATTGGAGTTCAATCTTGCCTCAACGTGCCTTGAAGAGCAGAAAGTTCTGCTCTCTCTTGATCTTATGGCGGGCGGTGCCGTCAACTTGTCGGATAAAATGTCTCTGCTCAATGAAAAAGGAATTGAGCTTGCCCGTAAGGTCGTTGCCGCTGAGTCCGGCTCTGCCGGCAGACCCCTTGATATTTTTGAAAGAGAATTGCCGGTTTACTGGCATCAGTCCCTGAAAAAAGGGGGCAGGTTCCTGGTTGTCAACTGGGAAGATGTGCCTCAGGAAATAAGGGTTGATTGGAGTATTGCCGGAAATCCCGTTGAAGTAAAGGATTTCTGGAACGGAAAAATTGAAAAATGTGTCAGTTCTGTGATGCTTGATCCTCACAGCTGCAAACTTTGGGAGTATTGAAAAAATGACAAAATTACTTATTTGCGGCAGCGCTGCCGCTGAAGCTGTTCCCGGTGTTTTCTGTACCTGTCCTCTCTGCCTCAAAGCCCTTGAAGAGGGCGGCAAAGATATCCGCAGCCGTACCGCGTATCAATTGGGAGAGTCCATCCGGATCGATCTTGGCCCGGATCTTTTTTATCACATGGTGAAATTCGGCTTGCGTCTGGATAAACTCCGGGAGCTTGTCATCACCCATAATCACAGAGATCACTTTTATCCCGATGAACTTGCCAACCGGAGACAGGGAATGTCCAAAGTTCCGGAGGGGGCCGTGTTGCGGGTCATCGGTTCCCCGATCGTGGTGGAACAGGTGAAAAACACCACAGATCCGGAAAAAAGCCTTCTCAAGTTTGAGAGTGTCGAACACGGTTCAAAAGTGATGCTCCACGGCGATGTTGAGCTGACTGCATTTCAGGCCAATCACGGAGCACCGGAATCACTCTTTTACGCTTTCCGGACAAAAGAGTACTCTCTGCTCATCGCCAACGATACCGGATGGTTCCCGGATCAAAGCTGGGATCTGCTGAAAAACTTTGCCTTTGACGCAGTGATCCTTGACTGCTGTTATATGCACTGGGATCAGCGGCACGGTCACATGGGGGGCGACAGCTTTATTGCCTGTCTTGAGGAACTTCGCAAACAGGGATCTCTCAAAGAAAATGCACTCCTTGTTGCCAACCACTTCTCTCACAATCCGAACCTGAGCCACGAGGAACTTTGCAGCTGGCTGACCCCGCGCGGGATCGAAGTCGGTTTTGACGGTATGGAAATTGAACTGTAAAGAGTTGCAATTTTGCAGTTCAGGCGTTATATTATAACGATGGTGGTTTTTTTGTTTGAAATCACCTGCCGGAGTTGTTTTGTTTTTAATTGAATTTATACAGGAAGGTTTCCCGCTATGAAGCGTTTTGAAGAACTTTTTGCAGAGTTGAAAGCCAAGGCTGCTGCCAATGATCCCGAATCCGGAACCGTTAAGGAGCTTGCCAAAGGAACTCATTTTATCGGCAAAAAGATTATTGAAGAAGCCGGGGAAGTCTGGATCGCTTCTGAATACGAATCAAAAGAACGCACCGCTGAAGAGATCTCTCAGCTGCTTTATCATCTTCAGGTGATGATGATCGATCAGAAGATCGAACTTGAAGATATTTACCGTTATCTTTAATGGGAAAGAGGTGTTGTCATGTTGAAAGTTGCTGTTCCCAATAAAGGTTCTCTTTCTGAAGGAGCCGTGAAACTTCTTACAGAGTCCGGGTTCCGCTGCCAGCGTTCCGGCAGAGAGCTGGTGGTCACTGACCATGCGAATGATATGGAGTTCCTTTTTCTTCGTCCCCGCGACGTTGCCATCTATGTGGGTAACGGGATCATTGATCTGGGTATTACCGGCAGGGATCTTGCCGCTGACAGCGGGGCGGAAGTCGCTGAATTGATGCCCCTGAATTTCGGACGTTCACGTTTTTGTTTTGCTGCACCCAAAGAGCTTGAACTGACCTCTGTCAAAGAACTTGATAAAAAGCGCATTGCCTGTTCCTATCCGCAGCTTCTCAAGTCAAAATTGGCGGAACTGGGCCTCGATTGTCCGGTGGTCCGGTTGGATGGGGCTGTTGAACTTTCGGTGAAACTGGGAATCGCTGACGCTGTTGCAGATGTGGTTGAATCCGGTTCCACTCTCAAGGAAGCGGGACTTGCCATTCTGGGGGATCCGCTGCTCCACAGTGAAGCTGTTCTTATTGCCCGTGACAGCAGTTGTGCCGATCTGCCCGGAGCCCGTAAACTCATGAGCCGTATCAAAGGTGTGATCGTCGCCTCTTCTTACGTAATGGTCGAGTATGACATCCGGCGGGAGTCTCTGGAAAGTGCCTGCCGGATCACGCCCGGTATTGAAGCACCTACCATCGCACCTCTTTCCAACCCCGACTGGGTCGCTGTCAAGGCCATGATCAAGAAAAACGATGTAAACTCCATTATGGATGAACTTTATGAAATCGGTGCCCGCGGTATCTTCATTACCGAGATTCGTGCCTGCCGGATGTGATGAGGTGTTGTATGAACGAGGCTGTATTGGATCGTGCCAGAGAGGTGTTTGATATTGAGATAGAAGGCCTTACTGCATTGCGGGATCATCTGGATGACAAATTCGTCAAACTGGTGGAACTTTGTTCAAAAACCATTGATGCCGGGGGCAAACTTATTATCACCGGTGTCGGTAAATCCGGTCATATCGGCAGAAAGATCGCTGCAACACTGTCAAGTGTAGGGACTCCTTCTGTATTTATGCATCCTGTTGAAGCACGTCACGGAGATCTTGGACTCATTCAGGAAAATGATCTGATGCTTGCAATTTCTTACAGCGGTGAAACGGAGGAGCTCCTTGTTGTGCTTCCTCCCGCCAAGAGGCTCGGTGTACAGATCGTCGGCATTACTTCAAGCGCTCAATCCACACTGGGCGGTATTTGTGAGTTCGTTTATGAAATGCCTGTCCCCCGTGAAGCATGTCCTTTCAACCTGGCGCCCACCACCACAACAACTGCCCTTCTGGCTTTAGGGGATGCTTTGGCTCTGGTCCTGCTGGAACAGCGCGGCTTTACCAAATCCGATTACGGACGCCGGCATCCCGGCGGAGCCATCGGGCGCATGGTGACAATGACCGCAGGAGACATTATGCGGGATCTGGAACACATTGCCGTTGTTTCTCCTGAGCGGACGGTCAGAGAGACCATATATGCCATGAGTCATGCCCGCTGCGGTTCTGCAGTGGTCACCGGAGCCAGAGGGGAACTGCTGGGGATCTTCACCGATGGCGATTTCAGGAGAGGCGCGGAAAAAGATCCCGATATCCTGAAAAAGCTCATTGGTGATGTCATGACGCCGGAACCGGTAACAGTCCAAAAAGATGTATTGGTTGCCGGTGTCCTTAAGGTGTTGGAAAAAAGACGCATTGATGATATTATTGTCGTGAATTCTGAGAATATTGTTCAGGGATGTATTGATGTGCAGGATCTGCCTGCTCTGAAGATCATGTAATGTTTCAGGAACTTTTTTATGTTAAAAAAAGTAAAACTTGCCGGAGTCCTGTTTTTGCTGACAGCAGGCGTTTTCGGAGTTGTGGCTGATGATGCTGATGCTGTAAAAAGTTACCAGGAGGGATTGAAACTTTTTAACGCAAAAGAGTATTATGAAGCGTTGAAAAAGTTTAAGGATTCGGAATTACTGGCTGAATCCAACACGATCCGCGCCAATTCTCTGCGCGCCCAGATCGGTGCCGCGAAAATGGCAGAGCTCCCCTGGCAGGAGTTCGAACTGATTGAGGCTCTTTTGTCCCGTTTCCCTGAATATGCCGATGTGCCGGAGTCCGTTAAGCGTGAGTATCAGTTGGGGGAAATCTTTTTTAAAGGCAAAAGAGAACCTGCTTTTTATGCAATGAGGAAGATCCCGTGGCTTACGGGGCCTGACAAGACCCTTGAAATTTACACTCAGGCATTGAAAAGGGCTCCTTATGCTCCGGAAGCTCCGACTGCAAGACTGCGGTTGGCATTTATTTATGACCAGAGAGGCGAGGTGATGAAATCTCTGGAGCAGCTGCGGATCGTGGAGCGCACTTTCCCTGAATCCGGCAGCTATAAACTTGCTCTGCTGGCGTTGGGATACGGATGCTATGAAATGGCTCTCAGAGGCGACGGCGATGGACGTTATGCCCGTGAATGCGCCGAAATGAGCGCCAAATTTCTGAAACTGTATCCCGATGATGTTTCTGCTCCCATGGTCAAACGCAACCTGCAGCGCATCCGGGATGCTCAGGCAAGGCGTCTCAGTGAAATGGCAGAGTTTTACCGCCGTCAGGGAAGAACTGAAACGGCGGCACGTTATCTTGCCCGCGTGATCAGAGAGTATCCCGATACAAGTGCAGCTCCGGAATCAGAAAAAAATTTGGCAGCTCTTGATAAAAGTTTCTCCCCGGGGGATTTTCCGGCGGAAGGAGCGCCGCGTTTTGTGCAGTACAAAACTGCTGAATTGCCGAAAGAAGCGGAAAAAGTATTGTTCTTCCCGGGTGAAAAGGGCAAACACAATCTTTTGCCCATCCCTGATTTGCAGGAATATTTCGACAGGGAGATGAAAAAGAAATGAGAATTAAAACGATTATTCTGTCTGCTCTCCTTGCTTTGGGGTTGAGCGGATGCGGTTACCGGATCGGTTTTGTGGGACACCCGCAGATCGAAAGTATGGCTGTGGCTCCGGTTGTCAATGAGACTTTGCTTTTCAATGCTTCAGGAAATCTGCGTGCCCTGCTTTGTGAAAGGATCATGACAGACGGGACCTACAAGCTCCGGAACGAAGGGAAAGCTGACTGTATTGTCAATGCGCGTATTGTCAATGCTGAATTCAGTGAAGTCTCCTGGAGCAGTGATGATAAAGACTCCGGGGATTATTTCCCTGAGTATTACCGTGTTAAAGTAAAGGTGCAGTATTCAGTGATTCTGCCCGGAAGAGTCACTCCCCTCATCGGGCCGGCAACAGTTGTCGGAACGGCTATGTTTGACCATATGATCGACCTTGAAACGGCACGCCGGAATGGTGTCAAACAAGCCTTGTGGGATGCTTCCAAGAAAATAGTTGATGCCTGTACGGAGTCGTGGTAATACTTTATGTCTATATCACACGTCAAAAGAGGACAGCTTTTTTTTCTGGCAACTTTTGCCGCTATGATCGTATGCGGCACGGCGCTTCTGGCGCTTCCCTTTGGGACTCCCTGTGAAAATTACCCTTTCATCAATGCCGTTTTTATGGCGGTCAGTTCTGTTTGTCTGACCGGACTTGCTACCAATGATATCTGTGAATTTTCTTTTGCAGGGCAGTTTATTATCCTGTGCCTGGTACAGCTGGGGGCTATCGGGATCATGACTTTGAGTGCCTCGATCCTGTTGGCTCTGGGGCGCGGTCTTTCTTTCAGCAACACGTTGATGATCTCAAACTTGAACGACAATTTTTCTCTCAAGGGAACTGAAGGGTTGACCAGAGTCGTTTTACGCTATACTTTAAGTTGTGAAATTGCAGGCGCCGTGCTGATCTATATCGGTCTCATGTTCAACGATCCTGCCGGTAACGGTTTCGGAACAAGTGAGCTTTTTGAACCCGAAAAATATCTGATCAACGCATGGTACGCTGTTTTTCTCGGAGTCAGCGCTTTCTGCAACGCCGGTTTTTCCCCCATACCCGGCAGTTTGAGCAGAACCAATGAGCTTGTGCAGCTTACTGTCGCTCTGCTTGTTATTTGCGGCGGATTGGGAATATATGTGATCTACGATCTCCTGGAGTGGGTCAATAAAAGACGCATGTTTCTGCGTTTGCATTCCAAGGTCGTGTTGTGGGCAACGGGGATCTTGCTGACTCTCGGAACGCTCCTGACTCTGGTGTTAAGCATAGACAGCGGAAAGCCTCTTTCGCTTTTCAACGCTTTCTGTATTTCCGTCTTTGCAAGGACTGCCGGATTTTCTCCCCTTGAAGGAACAGCCTTCTGGACTCCGGGAGTTGCTTTTGTGGTCATGGTGCTGATGCTTTTAGGAGGTGCTCCGGGATCCACGGCAGGCGGTATGAAAGTGACGACAGCAGCAATTGCCTTTGCCGCTATTAAAAATACCCTCAAGGGAAATCGTGAGGTTCTGCTTTTTAACCGCAGTGTGCAGATGGATGTGGTTTTGCGCGCTTTTACGATGATGGTCATATTTCTACTGCTCTTTTTTGCCGGCAGCATGATTTTGTACATTCTCTGCCCCGCTCATATTCCCCTTTTGGACTCCATGTTTGAAGCCGCTTCTGCCATTACCACCACCGGTTTATCCATGGGGGTCACAGGAAAACTTACTACCGGAGGAAAGATGTTTGTTATCTTTCTCATGATAATCGGCCGTCTGGGACCATTTACTGTGCTGCTCTTTTTGCTGGGCAGAGAAAAGCCGGGACAGCTGAAATATCCCTCTGAACGGGTCATTATCGGATAACTCTCAGGAAAAGGAGTCTGGCAATTTATGGGAAACAGTTATGCTATTCTCGGTCTTGGATCTTTCGGATCCAAGTTGGCAATTTCATTGAGCAAGTTGGGGAATACCGTTCTTGTCTGTGATGTCGATCCGGTGCGTATTGATGACATGCGCGACAAAGTGGCTGAAGCGGTCATTGCCGACGTGAGCAATCCTGATGCTGTCAAAGAGCTCGGAGTCAGTAAATTCGATGTGATCATACTTGGAATGAGTTCCCATTTTGAGGATCAGATACTTGCTTTGACACATCTGAAACAGGAAGGCGCCTCCAAGATCATCGCCAAAGCAACAAGCGACGTTCAGGAAAAGATCCTTTACCGCCTGGGGGCAGATGAAGTCATTCAGCCGGAGCAGGATGTTGCTGAGCGTCTCAGCCGCCGGCTGACATGGCACAATATCAGTGATATCATCGACTTCAAAGGTGCTGCCATCGCCGAGGTGATCGTACCCGGTCGTCTTTCAGGCAAATCTTTGCTTGAATTGGACTTGCGTAACCGTTACAATGTAACTGTGCTGCTGCTGCGGAAAAGCGGTAGCACTGAAAATATTCCTACCGGCCCCGGAACCGTGCTGGAAAAAGGTGACCAGCTGACTGTTTTCGGCAGCCGTCAGGCCATTATAGAAGTATTCAAGGAGGATTAAATTATGAGCAGCTGTATTTTCTGCAAGATCATCAACGGTGAAATTCCCTCAACCAAAATCTACGAGGATGAGTTGGTTTACGCTTTTTTGGACATTTCTCCCATCAACTTCGGTCATACACTGGTTATCCCCAAAGAACACCATGAGTCTGCGTCAACTATTCCAGAAGAGACTGCCGGCAGAATGTTCAAGGTCGCCTCTCGTATCGGTATCGCCATGAAACGGGAACTGGATATGGACGGCTACAATCTGCATCTTGCTGACGGTCTCGCTGCCGGGCAGGTTGTGATGCATGCCCATCTGCACGTAGTGCCCCGGGGCGTGGAAGATGATTTTCATTGGAACTGGCGCCAGCTTGCCTATCCTGAAGGCAAGATGGCCGGGATCGCAGAAAAGATCATCAGTAAACTCAAGATCAGTTGAAAAATTTGACAGGGAGGAGATGAAATGAAAAAAACAGCCTTGCTCCTTTTGTTGTTTGCTTTCAGCGTTGTACTCCGGGCAGATCTGCTTGATGATGTTTCACGGCAGCTTGATCTTCTGGAAAAAGAGTATTGGCGCTCCCAATACAGCAGCAGCGGTGATTACCGTACCGGTGTTGAGAATCGTCTGCGTTCCATGATTGCCAATATAAATCGTATCAGCAACCGGCTCCGGCAGGCACGCCTTCACAGGCTTGTCGATCTCAGCACACCTGCGGGCAAACTTATTGGATACTATGGAAAAGTGCGTCCAGCCACCATCAAACGGTTCAGTTTGACTTTTTCCGGAACCTCTATGCGTGACTATACCCGCGAATACCGCGCTTTTCTCCGTGAAAAAGAGGATTTGGCTGCAGAGAAAGAGAGCGCTTCGGGAAGCGACCGACAAAAAAAGAAACGTACCCGCAGCAGTGCACGGCGGGCTGTGCCGACTCTTGCCAACGTGGATATAATCGAATATGAGCGCTGGCTTTCTCAGGTCGTTGCTTCAAATATGGACAAATTTTTGGGGAAAAGAAATAACGGTTCCGACTCTGAACGTGATAAAATGAATAATATGGTCAGTGTCTATCTGACAGCAGTCAAGGATATCCGCCTGGGGTTGGTCAAGATCCGTCAGAAAACAAAAATGGAGTTTAAATAAGAATGTCAAGTTTCAAAATCCTTTTTCAGGGGGATTCCATCACAGACTCCGGCAGAATGCTGGACTCTACTGCGGGTTTTCCCAACCACGGACTCGGCCCCGGATATCCCTCTATCGTTACCGGCAAACTTCAACTTGCTTACCCCGAAATGGAGTTTGAAAACGCCAACCGGGGTATCAGCGGCAATAATATCTATCACCTTTATTCCCGTTGGAGACGGGAGACTCTTGATTTGAATCCGGATATGCTCAGCATGCTTATCGGTATCAACGACTCCTCTCTTGAAAGCCGCACTGCGGCCTACGGAAAAGATCCTCTCTCTTACGGCGAGGTCTACCGGGCACTTCTTGCCTGGTGCCGCAAGGTGAACCCGGATATCCGTTTTGTGCTTCTTGAGCCTTTTCTGCTTCCGCGCAACGATGAACACCAGCAGTGGAAGATCATTCTTGAAGAGCGGCAGGCAGAGCTGCGGCAGATCGCAAAAGAGTTTGATGCCGTCTTCATCGGTCTTCAGCAGCTCTTTGATGACGCAAGCAAGATCAAACCCTCTGAATTCTGGTCAGCAGACGGCGTGCATCCTTCTCTTGCCGGACACCACCTTATTGCCAACGCATGGGTTGAAAAGGTCAGGTTCTGAGAAAAATTTTTTGAAAGTTCAAGGCATATCGGGCGTTTTTTCCCGGTATGCCTTTTTTGAAGAGGAAATTTTGATTTTGAGAGGTGTTCTGGCGATACAGAGGACCTTGACTGATTCAGCACCATTTTTCAACAGCACCTTTGCTGCTGTACTGACAGTTGCTCCTGTTGTCAGAACATCATCAAGAAGCAGAACCTTTTTGCATTCAAAGGAACGACTCCTGACAGCAAAGCAGTTTTTCAGAAATTTCTGCCGCTTGCTCTTTTTCAAACGGGATTGATGAGGCGTGGCTCTTACTTTCTTCAAGCCGCGGATCACAGGCTTACCCATTTCGGAACCGATCAGTGATGCCAGAAGTTCTGTCTGGTTGTAGGAGCGTTTGAGAAAACGCTGCCAATGAAGAGGAATGGGAACGATCACATCAAACTCCATACCGCTCTTACGGAGTTGTTCCACTGCCAGATATGCCAGAGGGCGCGCCAGTTCCGGATGTCCGCTGAATTTCATTTCCCGGATCAAAGTTCTGCCGGCGCCGGAGTATTCCATGACCGCAAGAGCATCACTGTAAGGACGCGCCGGGAAAGTGATACAGCCGGAACAAACCGCAAGCGCCGAATCATTTCTGCCGCCGCATCCACGGCAACGTCCCTCTGCAGGAAGCAGTTCCAGCAGGGAACGGCATTCCGGGCAGAGTTCATTACGTCCGTTGCCCCCTTTTTCTTTACAGAGCGGACAGCGGAAAAAGCCGCACCAGGCGGCGAAACGGCGTAAAAGATCTTTCATTTGCAGGGGAAAATATCAAGGTGGTGGACAATATTTACAAGTTTGCGGGGATTGTTGCGCGCAACAGTGATTTCGATCAAATCATAACGGTGACGGTTTTCCGGAATCCCGAAAAGAGTCAGGTAAAGTCTGCCTGTGGCACGGTTGCGCCGCATCTGCCTCAGAGAAAGATTACACGCCGGAGTGTAGCCCGGTATCTGGCGGAGCGTCTTCACTTCGATAAAAACAATCGTCAAACCGTCAAGAGCCACAATATCCAACTCGCCGCTTTTGAGACGGAAATTTCTGGCAAGAATGCAATATCCTTTATATTTCAGAAGTTCAACAGCGGTATTCTCTCCGAATTTTCCCAACTTCAGATGGGCTTTACGGGCGGCTGGGGTGATGAACATCTTTGATCACTCCTTGTAAAGAATGACAAAACGCGCTTTCCCCTCAAGGTCGCGGACGCTTTCCGCTTTGAAGTTCATAGATCTGCCAAAGGCACAAATCATCGGATTCTGGGTGTGCGACAGTTCAAAAATCGCAGCTCCCCCGGGCAGCAAATGGGCGTGGAGCTCTGAGATCATCTTTTCCATCAAAGCAAGTCCATTGTGAGGAGCAGTCAGAGCCATGACGGGTTCAAAAAAGATCTCTTTGCTGCACTCCTTGTATTCCTCTTCTGAAACATAGGGGAGATTTGCTGTGACAAGATCAAAACTCCGTTCAGAGAGATTCTGCCAGAGATCAGAGTGGATGAATTCGATATCTGTCTGATAACGTCCGGCATTGAGTTGAGCTATCTTGAGCGCTTCGGGACTCAGATCTGATGCCGTAAGCTGCAAGTCTGGCCTTTCATATTTCAATGCAATGGGAATGGCTCCGGAACCGGTTCCCATATCAAGGACCTTTCCATTCACCGGAGCAAGTTTCAGAGCAAGAGTGACAAGCTCTTCTGTTTCCGGGCGGGGAATGAGAACAGCCTGAGTTACAGTCAGTTCAAGCTCTCTGAAAGGAGCGCTTCCCAGAATGTACTGCGCAGGCTCATGCTGCGCCCTGCGCCGGAACATTTCAAGAATACGATCGCATTGGGGAGCTGCTATTTCCAGAGCCGGAACAAGGCACAACTCCAAAAGGGGCATTCCCAGTGCACCTGACAAAAGGTAGTCGCACTCATGCCGGGGCGCATCGAAGCCGGCACTTTTCAGAATCTCAACTCCTGCTTTGCGGAGCTCTGCTGCAGTCATCTTTCTGAGGCCTCGCGCATCATGTCGCGGAACTCTTCAGGAGAAAGTTCCTTGAGATGTTTGCCTTTTCTGGCCAGCTTCTCATTGAATTTGATCGCTGTTTCTGTCATGCGTTCATGAGTTTCTTCTGAACCCCCGACCAGACAGAAATTGTCCCCTTTGGTCATGCGCTTATGACCATCTTCATTATCCAATCCCATGCCGAGCAGCATGGCATCCGGGCTTTTTTTGTTGTTGATCATATCAGAATTTCCTCCTTCCTGCTTATAATATAACCCTTTTTTTTCAAAATTCCAATTTGGAAAAGAGGGAAAGCGGTGATATTTTAAGAAAAGAGCAATTTCTTTATCCGGAAATGCTCTCTTGCGAACATCAGTCATATTTTAGAAGATGAGGAGAGAAACAGTGGCTCTTTACATACTTGACAAAGTCGCTGTGAGCGCACGGAAGGCGCCACGGGATATTGATGCAAAGCTCCGTCCGGTCATCGCCGGAAAACTTGGTGTCAAGCCGGAAGAGGTGGATTATCATATCCTGAATAAGAGCATCGACTCCCGGCGCAGCGAGGCAATGTTCATTTACCGCCTTGCCGTTTCCTCAGAAAAGAAACTGGCGCTGCCGGAACTTTCTGCTGAACAGATGGGGGCTCTCGGAAAAGCGGAGCTGCCCTTGCCGGAAAAATGTACCTTGCGGAATCCTGTGGTGGTGGGAACCGGTCCTGCCGGAATTTTCGGCGCTCTTGCTCTTGCCATGGCAGGAGCTGAACCGATAGTTATTGACCGGGGATATCCTGTGGATCACCGCCGTGCGGAGTGGGAAAAATTTCTGCAGACAAGGAGCCTTGACACAGAAAACAATCTGCTCATAGGAGAGGGGGGCGCCGGAGCGTTTTCTGACGGAAAACTCTACACCGGAACAAAGGATGTGAACCGCCGCTTTATACTTCAGGAAATGATCGAAGCCGGAGCGCCGGAAGAAATTGCCTATTTGAGCCGTCCGCATGTCGGGTCTGACAAACTCCCTCTGATTTCCATCAATTTGCGCCGGAAGATCGAATCTCTGGGAGGAAAATTTCTTTTCGGTAAAGAGGTTACTGATGTGGCGGTTCATAATGGAAGATGCAGCGGTCTCTTTTGCGGAAGTGAACTTGTTCCGGCTCCCGCAGTATTGCTTGCGCCGGGACTGGGGGGAAGAGAGTTGGTCCGTAAACTTCTTTCAAAAGTTGCTTTTTCCATGAAACCTTTCCAGATGGGCTGCCGTATTGAGCATCCCCAGACTCTTATTGACCGCTGTCAATACCATACCTCAAATCGTCCGGCAGCACTTGGCGCTGCCGAGTATCATCTTGTTTCCCGGCCGGGAGATGCCTGGGGCGTCAGCTCCTTCTGCATGTGTCCGGGGGGCACAGTTGTCAACGCCACAGCATGGGAAAAGCACTCCATTTCCAACGGAATGAGCAATTATGCCCGGGATGGAGAGTTTGCCAACAGCTGCCTCATCGCCACTCTTGGTGCAGATTTCTTTTCGTCTCCGGATGAGGCTTTCGGATTGATTGACAGGATCGAAACTTCTCTCTTCGATGCCGGCGGCGGCGACTACACCATGATCGCTCAGGATGCTGCCGCATTCCTTGCCGGCAGACAAGGGCTGAACAACAATCGCAGCTCCTGTGAAGTGGGGATCGTTCCCGGCAGGGTGGATCATCTGCTTATTACCGAACTGCAGAGCGCTCTGCGTGCTGCATTGAAATTTTTTGACCGTAAATGTCCCAATTTTATCCGGGATGGAAAATTCATCGGTGTCGAAAGCTGTGTTTCTTCACCGGTACGGATCCTGCGGGATGAAAACTGTCACTCCTCACTGCCCGGACTTTATCCGGCAGGGGAGGGCGTCGGCGCCGCGGGCGGCATTCTTTCTGGAGCCGCTGACGGTATCCGCTGTGCCCTTGCCATGTTAAAGTAATTTTGCCGCGATGGCGGCAAGAGTGCTGCGCTCACTGCGGTTCAATGTGACGTGTCCGTAAAGGGGCTGTCCTTTAAGTTTTTCCACGGCATAAGAAAGTCCGTTGCTGGATTTATCCAGGTAGGGATTGTCGATCTGCCCCGGATCCCCCGTCAGTATCATCTTTGTGTCATTGCCGCAGCGGCTGATGATGGTCTTGACCTCGTGCGGGGTCAGATTTTGGGCTTCATCAACGATAACGAACTGGCGGGCGATGCTGCGTCCGCGGATATAGGTGAGAGCTTCAAGATCGATTTTGCGGGTGTTGAGCAGAGATTCAACGGTCATTTTTGTTTGACGTTTGGGAGCCGCTTTTTCCTGGGGAAGAGAACCGCTGTCCGCAAGAAGAAACTGCAGATTATCAAAAACCGGCTGCATCCAGCTGCCGAGTTTGGCATCCTTTGATCCGGGGAGAAAACCGATGTCTTTGCCCAAAGGAATAATAGGACGGGAAACAAGAATGCGTTCAAACTCTTCCTTCTGCAAGGTCAGCTGAAGCGCTGCCGCCAGTGCCAGCAAGGTTTTTCCGGTCCCGGCGCCTCCCACGAGCGTCACCAGACGGACTGCCGGATCAAGAAGCAGGTCAAGTGCCATGCGCTGCTCCTTGTTTTTGGGAACGATATTCCAGACCCGGTCCGTGAGTGTATAGTCAAGGAGTTTCAGCTTCCCTTCTCCATTTGCCCGTGCAACGGCGCAACGCTGACTGTTATCATCACACTCTAAAAGCGCAAAACAATTGGCGGGCAGTTGATGATCCTCCATCTCTTTTTCCTGAAAAAGACGGGTGATCGTTTCTTCAGTAACACTTTTCCGGCTTATTCCGGAATAAAATTTTTCCGAACTGACGCGGTTGCTGTCAAAGTCCATGACCCTGATACCGAGAGCGTCAGCTTTGAGTCTGACATTGATATCCTTGCTGATCATGATCACCTGATTCTGATGTTTCAGGTGGCGTTCGTAGGCGACGCGGAGGATCCTGTTGTCCGGCACGCTTGCGGGCATGTCTCCGGAACTGAATAGAGCATCAACAGCTTTTTCCTCCGGCGACCCCGGTTCAATGCAGGAGTTGAGAACAAAAAGCCGCCCGGTCGCTGTTTTGGAAACACGGGAAAGGGGAATCCCTTCTTTGAGTTTTCCGGGGGCGGGCTCTGACTGACGCAGACGATCCAGTTTCCGGATCACCATGCGGGCGTTGCGTCCCAGTTCATCGTTGTTCTTTTTGAATTTATCCAATTCTTCCAGAACCGCCATGGGAATTATCACATCGTTATCCTGAAAGGACTCAATACTCTGACCGCTGTGCAGCAGTACATTGGTGTCAAGAATGAAGCTTTTGATCTTTCCCATGGTGAAACCCCTTTTGTTTTACGGCTCCCTGTCGTAGCTTTCCCGGGCGTTGCGGAGCGCTGCGGAGCGGGAACGGACACCTGTCGCGGAGACATTGAGGATCTTTTTGCTCACAAAGGGGAAGGGCACATAGCTTTCCATCATCACCAGATTCTGATTGATGAGGCGGGTCGCACCTTTGCTTTTTGCCTCTTTTGTCAACATCCAGATGGCATTATCAGTGGTTTGGGTGTAGGTGAAAAATGTGAACTTTCCGTCAGCAAGACCGCCGGTGATGATGGGCAGTCCGATAAAGTAGTAACCGGGAATCTGGATCAGAATCTGGCAAGTTGCCTTTTCTGTCGGTGTGCCGCAGGCAAGACCATTGAAATTCTGGGTGGACTCAATTGAGGTGCATCCGGCAAAAAGCAAACCGGCGGCAGCAAGAGAAAGAAGAGATTTTTTCATGTAATTGTGACTCCTGTGTTTGATTTATATTCAAAGTACATTGATAATATAATACTTTTTTCTGTTTACTGCAAGGGCGTACAAAACAAATTTTGAAAAAAATTAACGATTTACTTTTTTGCTGCTTGAAAAGAGATGTGTTTGATGTCATATTAAGAGGACGTTTTGTTTGAAAATTACTATTGATTTTTGTTTTTTACAAGGTGATGTCTGAAATGGAGAGAAAAAAGAGTACTTTTACGCTCATAGAGCTGCTTGTCGTCATTGCCATTATTGCTATTCTTGCCGCCATGCTGCTTCCGGCACTTCAGCAGGCCCGGAACAGAGGACGCTCTGCGGCATGCATCAACAATATGAAACAGCTGGGACTTGCCGTCCAGAGTTACCTGGACTCCAATAATGAGTTCTATTTCGGCAATGACAATGCCGCGTCAGGAAGTGCCTCCAGTCCTCCCGGCGGGTGGGACGGATATATGATCGCAAAAGGACTTGTTTCTCTTACCGGGCTGCGCTGTCCCGGAAATGACGGAAAAGCGCCTTCCCTTGAAAATGAATGGAAGCCGGAGAATATACATTACGGATACAATTACTTCCATCTGGGCAGTTCTGTACGCAACGGGGGCACCAGTGATGTTTCAGCAAAGTACACGCAGCTGACCAAACCTGCCAATACTCTTGCCATGGCTGATAACCGGATCCTCGGAGGCACAGCTGACTACTCCAGCAGATCCCTTAATGACAGTTATACGGTCGGAACCTCTTTCGGACTTATCTATCCCTGGCACTCAGGAAGTTCCAATATCCTCTGGTGCGACGGACATGTTTCTGCCCTGCGCTGTATAACTGCTGAAAATGCCTACAACCCGGGAATGATCGGAAAAAAGACAAACAACCTTTCCCGTTGGAAGAGAATTCAGTGAGGAGCTGATGATGAAGAAGATTTTAAGTACCCTGTTATCCTTTGCATTTTTTATTTCTCTGTATTCAGCAGAGATTCTTTTTTGGGAAAAAGGAAAGAATTTTTGTGAGATCCTTCTGCCCGCAAAACCCGATCCCCGGGAAAATGAAGCTGCAGAATTACTGAAAAAAAGTTTTCCTGCCATGGGCAGCGGTAAATTTTCAAAATCAGAGGGCAATAAAGGCGTCAGAATCCATATCGGCAATACCCCTGCCGGGAAAAAGATGATTGCCGCCGCAGGCAGGATAGATCCTGACGGATTTGTTATTGATGCTCCTGACAGTAAAAATCTGGTTATCGCAGGCGGTTCCCCTTTGGGAACTCTTTTTGGAGTCATGGAGTTTCTGGAGCGTTACGCAGGCGTTATGTGGGTGTGGCCAGGCAAATACGGTACGGTCATCCCCCGGAAAGAAAGTTTTTCAGCCGTTGTCAAATATCAGCGTGAGGAACCTGCATTCCGGATCAGACAGCTGGGGGTGGATCCCTCAATGGCCCATTTTTTCCGCTTTGCCATCAGAAATACTGACGACGAAAGAGCGCAGTACAGTCATAACATCAACAAGACCATGCCGCCCAAATTGTGGGAAAAACATCCTGAATATTTCAACATGCTCAACGGTGTCCGCCGGAAACCTGTCAAGATGAAACGTCAGGCTTGTACTTCAAATCCCGCAGTCATCAAAATCTTCATTGAAGGAGCCGCCCGTTATTTTAAGCGTTTTCCCAGGCGCGAAAGTTTCAGTGTCGCCCAGAGTGACGGCGGACACTTCTGCGAATGTCCCCAATGCCGCGCTCTGGATGTGCCCGGCGTTCCCGGTGTGACTGACCGCTATTTTACTTTTGCCAATCAGGTGGCTGACGGTATTGCAAAAGAATTTCCGGAAAAATTCATTGCCTCTCTGGCTTATGGCGACGGAACTCAGGAGCCGCCTTCAAAAATTTCGCTGCGGCCCAATGTGATCCCCTGCCTGGTGATCCCCAGCATGTCTCATCCTCGGCAGAGCGTGGAGAAATGGGCGGCAAAAGCAAGCAACCTTTACGCCTATTTTCATTTGCACGGCAGAGAAAATCCCAAACTCTATGCCACAGTCTTTGCTGAATATCTGCGTTTTCTCAAGAAGAACAAGGTCGTCGGCATCTGCGGCGAACTTCATCCCGCTCTGCCCAAACTCAACGGCAGTTATGAGATCGACGGTCCCCGGAGCTGGATCATCAGCAAGTTGATATGGAACCCGCAGCAGGATCCCGGAGAGCTGCTGAAGATGTTCTGTGATAAGTTTTACGGACCTGCGGCAAAACCCATGCTGCGTTATTACTCCATTCTGGAAAAGGCATGGCAGAAACTTGACAATGTATATGACTTCCGTTGCGACTACGACAATTCTGGATTCTTTCTCTATACTCCCGGAGAGATGAAAGAGATGGTTCAATGTGTCCGTGAAGCGGAAAAACTTGCAGGGCGGGATAAAGAAATCAAAGGCAGGATCGCAGCTTTGAAAAAACTTCTTTTCCCAAGAGCTTCTTATTACTGCTTTGCCGGATTGAAAAAAGATCCTTCACCTGAGAAGGTGATCCGTGCCATTGAAGAAGCAAAGAAACTCAACCCGGTAAACCCCATGCTTTATTTGCCTGCTGAGGAAGCAGAAGCGGTTGATTTGGCTTTCAGAAAACTCCCTGCAGGGAAATTTTCAGCTCTGATGAAAAAAACGCCTGAGCTTGACTTTTTTGACCACTCCGGCGCAAAGTATAAAAACTTTTGCAGCAATCCCGGTTTTGAAAAACAGGGCAGGAGCCGGAAAGTCGCCGGCGCTGACTGGCAGAAAATCAATGCCGCCGGATGGAGCAGTTGGATCGGCGTTTATACGCCCGGTTCCGTTACCATTTCTCCGGCAGCCGCACGGAGCGGAAAAAGAGGCGTGCTGTTTGACGGTTGTCAGGCGGCAACAGTCAACTATGTGATCCCTGTTTCGCCCGGAGAACGTTACAGGGTGACAGCCTGGTTCAAAGGAAAAGGGGGGCACATTTCTGCCAACTTCAAAGACAAGGCAAAAAAATGGCTTCACAAAAGTTCTTTTATCAAATCCCGGATCGCAAATGGCAACGGGGAATTTGAAAAAATAACTATGACCTTCTCCGTTCCCCTCAAGGCAGCAAGCTGTTCGCTCCTTTTCGGAGTCCGCGACCAGAAGAAGGGAGAGAAGATGTATTTGGATGATGTGGAAATAATCCGCCTCGGAAACAGCGTTTCTGAAAGTAAATGAAGAGGGATTGGTATGTACGCAAATTGGATCGCTGACCGGCAGCTCGCCTTGAGCATGCTCAAACCCTCCCCGAAAGAAGTTGAACACGGGCTGGAACTTCACCGGGACTCACTTGTTTTTGATGCTTACGGCTTCATGCCCTCCGGCGGAGGACATAACGAAAGGGCGGAAAAGATCATTTCTGAAAACGGCTCAAAGCATGAACTTCAGGCTGCCAATGAAGAGTTTGCAAGCTGCCTTTCTTACATGAAAGACCCGGAGATGGTCAAACTGCTTCAGCAGGCCTTTGAGTACTCCGGTGTGGATTGCATCTTTCAGAATGCGGGCGTAGAGGGCAACGATGTGGGAAACATGCTGAAACGCCTGAGCTGTTTCACCTTCCTGACCGATCACCAGCCTGAGGTTTTTGAAAGAGTCGTATGGCCGGATAAATTTGAAGAGATCCGTGCAAGGGGACACAAAGCACTTTGTTTTACCACCAATGGAGTTCCTCTGCCTTCACATTTCGTTTCGGCTGAAGAGGCACTGGAACATATTGCCGTTTTTGCCCGGTTCGGGGTCCGCATGATGCATCTCACCTACAACAGACGCAATCTTATCGGCGACGGATGTGCCGAAAAAGCCGATAGCGGCTTGAGTGATTTCGGTCGCATGGTCATCGCTGAGATGAACCGGGTGGGGATCATCCCGGATGTGGCGCACAGCGGACAGCGTACCAGTCTTGAAGCGGCACTCTGCTCGCAGAAGCCCGTAGTCGCAAGTCATACGGTTGCCGGGAAACTTTCTTTTCATTTCCGTGGAAAGTCCGATGAAGTCATTGAAGCCATCAAAAAAACAAACGGCTATGTCGGCATTTGCGCCATTCCCCGCTTTTTGAGCGGCAGCTCAAATATCTGTGCCATGATGGATCACATTGAGTATGTCGCCCGGAAATTCGGCGTTGACCATGTCGCCATCGGAACTGACCGTTCAACCCGCCTTGCCCCTGTTGAAATCAATGGCGTTCCGGCGCTCTCCCGGCGCGGCTGGGAAAATTTCTGGCCCGATCCCGGTGACGGCGGTTCCAAAGTGACCGAAGAGCAGTTCCGTTCTCTCGCCTTTCTCAACTGGCCCCTCTTTACTGTGGGGCTGGTTCAGAGGGGATTTTCTGACGATGAGATCAGAAAGATCATCGGCGGAAATGTACTGAGAGTCATCAGAGAAACCTCTCTTTGAAGAATTTTTCCGGAAATCGTAATAAAGCAAACAGACACAATATTACAGAAAGTTATTTCTCCGCAAACTCAAATCAGGAAAGAATTGTGATTTATGAAAGTAAAATTTATTTGGATGGCCTTTTTGCTGCTTTGTTCCGGTTTGACAGCAGCGGCGTTGCGCTCTGATATGGATCCTGCGATCCCCCGGAAGGTGAATGTGGGGCAGAAAAGTGTGATGGTGCTTGATAAAAACACTCACATCGTGCTTCCGCCCAAATCAAAACCTACTGCGAAGTTTGCTGCTGAGGAGCTGGCGAAGTTTCTGGGAAAATGTTTTAACAGCAAAATACAGATCGTCCCGGCGCCTTTGAAAAACGGAGTTGCCATTGTTGTCGGCGAAAATACTTATTCCCGTTCACTTGGCATCGACACAGCACGGTTCGACCGTGACGGTTTTGCCATCAAGTCCGGGAAAAATATGATCGCTATCGCAGGAAGGGATTCTGCAAGTGGTAATCCCGCCCATAAAAATGACAACTACTTTGAACATGCCACACTTTTCGGAGCCTATGACTTTCTGGAGCGTTTTGCTGAAGTCCGTTTTTATTTCCCCGGCAAGTATGGCGTTGTCGTGCCGCAGAAAAAAGCGATTCCTCTGGGCAGCATTGACATTTATGACCGTCCGGATCATTTTCAGCGCCGCAGTCATGAATTCAGCAATGCCTGGTATGACAGAGAAACTGCCAAAGGCGGTCCTGTCTTGCAGGATTACCGCCGCCGTTCACAAACCTTTTATGTCCCCTGCTGCCACAGTCTGGAGCACAGCGGATACTATCGCCGTTTTGCCAAAACGCATCCTGAGTATTTTGCCAAAGATCCCAATGGAAAGATTTATGCCGCAGACCACTGGTCCGTAGGCAGCGGATGTTATCTTTCTGAAGGCTACCGCAACGAGATCTTTCTTGATGCAGTTTCTTATTTGAAAGGGGAACCCGCTTCCAAACGGGGTGTGCTGCGGGGCACTGACCGCCATCCGAAGTCCGGTTACGGCTGGGATGCTGTTGTGGGACAACCCGGATTTTTCAGCATCATGCCCGGTGACCATCACCGCCGCTGCCTTTGTGAAAAATGCAAAGTCTATATGGCAAAATACGGCGAAAACGAGTATGTGTGGGATATGGTCCTTGATGTGGCACGCCGCATTCTTAAATCCGGCGTCAAAGGCAAGATCACCGCAATGGCTTATGCCCGTTATACAGAAGTTCCGAAACAGGATATCCCTGAAAGCATGGAGATCATGGTTGCAACCACTGGACCATGGGCAGAAAGGATCAGTTCCATGCGTGAAATGGGGGATAAACGTGTTATTTCATGGACACGGAAACTCAACCGCAAGGTGTGGCTCTGGAACTACCCGAGCAAACTGAACAGCAACGCCAATGTGGGGATCCCGCAAATGGCTCCCCGGACAGTGGGAAAATACTATAAACGTCTGGGGCCTTATATTTTCGGAACTTTCTATGAATCCGAATCAGATAAGTGGATCTTCAACTACCTCAATACCTATGTGTTTTTCAAACACGCCTGGAACAACAGCGTGGATATTGACGCCCTTGTGGATGAACATCACAAAGTCATGTTCGGCGCGGCAGCTCCTGAAATGAATAAATTTTATAACGAGCTGGAACATATATGGATGAATAAAATCCTCGGTAAGATCGTGGAAACACCCTTGGGGCCTGTTGTTTCCCCGCCAGCTGTCCATGAGGTCTGGGAAAAGATCTATTCGCCTGCCAAACTCAAAGAGTTCGCGGAGTGTTTTGACCGTGCCGGGAAGAAAGTCACCGGGGAGTACAAAGAGCGGCTTGAATTTATCCGTAAACATTTTCTCGGTTCTTTGGAAGAGGCCTCCCGGAAATATTTCCGGGAAAAAGAGGCTCTGGCTGATTGGAGCTATCACGTGAAAGATCTTGCCGTCAGTGAAAAGATCGTGATCGACGGTAAATTGGATGACTCCGGCTGGAAAAAGTGTGAACCCACATATCTGCTTCCCGTGACCGGTGATATCTGCGAAGTCAAAACCGCCGTCAGAGTGCGGCGCGGCAAAGAGCATCTCTACTTCAGTTTTGAATGTATGGAGCCCCTGATGAGTGAGATCGTCACAGAAAGGCTTACATTTGACCACAAGGATCTCTGGATGGATTCAGTGGTGGAATTTTTTCTCAATCCTTCCGGCAACGGTAAGGAGTATTATCAGTTCATCATCAACTCCAGAGGCGTTTATTCTGATTTGTACAATATCCGTTCCGGCAACAATTCACAGACCAACAGTTCGTGGCGTTCCGGGATCAAGGTCGCCGTTCTGAGGCACGAGGACCGCTTTTGCATTGAAGCAGCTCTCCCCATCAAAGATCTTGACAACTATGATCCCCGCAACTTCAGAGCCAATTTTTGCCGTCACCGTTCCCTGCGCAAATCGAAAGTCAAAAGCCGTTATTATTCCTGGTCCCCCAATCATATCGGATACCATGAAGTTGAAAATTACGGCCAACTCCTTTTTGAGAAAAAAAATGACGGTAATATGATCGTCAATGGCGATTTCACCAAGCCTTTCAGAGGCTACTGGTCAGTCAACTCCCATAAAGAGGATGGCCCCCGGTTTGACGAAACGACTTTTATCACCGGCGGCCGCAGTGCTTTGCTTGACGCAACAGACGGAAAATTCAAGTGGGTCTTTCAGGGATTGCCTCTGAAAGCCAATACAACTTATGCAGTCAGTTTTCATCTCAAGATGGAAAATGTGACCCCCACCGCAGCCAATGGCGGATTCCAGCTGCTGCTTGGAGATAACAAAAATAATTTTTTCCCGCAAGTCCCCTATACCGGGACAATGCCCTGGACGCGGCAGGGATTTTTCTGGACCACAGGAAAAGACGGAGGAAAAGTTATCAAGGGACGCAGCCGCTGCATCCGTTTGGGGATCCGCAACGCCAAAGGGAAGGTCTGGATCGACAACATTAAATTTGCCGAAGTGAAAAAAGAAAAATAATCAGGAATTTTCAGGATTAACATAAAAACAGAAGGGATGTTTGATGAAACTCAAGATTTTTTTGTTACTTTTATGTGCGGCAGGGGCAGGAGTCCTTGCCGCGGCACAGCTGCGTTCTGATTACGATCCGAAACTTCCCCGGAAGGTGAATGTAGGGCAGAAGAGTGTGATGGTGCTTGATAAAAACACCCACATTGTACTGCCTCCCAAATCAAAACCCACGGCGAAATTTGCCGCAGAAGAGCTTGCAAAGTTTCTGGGAAAATGTTTTAACAGCAAAATACAGATCGTCCCGGCGCCTATGAAGAACGGAGTTGCCATCGTTGTGGGGGAAAACTCCTATGCCAAGACCCTTGGCATAGACACCGGGAAATTTGACCGCGACGGTTTTGCCATCAAGTCCGGGAAGAACATGATCGTGATTGCGGGACGGGATTCTGCAAGTGGTGATCCCGCCCGTAAAAATGATAACTACTTTGAACACGCCACCCTTTTCGGGGCCTATGATTTTCTGGAGCGTTTTGCGGGAGTCCGTTTTTATTTTCCCGGCGAGTACGGTGTTGTCGTGCCGCAGAAAAAAGCGATTCCTCTGGGCAGTATTGACATTTATGACCGTCCTGACCACTTTCAGCGCCGCAGCAGCGAGTTCTACAACAAATGGTTTGACTCTGAAAACGCCAAAGGCGGCGCAGTTCTGCAGGATTACCGCCGCCGTTCACAAACCTTTTATGTTCCCTGCTGTCACAGCTTGGAAAACAGCGGTTACTACCGCCGTTTTGCGAAAACCCATCCTGAATATTTTGCCATTGACCCTCAGGGCAAAATCTACTCTCCCGATCACTGGTCTGTGGGGAGCGGATGCTATCTTTCTGAAGGGTTCCGCAACGAGATCTTTCTTGACGGCGTTTCTTATTTGAAAGGTGAAGCTCCTGCCAAACGGGGGATCATGGCAGGCTATGACCGCAAACCCCAACCCGGATACCGCTGGTCTCCGGTTGTGGGGCAACCCGGATTTTTCAGCGTTATGCCCGGTGACCACCACCGCCGCTGCCTCTGTCCCAAATGCAAGGCTTATATGGCAAAACACGGCGAAAATGAGTATGTGTGGGATCTTGTTATCGACATTGCCAAACGCATTCAGAAAGCCGGATTCAAAGCTAAAGTGACCGGTATGTCCTACGCCCGTTACACAGAAGTTCCCAGGCAGAAGCTGCCCTCCAATTTGGAGGTTATGGTTGCCATTACGGGGCCCTGGGCGGAAAATAATAAGGTTGTCCGCGAAAAGAGTGACGCCCGGATCAGAAGCTGGACCAAAGCTCTGGGGAAAAAGGTGTGGCTCTGGACCTATCCCGGAAAACTCAACGCCAACAGCAATCCCGGCATTCCACAGATGGCTCCCCGGACCATCGGTAAATATTACAAGCGTCAGGCACCTTTTACTTTCGGCTCTTTTTATGAATCAGAATCCGATCAGTGGATCTTCAATTATCTCAACACTTATGTCTATTTCCGCCAGGCATGGGACAACAGTGTGGATATTGATGCCCTTGTAGATGAACATCACAAGATCATGTTCGGCAAGGCGGCTCCCCTCATGAACCGTTTTTACAACGAACTTGAACGCATCTGGATCACTCAGATCGTTGGAAGAGTCACCGAAACTGCCCTCGGGCCTGTCGTGACGCCCCCGGTTGCCAATGAAATCTGGGAAAAACTTTATTCCCCTGCCAAATTGAAGCAGTTTGATGACCTTTTCGATCAAGCTGAAAAAATCACTTCAGGCGGGTACAAAGAGCGGGTCAGATTCATCCGCAAGCACTTCCTCGGCTCTCTTCAGGAGCGTTCTGCCAAATATTTCCGGGAAAAAGAAGCTCTTGCAGATTGGAGCTATTATGTGAAAAAACTTGCTCCCGGCGAAAAGATCAATATCGACGGCAAATTTGATGAAGATGCCTGGAAAAAGAGTGCTGCAACCTATCTGCTGCCCATGAAGGGAGATGTCTGCAAAGTAAAGACAACGGTCAAAGCGCGTATAGACAAGGATTTCCTCTACTTTGCCTTTGAGTGTTTTGAACCGTTGATGAGTGACCGCAAAGGCGAAAAACGCTCCCGCGATCATAAAGATCTCTGGGGAGACTCCTGCGTTGAGATCATGCTCGACCCCACCGGAGACGGGAAGGTGTATTACCAGTTTATGATCAACAGCTTCGGCAGTGTTGCGGATTTTAAGAATCTCCGCCGCGGCAACTCCGTTGGCAACGATATTTCATGGAACTCAAATATGAAGAGTGCCGTACAGGCTCAGAAAGACCGTTTTACAGTTGAGGTGGCGATCCCCCTCAAGGATATCGGGAAATTTGATCCTGAAAATTTTAAAGCCAATTTCTGCCGCAACCGCGCTCTCAAGCAGACCAGTGACAAAGCTCCTTTTTATGTCTGGTCACCCAACCGCATCGGATATCATGAAGTTGAACATTACGGGAAGCTCCTCTTTGTGAAAAAAGATGACGGCAATATGATCAAATACGGAGATTTCCCCTTTGCCTCATTCAGAGGAAACTGGGACGTGAACAGTCATGACCCAGTCAAGGGTATGGTCACTGATGAAACCACCTTTATTACGGGAGGCAGAAGTGCTCTTTTCAACTGTACTGATCCCAAACAGAACAAGTGGCTTTACAGAAGTCTCCCTCTTAAAGCCAACACCACCTATGCTGTGAGTTTCTACCTGAAGATGGAAAATGTGAAGTCTGCCGGTAAATACGGCGGATTCCAGATCCTGCTGGGGGACAATAAAAACAATTATTATCCTGATTCGCCCTATACCGGGACTATGCCCTGGACACGGCAGGGATTTTTCTGGACCACAGGAAAAGACGGAGGAAAAGTTATCAAGGGACGCAGCCGCTGTATCCGTTTCAGTCTGCGTAATGCTACCGGAAAAGTTTGGATTGACGATTTGAGATTTGTCGAAATAAAAAACGAAGTAAAAAAATAAAACGTTTTCCGGGACAGGAAAAGAGGAAACTGCTCCCGGCGTTTCCAGAGGAATGACAGGAGTTGTTATGGCAAAAATTTTATTTTTCGGTGATTCCATCACTGCTTACCGGAAAAATTTTATTTCCGCATCGGAGTTTTTTGCGGAAAATTTTCCGCAGCATGAGATCATCAATAAAGGTGTCGGCGGTAACGATACAAATCTGGCAAAAGAGCGCTTTCAAAAGGATGTGCTCGACGAAAAGCCGGATATGGTCATCTTCTGTTTCGGATGCAATGATGCGGCAATAGATGTCCACAAACAGAAAACAGTTCCGCGGCTGACCGTGGAAGAATATGTGGGGAACTTGCGTTATTTTATCCGTGAGCTCCGCGCGATCGGTGCAGAAATGATCTTCTGGACCACACCTCCCATGGTGCTGGTGGAGGGGTTGAAACCCTACTACGGTGGTGAGCCTTACACTTCAAAGGGATTCAACTTTATGCTGGATCAGTTTATTGAGGCCGCCTGCAAACTGATGGAAGAAGAAAAAATCGAAGTCGTCCATATCAACAGAGTATTCCGGGAAGTGACCGGAAATGACGAGGCAAAAATGGTTGAACTGCTGCCTGACGGCATGCATCCGAATACGGAAGGGCAGAAGATCATTTTCCGGGAGTTGAACAAGGCATTTGCAAAGTTTTTCAATTGATTTGAAAAAGTTAAGGGATATTAGAAAATGAATAAAGAACTTTTTAAGAAATTTGATGACATTCCCTGGCCTCCCCGGGGAGAGCTGAGATTTGTGGAAGAAATCAAGGAGTATGAAGAAATCGCTTCTCCGCGCACAAAAAAGATTTATGTGACTACGCCGGAACTTCTGCCCGAAGCCGCAAAGATCACTTTTGAACGGCACTTTATCCCTGATGAAAAAGGGTTCCCGCTTACTCTGGTAAAAGATGATTCACTCTGTGCCGAAGAGTTCATTCTTGATGTGTCAGATGAAAAAATCACCATAACCGCTGCCGATGACAGCGGGTTCCGGTACGGCGTCTGCGAATTGGAAGAACGCTTTGCAGGCAGAGATTTTACCGGCACCATCCGGCGTAAGCCCTGGGTGAAACACCGTATATCACGCTGTTTTTTTGCGCCAAACACCCGGCCCCCGTTGAAACTTGATGAGTTGACCGACGATCAGGATTACTATCCCGAAGCCTATCTTGACCGCATCATGCACGAAAGACTCAATGGTGTTTGGCTGACTCTTTATCTCAATGATATGCCCAGTTCTTTCTTCCCGGAGCGGGGAAAAGATGCTGACCGGAGGCTGGCTAAACTTAAAAAAGTTGCTGAACGCTGCGCCAAATACGGAATCAAATGTTATATTTTCATGGCTGAACCCAGAAGTTTCGCAGGTACTTGGAAAAGTAATACCAAAGAAGATATGGCAAGACATCCGGAACTGGCAAGTGTTTCAAGAGTTCTGGGGAATGAAGTGACCTATTTCTGCACCACTTCGCCTGAGGGAAAACAGTATATCTCCGAAACTGTGGGCTACATCTTTTCCAAAGTTCCTGAACTGGGAGGCATCATCAATATCATGTCTCTTGAAAGTTCACACCCCTGTGCGGAGCGCAAACTTTATCCCCATGTTGCCAAATGTGAATGTCCCCGGTGCTCCCCTTACAGCGGCGCCGAGCTTTATGCTGAAATGGCAAAGACCTTTAACAAGGCCATGAAAAAATACTCTCCTGATGCAGAGTTCTTCGGCTGGTATTACTCAGCGTTCCACATGCCGGGCGAGCCGGAAAATGAGGTGGTGCAGCAGACTGCCTCCATGTGGCCTGAGGATTGCACTTTGCTTTACAACTGCGAAACAGGCGGTGAAAATCAGCAGTGCGGCAGAACCATGATCGTGCAGGATTACTCTCTTTCATGGGCGGGCCCCTCAAACTTCTGGAAAGGTCTTGTATCAAGAGCGAAAAAGATCGCTGCCAAGATGCAGACCGGCGTTTCTCATGAAGATGCGACTGTTCCTTATTTCCCTGTTCCGGATATCCTCTTTGAGCGTTATCAGGGACTCCATGCTGTGGGCAACTGCGAAGCTGTGATGCAATGCTGGTATTTCGGAAGTGTTCCCAGTATTATGAACAAAGCTGCCGGAAGACTTTCCTTTTCCCCCATGCCTGCCAGCGATCAGGAGTTCCTGCTGGAACTGGCAGCTCCTGACTGGGGAGAACATGCTCTTAAAGTGGCACAGGCGTGGAAGGCATTTTCACTTTCCTACCGGAATTTCCCTGAATGCATCGCTTTCAAATGGGCTGGTCCTCTGCACTTTTCCATTGTCTACCCCTGGTATGTGTATCCCGCCGATCTGCCTATTTCCCCCAGCTACACTCAGGCGTTCCCCAAGAACTCCGGTGACCGTATCGGTGAGTGTGTGGGATATGCTTTCACCTTTGCCGAGATCCGCAGCCAGCTGAAACTGATGGATGAACTGTGGCAGAAAGGTATGGCACTGCTTGAACCCTGCTGTGATACAGAGCTGCGTAAAAAAGAACTGCGTGTGGCAGAGGCCATCGGTTTGCAGTTTGCTTCAACCCGCCGCCTCTTTGAATTTTATTATCTGCGTGATGATATGATTTTCAACGGCAATGACAACAAAAAAGCTATGAAAGAGCTTGTTGCCGCTGAAATCGAGGCGACGCTCAAGATGGCGGAACTCTGCAAACTGGATTCCCGTCTGGGATATCATTCTGAGGTGGAAAGCTACTGTTTCTTCCCGGAAAAACTTTATGCCAGAGCAGAGCTCCTCAAAGATGCCGCCGCCGATCTTGATGACTACAAGATGGACTCTCAGGCCGTGCTGGACTACAAGGGGATCCCCGGAAAGACCATTCCTGTTTCCTCTTTTGCCCAGTGGCAGAAGTTGGGCGAAGTGGAGTTCAAAGCATCTGCGGATGACAAAAATTTAGTCTTCATGTTCCGCAACATTACTGAGAAGATCCGCCTTGATCTTGAGCCGGGAAGATTGTGCCGGGTGATAGATATCCGCATCGACACGCCTGAGACTCACGGTCATGATGCCGACTTCATCAAAGGGGTGAATTTCCTCCACGACAACGGCGTTGTAACAGTGACCATTGAACGTGACAAGTTTGAGGGGTTCAGAGTCAGTGACAAGATGCCTTGGCGTTTCAATATTTCAACCCCCACAGGCGCTTTGAGTCCTCTGCACCCCTGGCCCCGCCGCCTCTGTCAGGGCGATGGAAATCCTGCCGACCTGCTTTATCTTGACTCAGAGAAGTAAGAGTCCGGCGGTAAAGTTCGCCTCAAATCCGGGACATTCATTCAAATGGATCTCCCGGATTTTTTTTGACAGTCCGGACATTTCTTCAAGAACTCCCGGCGTTACGGCGCAGTGTGCCGCTCCGGCAAGACTCAGATTGCCGCAGATAAGGGCGGGGCAGGGGGGGAGAAGTCCGATTTTCCGGGCGGACTCCGGATCAAGATAGCGGGCGAATCCCCCAGCGATCTTCAGACGGCGGAGTGGCTCCCCGCAGTATTGCTCCAATGTTTTGACTGCAGCATAAACGGCTGCTTTTGCCTTCAGGAGTTCGGCGATATCCTCTTCATTGACACTGATCCCGGGGGCGATTTCAAAACATTTTGCTCCTGAAGTGAATCTGCCGAAACGGTCAAGGTTCCCTCTGGCTCTTTCAACGGCGAGAAAATCCACCAGAGCAGAGCCGCAAAGCCCATAAGGTTTTATGCCGCCGATGACGGAAATTCTGCCGTCGCTACAGTAATGATCTATGGCGCCGGGGGCTGCCCGGGAGCCGCAGGAGATTCCGGCGCCTTCAAAAGCGGGACCGGCGGCGGCAGAGGTGCCGAAAAGTCCGGCGGAACTCAGGAAGATGATTTCACAGTTTGTGCCGAGATCAATGAGCATTTCCCCCACTTCAAGTTGGGATTCATAGAGGCCTGCTGTAATATCTCCTCCCAGAAGTCCTGTCAGAGAGGGGAGTGTCACTACACTTTTCTCTCCCCAGAGATCCCGGCGCTCAGGGAAAAGAAGCTGAGGCGCCTTGAAGGGATAAAAACCGATGGAAAAGGGCGAGATCCCGTGAAGAAAGCAATTCATTACCGTATTTCCAGCAATTCCTATGCGTTCAACGTTTTGGTAATCAAGTTCTTCAAGAAGTTTTTTGATGGTTTCAAGCAGAGCGCTTCTCAACGCAGAGAAATTTTCTTTTGAGTTTGCAATGCGGCTCATTACATTGTCGCCGAAAGAGATTTGATTGTTGAAGGCACTTGCACTTTTAACGATAGAGCCGTTTTCGATCCTTGCCGCCGCGATGGTGGTAGTTCCCATATCCACGGCAATGACCGCTTCTGCAAGACGGGGGAGTGCCGGAACATTGCTCCACGTTTCTGCAGATTGCGGAGGGGAAGTTTGTTCATCGGGTATTTCTATGGTACCGATACAGCTTTTCAGGCGTGTGATACAGGCAACGGCAGTTGCAGGAGCCGGAAGAAGTTTGCCTTCTGACTCCCAGAGTCCCGACAGGAGTTTGACGCGGCATTTGCCGCACCCCTTGTGGAGCGTGCAATCCGACTTCATTCCCCGTCCGGTACGGCGCAGAAGATCTGAAAGGATTTCTCTGTTTTTGACTTCAATGATCATAATGGTATAAGATACCATATTCACAGTGAAATGTCAAGGGCTTTTACTTGATTTATCCTGACTTTGGTGCTATATTTAACACTGAATATGAAATAATATTTATTGGAGATGTGTGACGTGAACAAACCTGAATTGCAGGCTCCTGCGGGAACGCCTTCGGCGGCCCTTGCCGCACTTGAATCCGGCGCTGATGCCGTTTATGCCGGACTTTCCCGATTCAATGCCCGTGAACGGGGCGAAAACTTTACGCCTGACGCCATGGGGAAGATCATTGAACACTTTCACCGTCACGGGAAAAAAGTCTATGTGACATTCAATACTCTGCTCAAGGAAGAGGAACTTTCCGCTGCTTTTGAACAGCTTGCGCTGCTCAATTCTCTGCAGCCCGATGCGCTTCTTGTTCAGGATCTCGGTGTGATCCGCATGGTTAGAGAATATTTCCCGAAATTGAATCTTCACAGCTCCACCCAAATGGGATTTCACAACTCCGCCGGATTGGCTGTCGCTGAAAAGCTGGGGGTTTCACGGGTCGTCCTTGAACGGCAGGTCACCATGGAGGAGTTGGCTCTCATCAGGAAAAAAACAAAGCTGGAACTTGAAGTCTTTATTCACGGCGCTCTTTGCTGCTCCCTTTCCGGCGCCTGTTATTTTTCCTCTTATCTCGGTGGATACAGCGGCAATCGGGGCAAGTGCAAACAGCCTTGCCGCCGCCGTTATTTTTCAGGCAAGGGGAACGGATTCTTTTTTTCACCCCAGGATCTTTGTGCCATTGAATTGATTCCCGAACTCCGCCGGATCGGCGTTGCTTCTCTCAAGATCGAAGGACGCCTGCGGCAGACCGACTATGTGACGGCAGCCGTTTCCGCCTACCGGATGCTGCTGGATACGCCTGATGAAGAGTTTTCCAAAGCCATCCCTGAAGCGCGGCGGATCCTTTCAGGCGTGGGCGGCAGACGCTGGTCTCATGGATTTTACAGCAGCGCCTCAAGCAAAAGTCTGATCCGTCCAGATGCTCTCGGCAGTGCCGGTAAACTTTGCGGCAGTGTTGAGGCCGTTGCGGAAAACGGATTCGGATTTACCGCCTCCACCCGGCTTTTTATCGGTGACCGGATCCGTATTCAACCTGAAAACGGCGATGAAGGTCCCGCGTTGACTATGACCAAATTTTTTGTTGAAAATATGCCTGCAACCAGAGTTTCTCCGGGGCAGCGGGTTTTTGTCTGCTGTGATAAGGCAGTTCCGCCCCGGGGGCAGGTATTCAAACTGGGGGGAAACCTTGCCGATTATTCAAAGGCTCTTGCCGCCTTGCCCGAAAAGAGGACCGCTCTTGACCTTGATATCAAACTTTCTGCTCAGGAAATAAGTGTTGCCCCGGCAGCACTTCCGGCGGTGGTCTGGAAAAAGGAGCTTTCTCTCGCCCCTGCCAAAAGCCGATCTGTTGATGCTCAACAGATCGCAGAGGAATTCCAGGCTTCTGACTCGCCGCTCTGGTGTGCAGGAGTTATCCGCGCCGAGGTGGAAAAAGGACTTTTTCTTCCTGCTTCTGAACTTAAACAGATGCGGCGTGAAGCGTGGGATTTTTTCAAAAAAGAATTGATCCCCGCCATGGTCGCTGACAACGGCAGTATCGAAATGGAAAAGTTCCGCAGAGATTATGCCAAACTCGAAGGGATCCCCTTTGCTGAAAAAAGAGAGGAAACGGCGGCACTGCGGTCAAAAGGTGAAGAACCTGCCAACCGGAAAAGTTTCCGTTCCGCAAGCGTCTTTGAATTTGACTCCCTTTCCCGTGAGGTCATTCTTCCGGAATTTATGCCTGAAGGAAAACTCAGCGTTCTTGAGAAAGCGATCAAACGTGCCGTGGATGCCGGGATCCGCAGGTTCCGTGTCACCTCTCTTTACGGCGTGGAACTGTTGAAAGATTATCCTCAACTGACGGTGACTTTTTCCGTGCCGCTGCCCATTGCCAACTCTCAAGCTGTGCTTATGGCCCGGGAACTTGGGGCATCAAGAGCATTGGCGCACATCGAACTCGACCGCGAATCATGCATGGCTTTGAGAGCCAAATCCGTTCTGGAATTGGAGCTTTACCGTCTGGGGCGTCCGGCGCTGCTGGTCACCCGGGCGGAGATCCCGGTGGAGGGGGATGTGCGGGATGCCAGAAACAACAGTTTTGTGGTGCGTTTTGATTCCAGGAGCAATCTGACCCGGATCTACCCGAAAAAGGTCCATTCCATTCCCCGTCTGCCCGGGTTCCACGATTTCTTTGATCTGACTATGGCACACTGGCGCGCGGAAGATACTGACTCTTTCAACTTTGACCGGGAACTGCCTTGAAACGTGGAAATTTAAACTGCTGGATCGACTGGGGAAAAACTTCTCTTGAGTATCCCCGATCTGAAAATATGAAAGGAGCCGAATGACTATGAAAGTATTGACCATCGGAAACAGTTTTACCTGGAGCTTGAAAGCATGTCTCCCCGCTATTGCCGAAGCTCAGGGCGAAGAGCTGAAACTTGAATTTGCCAATTTCGGAGGCTGTGAGTTCCGGCGTCATTGGGCGTATATCACTGCTGAAGAAAATGAACCCCAGTGCCGGATGTATATGGAGTATACCATGAAACTCCGTGAGCTTCTGGCAAGCGACAACTGGGATGTGGTAACGATCCAGTCCGCCAGCCACGAAAGCTGGGACTATGCCAACTACGTCCCCTTTGCCGGACTTATTATTGACTATGTTAAAAAACATGCCCCCGGTGCCAGGATCGTCATTCAGCAGACTTGGGCATACCGTGAAGATGCTCCCCGGCTGATCGACTGGGACTTTGACCGCGACGAGATGTACCGCCGTCTGGATGGAGCCTATCGCCGTTTGGGCAGAGAGTACAATCTGCCCATCATTCCCTCCGGCAAGGCTGTTGAACTTGCCCTCGCTGAACAGCCCGGAGGCAAGTTTGTCAATTACTCTCCCGATCTGCTGCTGCAGCTGCGCTGGCCCGATCTGCCGCCTCAGGCACACTCTCTCATCGGCAGATGTTACTGGGCGAAGGATCCTGTTTCCGGAGAACTGGTTCTCAAACGCGACACGATCCATTTGAATATCCGCGGTCAGTATCTGCAGGCCTGTGTCTGGTACGGATTCCTTTTCAACAAGGATCCCCGCAAGATCAGCTGGGTTCATGAAGAAGTTGCCAATTCCGATGCCGCATTCCTGCGTGCTATGGCTGCGCGGGCACTGAAGGAGTTCTGAAGATGGAAAATCTTGACGTTCTGATACCGCGTCCCCAGAGCATTATTGCTGATCCCGGCGTGGTCAAGGTTGAATCCCTGGGCAGTGTGTCTGCACCTGCCGGATGGGAACGTATCGGCGGACAGCTTATCCGCAACGCAGGGATCATGGGACTTGATCTGACTCAGGAAGGCGTTCCTGTTAAACTGATTCTCTCTGAGGATATCAAAGTTGAGTCCTTTGAAATCACCATTTCCCCTGATGAAGTGATCATTTCAGGCGGCGACCCCGCGGGACTTTTTTATGGGGCAGGTGCCTTTGAACAGCTGCTTTGCATCTCTGTCATCCGTGGAACCAAAGGGGCGGAGATCCCTTGCGGAAAAGTGGCTGACTCCCCCCGGTTCGGATATCGGGGATTCATGCTTGACAGTGCCCGTCATATTCAGAGTGTTGAAACCATCAAGAGCGTGCTTTCTCTTATGGCAAAGCTGCGTCTCAATGTCTTCCACTGGCATCTCTGCGACAGCCAGGGATATCGCGCCGAATCAAAACTTTTCCCCGAACTCAATACCCTTGCCGATATGACACCGGGATTCTTTACTGCAGAAGAGATCAAAGAGATCTGTGATTTTGCGGCAGAGTGTTTTATTACGGTCATTCCTGAAATCGAAATGCCCGGGCACTCCAAAGGATTGCTCGCTCTGCATCCGGAATTGGCTTGTGATCCGGAGGAGCCCGGTAAAGAGTTCTGTCTTGCAAAGCCTGAGGTACGGGAATTTCTGGAAAAACTCATTGCCGAGTTTGCCGCCCTCTTCCCGGCAAGCAAAGTCATCCACCTTGGCGGTGACGAGGCGGAAACAGAACACTGGGAAAAATGTCCCGCCTGTCAGAAGCTGATGAAGGATAAAGGTTTGAGCAATCTCCGGCAGCTTGAAAACGACTTCATGAACGATATGGCTTCTTATGTCCGTTCACTTGGGTTGACTCCTGTAACATGGTTCACCGGAAGCATCATGGAGCACTCCACCATCATTCAGGCGTGGCGCAGCATCCATGAATTGAAAGAGACCCTTGCCCACGGTAACCGTATGATTTTCTCGGTTCACGACCAGCTTTATTTGGATTATCCCTGTACGGCTGCTGAGCCTTTTGAAAACTGGATGCCTCTTCTCTGCGAATCTGGCGTCTACAATACCGAACCCTTTGCCGCATGGGAAAAAGAGATCGGTGATTTGCTTTTGGGGCCGGAAACCTGTCTCTGGACCGAGACGGTTCCCGATCACCGGATCTTTGCAAAACTTCTTCCCCGGCTCATTGCTTTTTCGGAAACCGCCTGGTGCCGTCCGGCTCAGAAAGATTGGTTCAGTTACATCCGGCGCAAAGATGTTCTTTCAGCCGGTGCATGGTTTGATATGAAAGCGCTCTGAAAATGGAAATACCTGAAGAAATCCGTACTCTTACCTTTGAAGAAGCAAGGGCGCAGCTTGAAGAGCTGGTCGGACGCATGGAGTCCGGCAACATGCCCCTTGAGCAGCTGATCAACGCCTATGAACGCGGTTCCCATCTTGCCGCCCACTGCCGGAATCTGCTGGCAGGGCTTCAGCGCCGGGTGGAAATCATCATCAACGGCAACGATCCTCAGGCCCGTGAGGCGCGCTGCACAGAGTTTGCCCCCGATGTGAATCAGGGGGACAGACGCACTGTGGATCCTTTTTAAGGTCCCCCGCAATCACTGTGTTTCCAATCGGCCTTTGCTTTCAATAAAGACTGTCAAACCGATTGGAAACATGGATTGTAATAACTTTTTTCTGCTTATTTTCAGCTGTTGCGAAAAAGTTTGTTCAGGTCCGGAAAAATTTTTCGTTTTTCAGTGTGAGACCGGAGCGCCTCGCAGGCGATGAGGTTGGCCGCCGCTCCGGCGTAAAGATCAATGGGGGATCTTCTGATCTCTCCTGCTGCGAGCTGCCGGAAAACTTCCATTTCCTGTGCGTGTCCCTTGTCAACGTGCACCTGGCGGTCGTAGTAGTAACCGACGGATTGTTCTTCCGGAGTGATGGAAGAACGGAACGCTCTGAGTTTTTCCTCCATTTCAACATGGCTTGTAGTATACTCACGCCCTGCAATGGTATAGGGATAACGGCGTCTTTCAAAGAGCTTGCAGGCGGTGATTTCAAGTTCTGTGAAATTATATCCGGCGATGGTGGTGTAATTCCCGTTGATCTCAAGGTATTCCTTGGGAAATCCCACTGAACCGTTATCCCCGGCGATGATGACTGCTGTTACATTTCCGGGGTACTCCAGAGTGATGATGTTGTCGACATTGCCTCCTCCTGCGGTGTGAACGCTTACAGGAAAATTTCCCGTAAGAAAATGGAGCAGCTGGAAGATGTGCGTAACTTCGTGAATGATGGTGGACTCTTTTTTATTGATGACTGCATCATAGTGAGCTGGGGGCCAGATGAGGGCTTCGCCGACAATGCGGTATATGATCGTTGTGGCGGTGCCGCCGCAGTGCTTTTTGAAAAGTTCATACGCGTCTTTCATCAGAGGGGAAAACTGTCGGTTGAACCCCACAAAGAGAAAATCTCTGAACTCCTTCATCATATCAACAGTCTTCAGAGTCTCTTCTTCTCCCCAGCAGAGAGGTTTTTCCACAAAGAGCGGTTTGCGGTATTTGAGAGCCAGAGCCATAATATCCCTGCGGGCGTCAGGTTTTGTGGCGCAGACGACTCCCCGGATTTCCGGATCGGCAAAAAGCTCCTCCATATCGGTGGTAATACGCCGGACATTGAATTGTTCCAAACCGTCAGTATTGAGATCACAAAGGGTTTTCAGATCAACAGCCGGATTTTTCAGCAGATTGGGAATATGATTTCCCCGGCAGAAGCCGCCGCATCCCACAACACCCAGTTTTGTTTTTTCAGACATAATAAATCTTCCTTTATTTTCAATGCGGTTATAATATAATGGCAGAAATTTGAAAAAAACAGGTGAAAAAATTTGACAATTATGTAAAAAACAAATATATTATGGAAAATCAAAGGAGTTTGTTGTGAAAAATAATAGTACAGACTCTCCTGTTTCCATTTATTTGTGCGGTTATGATTTTGAGGTCGGTTCGGAATTCATCAGCCGGGAGCATCGGCACTCGTTTTACCAGCTGAATCTGGTCTCCGCCGGGCACGCTGAAATGGAAACGAAAAAGGGCAGATATGCTGTTGCTTCAGGGGATGCCATCCTTGTGCCTCCCGGGGAGCTGCACTGCCTCTGGCCGGGGAAAGATTTTTGCGACTGCTCATTCAAGTTCTTTGTCAATCAGGAAATGGAACAGATCCCCGGCAGCGTGATCTTTACGGAGCCTGAACTCCGGGAGCAGCAGCTGGTTTGGATCAAGGCCCTGGAGGAAATATTCCGTTCTATTGCGCCTCCGGAGCTTTTCAATACCACAAAGGAGTTTCCGCTGGGGGCGGAACTGCCCGGAGTGGAACTTCTGGAAGAGCTCCTTTGGGGCTTCTGCCGCCGCATCATCAACAGTGCCGTATCTGGAGAATCCAGGATCATCCGCAACATAAAATTCCTTGTCCGGAGCAGAAAGGGTGCTCCGTTAACAGTCAGCGAATGTGCGGAAAAGTTTAATTGTTCTGCCGAGCATCTGCTGACTCAGGTTCGCAAAGAAACCGGCATGACCACAAAAGAGGTGATCGACCGGGAGCGTATCAGGATCGCCATGGAATTTCTGACTTATTCAGATATTTCCATATCACAATTGGCACTCCGGATGCGTTTCAACGATCTGATATATTTTGATAAATTTTTCCGTAAATACACTGGGGAAAGTCCCCGGGATTACCGGAAAAAACATAAAATCATCCCCGATGGACAACTGAAATAAGGAGAATGCTCAACATGCTTGAGACCCAAAAACACAAAGTAGAATTTTGCGTCGTCGGCGGCGGTCTGGCAGGAATGTGCGCTGCCATAGCCGCCGCCCGGCGCGGCGTGAAAACACTCTTGATGCATGAACGCCCTGTTCTGGGCGGCAACGCTTCAAGCGAAGTCAGAATGTGGGTTTGCGGCACTCCCGGAGTTATTGAAACCGGGATCATTGAAGAGCTGCGGCTTGAAAATCTCTACCGCAACACTACACCCTGTTATTCCGTCTGGGACAGTATCCTTTATGAAAAGGTCCGCTTTCAGGAAAATCTGACTCTTCTTCTCAACTGCTCCTGCCAGGATGCGGTTTGTGAGGAGGGGAAAATCAAAAATATCAAAGGTTATCAGCAGACGACTCAGACATTCCATGAAGTTGAGGCCGACTTTTTTGCCGATTGTTCCGGTGACAGTATTCTGGCGCCCCTTACAGGAGCAGAATACCGCTGGGGCAGGGAGGCAAAGAGCGAATTCAACGAGACGCTCGCTCAGGATTCCGCCGACCGCAAAACTATGGGCTTGAGCTGCATCTTGCAGGCGCGGGAAACGGATTCCCCCAGGAAATTCATCCCTCCGGAGTGGGCATACACTTATCCCGATGATGATTCTCTGCCGCCCCGGGATTACAAGATGGACCGCTTCCAGAATTACTGGTATCTTGAACTGGGCGGCGACCGGGATACGATCCGGGATACTGAAGAGATCCGGGATGAACTGCTGAAAATCGCTTTCGGCCTCTGGGATCATCTGAAAAATCACGGGGATCACGGTCTTGAAAACTGGTGCCTTGACTGGGTGGGATTTCTCCCCGGAAAGAGAGAATCCCGCCGTTATATGGGGGATTATATTCTGACCGAAGAGGATATTCTGACCGGTAAAATCTTTGATGATGCTGTTGCCTATGGCGGCTGGCCCGTGGACGATCACCATCCCGGCGGCTTCAACTACTTCGGAGAACCCAATCTCTGTATCAGACTCCGGAAGCCTTATACGGTGCCTTTGCGTTCTCTCTACTCTGCAAATATTTCCAACCTTTTCTGTGCCGGACGCAACATCAGCACCACTCATGTGGCATTGAGTTCATCAAGAGTCATGGCGACCTGCGCCCTGCTGGGACAGGCCGTAGGGACTGCCGTTCACTTTGCTGTTGCCAACGGATGCACTTCCAACCGGGAAACCGCTCAAAAATATACCCGCGCCATTCAGCAGACGCTTCTTGAGGATGACTGTTATCTGCCCGGATTCCGCCGTGAGATATCTCCCTGCTGCGCCAATGCGGAGCTGCGGTCTTCTGTAAATGACCCGGCTCCCCTGCGGAGCGGCATTGACCGTGAGATCGACGGAGAGGCAAACGCCTGGATCTGTGCTGAGGGGAGTTCTGCAGAATATATTCTGCCTGCCGGGGAAAAAGTCCGTTCTCTTCGTCTTGTCTTTGACTCAGATTTGAAACGGGATCACTTGAACATGGTTTCCAACTATACTCTTGTACCTGCGGTTTATACCCCTCCCGAAACATTGGTGCAGGGATTTTCCCTGGAAATTGATGGGGAAGAGATATTCCGCTGTGAAAACAATCATCAGCGTTTTGTGGTGATCCCTGTTGAAAAAGAGTGCCGCTCGATCAAACTTGTCATAAACAAATTAACACCCGGCAGGGATACTGCGCGGGTGTTCCGTTTTGACTTCTGCTGAATCTTCAGTTGTTGAGTTCAGCAAGTTTCAAATTGAGCTTGTGCCGCAGCTCAAGGAGCCATTTTTCATCTCTGGGATATTTTCTCATGGAGATGCGGCAGCCTGTCTCTTCCTCAAGCCACTTGAGGACTGTTTCTCTTGAAGTTTTCTTCTCAAAGAGTCTCAGCGCCATTTCATCTCTGAAGCCTTCAGCAATGACCTCATGACGCAGGGAGTCTATGGGACCGTCGGGGCCGGGATAGACCAGATAGGCACCGCCGCTGCAGAAACTGCGTTCACAGTTGGAGTCGCTCCAGACATCCACATCCCAGGTGCGGTTGAACTGACTGAACCAGAAGTTGTAACCCCACTCAAGGAAACCATCGCATCCGTAAACGTAAAGCAGTATGCCCAGCACCCGGTTGCGGAGCGAGGGCATACCGAATTGGCGTCCCGGCATTCCATCCTGCCACTGTCCGGCGTAGTAGACCCAGCGTTCAGCGACCTCTTCTGCCATAAACTCATCAAGTTCTCCCTCGTGGGGCACCGGACGGTCAATGTAGCCTTCTTTCAGAAACTTTGTGCTTGAAAGGGCATCAATGTAAGGGAATCCGTCCAGAATTTCTTTGAAAAGATTTGAGGCGTAACGGTAGTTTTCAAGAGCACTTTCCTGAGGTTCGTCGGAAATGTGGAAGTAACAATTTTCAGGACTCAGCCCCATATTTCTCAGGAACGGCAGCAGTTCTTTCATCAATGCCCGCAGAAAATCGGCATACTCAGGAGCGGTCAGAGGCGTGGACTGCCCGAACATGGGCAGCTCTCTGCCCTGCTGCTCCACCATGATCTCAGGCGCATATTTCAACCCCCACTGGCTGAACGCGTGGACCATCTCAAAGTTTTTGATCCCGCATTTCCGTGCGGTGTTGATCCAGCGCTCAAGGCGGCTGAAGTCAAAGCGCCATTTATTTCCCTCAAAGGTGATTTTAAGGAGCTGTGACAAGGGCCGGGTGGTGCGGCCGGGGATCATATCCAGAGGCACGCTCCACAGAGGAGTCAGCAGCAGATTGTTGTTGTGTGCGGCGTAGTTGCGGAAGAATTTTTCCAGAAGCCCCCAGTGCTCTTCGCTCCATGCACTGACTTTGTAATGGTGCTGAAGACAATCTGAGTAGAACCAATGAGTGACTTTCAGCTCCTGTTCTGGAAGTTCCGCATTGACGATCTCAAGTTCAATATTTTCTTCAGCGTCAATGACTGGTTGGGTGCACCAGGCACAGTGAGCATAGCGTGAAGTGAAACTTACCTTGAATTTCAGTTCATATTTTCCGGGCAGGGCAGTCAGAGGAACGTCCACTGACACCCAGACCGCGTGCCAGTTGTCTGCTGAAATGGCGATTTCTTTTTTGATGGGCATCAGGGCATCCGGGAAAAGTCCCGGCTCGGTGCTGACCGTGTATTCATCAGCTTTGACCGCCGGCATGAGACTTGGAACACAGAGGACCTCTCGAAATGTAATCTTTTCTTCTAACTCCTCCGGAGCTCCGGCGACAGCGACTTGCAAAGAGGCGCACTCAATTTTGCACCGCACGGCGATTTGAAAGGAGACTCTTTCGCCTTTCAAGGCTGAAAGTTTCTTGAGAGGAGCAGACTCCAAGGTGGAGGAACAGAATACTTTTTCAAGTGAACTGACAACGCGTGTTTCAATTTCCATAGTATAAAAACTCTCTGAATGGTTTGAAGGAGTTGAAATTTTTTTCGCTATCAAAAACCAAGATAACGGAATGTATCTGCCAGACGGCGGATCGAGTATCCGCCCGCAGGAGCCAGCAGCTGGCCCGCCCGGTTCCTGCCTGAGTTCATGCACACTTCAGTTTGAAAGTCGATCATACGGGGACAGGCAAAAAGTTTAGGCATCAGTTCACTCCAATTGATAGTTCCGTCAAAGGGCATTCCGTGGAGATCACTCAAACCGGTGTTGTCATGGATATGGCAGGTAACGATTTGACTTTGCAGCGTTTCAATGGCGTTGTCTTCGTGGACAAGTCCCCCATCCCACCAGCATACTGCCACATAGGGTTCATATTGATCGCGGGTCTTTCCGGGCGCAGAGGCAAGCATATTGGCGTGTCCCGTATCATAACAGACGCCCACGTTGGGATGATTGTTGAAGTGATTGACGATCCCCATGACTTCTGCGGCAGTGTTGCTTGGCTCCTGACTGTTTTCCATGGCGATGATCATATCCAGTTTTTCAGCGGTGGGCAGCAGTTTTTCAACACCGTCTTTTGCAAGGGGGCGCAAAACGTCAAGGGGGATGTGGTCATAACAGTGTTCTGCCGCCCCCACATGGATGGCATAGGTCCTGCATCCGAAAGAGGCGGCGATCTCCATGGCTTTGATGTGGTCGGCAAACATGGCAGGGCGTCCTTCAAGGTTGGTGTAATTGAGGTCGTAGCCTTTGCCGTAGAGCGCGTGAACAGAAGGAAACTCCACTTCCATATCAGCGCAGAGCTGACGGAGAAACTTTACTTTGTCATCAGACTTTATCAACTGCTGAAGCAATGGACTTGTGATCACAAAACGGCGGCAGCCGTTGTCTACGAATTCGCGGACAGTTCTGTAAAAATCCTCATTGCTCAATGAGGCCCAATCAAAATAGTAACTGAGTTTTCTTTCCATTATTGTAAAATCCTGTTTCAAGGGGGAAATTCACCTTGGGTGATTGTTGTTTAATGTAACACTTTTTTTGAAAAAATACAAGCGGATTACAATAAAACAGCATTACTTTGAGACAAATGAAAAGATTATTTCTTGCTTTTTTCTTTTTTGAGCAGTATATTATTCCAACATGTCTTTAATTCAAGGAATAAAAAATGAAACTTGTGTTTATCGGAACCGGACACGGCAGCGCAACTGCAACCCACATGTCAAGTATCACTTATCTGGAATGCGGCGGCAAAAGTTATCTTGTGGATTGTGCCGACGGTGCGGATGCAATGATGATGAAGAAGAAATTAAGCCCCTCAGAACTTTCAGCTGTTTTTATCACCCATCTTCATCTTGACCATACAGGCGGACTGCCGGTCGTCCTGAAACGGACTCTCAAAGAGGAGGGCCCTGGGATCAATGTTGTTCTGCCCGCTCTCGCAGCCGCTCCTGTCATCAAAGAGTGGCTTCGCTTTAACGGATTTGCCGCAAAACTTGAAAAAAATCCTCAGGCAGTTTGTTTCAGGAGTTCCCTTGAAGGTTTCAATGACGGCAATGTGGAAGTTGCAGCGTTCCAGACGCAGCATCTGACTGATCCGGAGCGTCCCAGTTATGCATACAGTATCAAAACGGAAGGAAAGAAACTGTTTTTTACCGGAGATTTGAGAGGTGACTGCGCCGATTTCCCCCTTGAGGCTGCAAACGGCAGTGATCTGGTAGTTTCAGAACTGACCCATTTCCGTATGCACCATATATGGCCCTTTCTGGAAAAACTCAATACAAAAGCTCTTGTTTTCAACCATATCGGCAACTGGAGCCAGGTGCCTGAGGAACAAAAAAATATCCTTGAAAAGTGTAAAGAGCTGCCCTATCCTGTGACCATCGCTTTTGACGGTATGGAGTTTGAACTCTGAACAGATACTTCTGCTGAAACTGACTGCACTGTAATTCAGTTGCCCTCTTGGGGGGCATAGACCATGTTCCCCGGGAGGGCTGTGAATTTCAGATTTTGATTATGGCATCTATAATCAACGGGCAGTTTTCCTGTCGGAGATGGGGACGGTCACTGTAACGCTGAATTCTCCTTTTGACGGAGATTTCAGTTGCCGGGCAGAAATTGTGAACTCTCTGTTTCCTTTTTCGTACACCTCTTTTTTGACCGTCACCTTGCCGTGGATATACTGCATGGGCTTTTTGCTGAAAGGATCAATGGGCAGTGGCAGTTTATCAGGGAACTTGCCGTGTTCAAGGCGGTAGAGCTCCTGATCAATAAAAAATTCTATGGCCTGCTGCTCCAGATCACGCTGAAGAAATCTGTTCCCGGCTCTCAGGAAGGTGGGGACAAGGGATTGGGCAAGATGATTAAACACCGTACAAGACATTTCTGCTGATGCCATCGGCACATCATGGAATTTCTTTGCATTGCAGTACAAGTGCATGAGATTCAGGCGGTTGCTTTCAGCAATAAGCCAGAGTTGCGGCAAAAGGAAATGGAATTTCTCAAGGGGAACGATTTTTATGCCGCTCCAATTTTCTGAATGAACGGCTCCTTCAATGTAATCCAATCCGGCCAAGGCTTCGCTCCAAAGGATGTCGCTTTCCGCCGTTTCAAGGTGTTTACGGATCATACGGCTTTGCTGTTTCAGGGCAAGAAGATCATCCTTATTGAGGATTCTTGCTCCAAGGAGGATTTCAATCGCACGGATCTTGTATGAGTCTATCGCCAATTTTACCAACGTACTGATGAGAAAAGGCTGCTTTGCAAGATAAGCGCTTAAATGATCCATTCGTTTCAAGGCTGTCATTGCCGCACTCCGATCACCTTTTTCCGCAGCAAAACGGCAATGCCACACTTGAACCCTTGCCATGTACCTGATCTGTGACAAATCAGGCAAAAGAACAGCGGTAAGATTGTATTTTTCGATCTTCCGGGGATGAGAGTGCAGAGGATTTGAGATCAGCCTGTCAAGTTCCGGGAAAATTTTTGAGGACTCAAAACGTTTGCGCCATGAAGCAAGTTGAGAAGGAGTGAATTCAGCAAGACAGTAGAGGGTTTCACGATTTTTGTCATTCTGACACAGTTCGTTGATTTTTTTCCAGAAAGCATCAGAACCTTTTTCATTTTCCAAAGTTGCTTTTATCAAAGCCTCCACGGTCAGGGGGCGGTTGAAGTGTTTTTCAAGAGCGGTCTTTTGTGCTTCACATTTTTTCTGAATGATCAGGGAGGCTGAGATCATTCCAGCGTAAACAAGAATTACCGCTGCCGCAAGGATCTTCACCGGCAGAGTAAAAATTTCTCTGTAAGGGAATCTGCCTGCCGTGCTGAAAAATTTGGCGGATGATAACACACTTGCCAACAGCAGCAGCAAAAACAAAGCCGCAAAAGAGGGCAAAGCAGCCCCTCCGGCTTTTATGTAACTGAAGCCTGAACAAAAGTCAGAGCTTCCATATTTTTGCACAAGAAAGAGACAATATCTGCCGCAACTCAAAGCTGCAAGCCAAAGCAAAAGAGAAGCTCCAAGCCACTTTTTACAGGAGCTGCCGCACTCATTCCAACAGAACCCCCACCAGAAATGTATCTGTTGAAAAAGGAAATAGAGAATAAAAAGCACAACTGCCGCTGAAGGCGCTGCCAGCAGGCAAATCCCTTCTGGAGTGAATTTCCCTGTTACAGCATTATACATCATCATGTTGCCGCTGACGCTGAGAACAAAAAATGTTCCAACCAGCCAGGAGCCGAAAAGAAGCAGTACGATCCCGAGAAAAGCTCCCTTTTCTGGAGAATCAACGTAAAACAAGTTTTTTAATAATTTTTTCATGATTTCCCCTCTCAACAGGTAATTTATACGGCGTGTCTGAAAAAACATTTATCTTGATGCTCAAAGTCTTAAGTGATTCCGGGAGACGTGTTAAAATAGCATATATTCTCATTTTTTTCAAGTTCCGTTAATAAAAATTTTTTAAATTTGAGGTAATTTCAAAAGTCATTCAAAAAATGGCAAAGATGTCATTCGCAAAGAGCTGTAAAGGGTAGTTTGAAGCTGCTACCTGCAAGGTAACAGGCGCTTGTCCCGCCGTAGCTTTATGCGAAGGCGGAAAAACGCTCCCTTTATCAGATCGAAGCGAGGGCGCTTTGACAATTTTGAGGAGTTTTGAAATTGCCTCATTTGCATAAAAAAAACTTTCCTTCCATGTCAGACACGGAAGGAAAGTTACAAGAGGGCAGGGGGGGCAGAAAAGATTACTTCTTCTCTTCTGCCTCAGGTGCGGCAATGACTTTGTCTTTCACAAAGGCAAAGTAGAGTGCCGGGATCATGTAGAGGGTCAGCACCGCGGAGAACGCAAGTCCGCCGACCACGCCCATACCGCAGGAACTGCGGAGTTCGGAACCGAGTCCGGTACCCAGCGCCATGGGGAGCATACCCGCAACAGAGGCAATACTGGTCATCACGATGGGACGGAACTTGGCTTTGGTGGCTTCAAGCATGGCGGTATGGGTGGATTTGCCCTGAGAGGTGAGAACCGCACATTCATCCATAATAAGGATGGCGTTGTTCACCACGATACCGATCATCATGACACCGCCCAGAAGTCCCATCATGGACATGGACATACCTGCCAGATAGAGGGTCAGATACATGCCGAGGAAACCCAGCGGCACGGTGAACATGATGAGGAAAGGCTTTGTCCATGACTCCATGATCGCCACGATCAGCAGATAGGTGAGAAAGATCGCCAGCACAATAACTTCAATGAACTCAAGAGAGGTTTCACCCATGCGTTCCACCTGGCCGATGAATCGGACGCTGTATCCGGGGGGGAGGATCTCTTCAGAGGTCTTCCGCAGAGCCTGCACCGCATGGCCCAGAGCCACGCCGGGGGCCACGTTGGCGTAGAGCCAGATGGCGCGTTCTTTGTCGTAGCGGTTGATACAGACGGAACGGGTGTTCTGAGTCAGATTGGCAAGAACATTGATGTTCATGGGATAGCCTTCACGGGCACCGATGGCAAGACTTGAAAGCTGATCAAGCCCCAGTTCCTCATCCTGCTTCAGACGGATGTCAAAGGAGCGGTTCCCCATACGGAAGGTTCCAACTTCAATACCTTCATAAGTTCCGCGGACAGAGTTGCTCAAAGTCTTTGCGGAAATACCGAGGTTCTGAAGCACAGGACGCCGGGGAGTGATGTCAATGTTGGGTTTGCCCACACGGATACTGGTATCAAGGTCAGAGATAAGGGGCATATCTTTGGCAAGTTCCTGAGCCTTGCGGCCGATGCGCTCAAGCTCTTCCAGACTGGAGCCGCTTATACGCATGGGGATATCCGCCGAAGAACCGCCGCCCGATTTGGGGATATTGATGGTGACGATGCAGTTATCCATGTAAGAGAGGGTGTCGCGTGCAATGTCAATCAGTTGGGGGAGCGTCTCTTTACGCTCATTTTTTCTGGTCATACGCACATGGATCTGGCCCAGATACACAGCCGCAGAAACCTGTCCGCCGGCACCGCTCACGTTACCGACTGTGATACTGACGCCTTTCACAAAAGGCAGCGCCTTGATTTTGTTGGCAGCTTCAATGGTCCGTTTGGTTGTCGTATCCAGGTTGTAGTAAGTGGGGTACTCCAGGCGGATCGTCATTTCACCCTGGTCGGCATTGGGCAGAAACGAAAGTCCCACCTGAGGCACGATAGCAAAGTAGATGAAAGCACAGCCGCCAACGATTATGGCAAGAACCAGCCAGGCAAAGCGGCGGGTGAAATCCATGGTGCGGTTGAAAGCGTTGCAGAGGGCATCGTAACAGAAGTTCCATGGAGTGAAACATTTTTCCACAAAAGAAACTTTCCCCTTTTCCTGCTTGCGCAGTAAAAGCATTGCCAGAATGGGGGTCAGTGTGAAACTGATGAAAAGTGAAATAATGGTTGCCACCACCATAACCCCTGCAAAGGGCGCCATCATCAAACCGGTACGGGTGGTCATCATTGAAACAGGCACGAAGACCACCACGTTGGTCAGAGCACTTGCTGCAACAGCGTTGATAACTTCATTGGTACCTCTTTCGGCAGCCTCTTTGGGGGAGTCCCCGGCATCAAGGCGTTTGAAGATGTTCTCAATAACCACAATGGAGTTGGTGACCAGCACACCCACGGAACATCCCAGTGACAGAAGTGTCATGATGTTGAAAGTGTAATCCAGCATCTGCATGGCGGCAAATGTCACGATAACAGAGATAGGCATTGAGATCAGGACGATCAATGTGGAACGCACTTCGTGGAGGAAGAGGAAGAGAAGCAGACCCGTAAGAATGATACCGGTAAGAATACTGCTCCAGGAGTCGTCCACCGAGGACTGGATAAAGTCGCCGGAGTCGCTGTACCAGATCAGTTCCATTCCGGAAGGCAATTCTCCCTTGCTGACGATCTGATTAAAGGTTTTGCGGACTCCTTTGATGACTTCCATCACGTTGGCATCGCTTCGTTTGACAATGCTGAAACCGGCAGCAGGTCTGCCGTTGATAAAAGCTCTTCCACGGGCTTCACGGGAAATAAGCTGGGCTTTTGCTACGTCGCGCAGATAAACACGTTTGCCCTGATGTTTGCCGATTTCCAGAGATTCGATGTCATCAAAGCTCTTGAACTCTCCATCAAAGGTGATGTTGGTTTCCTGATTGTTGCCGCGGATACGTCCGGCGGGGATCTTCACATTGTTTTCCTGAAGTTTTTTCACCAGGTCATCAATGGTCAGGTTGGTTGAGGCAAGTTTCCGGCGGTTGACCAGAATATGGATCTGCATTTCGTTGGAGCCGCGGACGCGGACTTCACCCACACCGGGAATGGCTGAGAATTTATCGGCCAGTTTATCATCGGCGTAGTCATAAATCTCATCAATAGGACGGTCGCCTGTCAGGAAGATGTGAGCCACAGAGGTGGCGTTGTTGTCGATCTTACGGATCGTAGGTTCATCAACACCGTCAGGGAAGTCGTCCCGGATACGATTGAGCTGTTCGCGGACTTCTGTTGCCGCAATATCAATATTGGTTCCCATGTTGAACTCAAGGCTGACGCGGCACTCGTTTTCCATACACATGGCGGAAACATGGCGCAAACCTTCAAGAGAGGAAACTGCATCTTCAATACGGCGGGCGACTTCAACTTCGATTTCTTCAGGGCTGCCGCCCTGATATTCTGCCCGGATCAGAACAAAGGGCGAATCAATACTGGGCATCAGGTCAATGCTCAGCTTACGGTAGGAGTTGACTCCCAGCATAAGCAGCACGATAATAAATGCGGTCATTGCAATAGGTCGCCGCACCGACCAGTGGGTCAGAAACATGACTTATTTCTCCATTCGATTGGAAACAACTTTGTCACCGTTGTTGACAAAAGTGTGACCGGAAATGATAACGGACTCATTCTTCAGCTTGCTGCCGTCGATGATTTCTGCATAGAGAGGTTCCGCGATGCCCCGTTTGACCTCGATCATCTTGGCTTTGCCGTTGTCAAGAACAAAGATGACTTCGCGGCCTTTGTCACGGGTCATGATGGCATCCGCAGGCACTCCGTAACCCTGACGCTCCTGAAGCATCAGCTCCACATCGCAGAGCAAACCGCTCACCAGAGGGGTATCTTTGGGAAGACGGATCTTGATTTTGAAAGTTCTGCTCAGGGGATCCACACTGGGAGAACGGTAGGATACTACTGCTGAACCGGCATTTTTACCATCCAGTTTGAAGTCAGCTCTGGTTTTTCCGGGGATGATCATATTGTAATAAACAGAGCTGATGAAGCACTCAACTTCAAGAAGGCTCTGATCTTCGATCTTGAGGATCGCTGTTCCCTGGCTCACATATTCGTTGGGCTCAAAGTCGCAAAGTGTGATGATACCGTCAAAGGGGGCGCGCACTTCTGAGTCGGCAAGATTTTTGCGGGCGATCTTCAGATTGTTTTCCTGCTGATCCCGCTTGGCAATGGCGATCTTGAGCTGTGCATTGCTGCTTTCAACTTCGGCAATAGCTCCTTTGAGATCGACCTCGGCGCTTTCATAGTTTTCTTGAGAAATCGCTTTGGTTTGGTGGAGCGTCCGGGCGCGTTTGAAGTCCAGTTCCGCTTTGCGGAGCCGGATCTTCGCCAGATCAAGGGCGATCTTTGCGGTTTCAACTTCAGAACGGCAGACATCAAACTGGCGCTGGGCGACAGTGACCTGATTTTCCAGATTGGATTTATCCACCTGGAAGAGCAAAGCATTTTTCTTCATCTGCTTGCCTTCTGAGGCTTCAAGAATATCAAGAGAACCGGAGGTTTTACTTGAAAGCGTTGCATAACGCACCGGCGCAACAGTTCCCTGGACGGGAATACGCTGCTGGAACATTTTGTAAACAGGCTTCATCACGCCGACGCGGACGACTTTTTCTTTACGCTCCTGAACCGCTTTTTTACGGCATCCGGAAGCACAGGACACGGTCATCACGCCTGCCAGCAACAAAAAAACAAACTTTTTCATCATTCTCCTCTTTTTTTTTACTTTCAGTAAATAACAGGTCATAAAAGTCAAACTTTTTTAATATAGTGACCGCCCGGTCATTTTTCAAGAGCAAAATAAAAAAATCAGGAAATTTTTTTTAAAAAAGACTTGAAAAATCCGTAAAGATGAGGTATGTTATAGACATGAACAAGCCGGAGTGGCGAAATGGCAGACGCGCTAGACTCAAAATCTGGTTTCAGCAATGAAGTATGGGTTCAAGTCCCATCTCCGGTACCAACTTTGTTTTCCTGTTCCCGGTGAAGTGTTTTCTCCGGGTTTTTTTATGTCTGTCGACAGGGAATATTGAAACATCTGCTGATGAAAAAACAACGCTGGAGGACGAATGGAACTTGAAAAACTTCTTGACATTCTGGCAAAAGATAACGTTTCAGATATTATCCTTGCTGCGGGAGCCCGCCCCAGGGTCCGGAGCAATGGAGAGTTCCTTGAAAAACAGGATTTGGAAACTGTTGCTGCTGCTGACATAGATGCATTCCGGCTGCAGATCGCCGGGGAAAAGAGAGAAGTCCAGTATCATAAAAACGAGGGCCTGGACCTTTCGATCCCTCTTCCCGGCAACCGCCGCTGCCGAATCAATTTTTTTACGACGATCCACGGTCCCGGAATGGCGGTGCGTCCTTTGAGGGACGGCTCCCTGGTGACTGTTGAAAATCAGGGACTGCCTGAGATCCTTAAAAAGTTTGCTTCTGACGCACGGGGATTGCTCCTTGTTACCGGTGCCACGGGGAGCGGCAAGACAACGACTTTGAGTGCCATGGTGAATTTTATCAACAGCAATTTCCCCAAACACGTTTTGATGATCGAGGATCCTGTTGAATATCTGCATAAAAGCAAAAGATCCATGATTACTCAGCGGGAAGTGGTTAGCGGTGAGGCTGGGGGATTTCAAAGAGCTCTTAAATTTGCACTCCGCGAAAATCCGGATGTCATCGTGATCGGGGAAATACGTGATCCGGAGACCATGGAAACGGCATTGAATGCCGCTTTGACCGGACATCTTGTCATTGCATCACTTCATACTGCAGATGCACTGCAGAGTATTGAACGGATTCTTGGTCTTTATCCTGAGTCTTTGCGTCAGCAGGCCGCTCAGGATCTTTCTCTTGCCATCAATGCTGTTGTTTCCCAGCGGCTTCTGCCACGGGCTGACGGCAGTGGACTCCTGGCTGTTACCGAGATACTTTCCGGAACGCCTACTGTGAAAAAGCAGATTGCCGAAAGAGATCTTGAAGCTCTTGATATGACTTTGCATGCCGGCAGAAGCGATGGAATGGAAACCTTTAACAGGTCGCTGCTCAGAAGATATCAGAAAGGGGAACTGACTTTTGAAACTGCCATCGGAGCTTCCTCAAACCCCGAGGAGTTCAAACTCCTTATAAGAGGTATGGAAAACGGCTCTGCCACTCTCATACCCTGTTATGGAACCGGTGATGAAACAGAAAACATTTCTGAACAGATAGATATGCGTTCTTTGCTGCGTTCTGCCATCAGAAATGATGCCAGCGATTTGATTCTGACAGCAGGCGTGCCCCCTCTGGTAAAAATTTCAGGATCACTCAGAAAACTTGATCTCCCGTCCCTTATGCCCACAGATATAGAGAGGCTGATTTTCAGCATTATCACCCGCCGCCAGCGTGTGATCCTTGAAGAAAAAAAAGAACTTGATTTTGCGTTGTCTGTCCGTCTGCCGCAAATTTGTGCCGATGAAGATGAGAGTGTATGCCGTTTCAGGATCAACGCTTTTTATCAACGCGGGGCATTGGGGGCAGCTGCCAGGGTGATCAACAGCCGTATTCCGGAACCCTCAAAATTAGGGCTCCCGCCGGTACTTTCAGACTTAGTCAGAAAAAGTCAGGGGCTTTTCCTTGTGACAGGGCCCACCGGCAGCGGAAAATCTACGACTCTTGCCAGTTTGATTCGGAAAATCAATCAGGAAAGGGCGTGCCACATCATAACTATTGAGGACCCTGTTGAATATGTCTATGAAAATGATCGGGCCGCTATCGAACAGCGGGAAGTGCACGCCGACACTATGAGTTTTTCTGCAGCATTGCGTTCTGCTATGCGGCAGGCACCTGATGTGATATTGCTGGGGGAGATGCGTGATATTGAGACGATCAGTGCAGCATTGACTGCGGCGGAAACAGGACATCTTGTTCTTGCCACACTGCACACAAACAGTGCCGCCCAGACAGTTGACCGGATCGTGGACTCCTTCCCCGCCGGACAGCAGAATCAGATCCGTCAACAGCTGGCAGCAACGGTGCTGGCTGTTGTCTCGCAGCGGCTGCTTCCCCGGAAAGATGGTACGGGAATGGTTGCCGCCTTTGAAGTTATGACCGGAACGCCCCCCGTCAGGGCGCTGATCCGGGAAAATAAAACCCATTTGCTGCAGTCCACTCTTGAAACCAGTTTCAAGGATGGCATGCAGACCATGGAAAAATCTCTGGAGGAACTTTACGCTGACGGACTCATCTCAGAAGAAGAGTCCAAACGTCTGGCGGCAGACTGCTCAAAAGTCAAAGAGTTTTGACAGAGTATTCCGGCAGAAGTTTTTCCGCTTCTTCCGGGAAATATTTGCCGGGAGTGGGATTCAGACAGTTTGCGCTTGCTGCAGCAAGTGCTTTTTGGAATGCCGGGAAAAAAGCGGTACCTGAACAAAGTTCTGAAAGAAGGATCGCGCTTGCTGTATCGCCGCACCCCAAAGGGCTTGCAACATAGGACAACTCCGGCAGTGTGTATCTTGCAAGTGAAATGCCGTCCGATGCAAAGGCATCTGCCGGTCCGTCGGTGATAGCTGCATATTGTATGGAACGAAAAGTGCGGAACACATTTTTCAAGCCGGCTTCGATGCCTTTTTCGCCCGAAAGTTTTTCCAGCTCCTCTTTATTGATCTTGAGAAGAACTTTTTCGGCTGCTGCAAAGACTTTATCCAAATCTCTGAAAGCGTCAATAAGCAAAAGAGCATGATGTTTTGCCGCAAGCTGTGCCGCTTTGACATACATGTCAGGATCTGTTCCGTCAGGCAGAGAACCGCAGAAGGCAATTCCGGATGCACCTGAAAGTGAACGGTCGCAGGCTTCAAGAAAAGAACAAACTTCACCTTCCGAAGCCGGAAAAGAAGGTTCTATGATCTCTGTCATCACCTGAGCATTTTCATCCAGACAAGTGGTGCAGCAGCGGGTTTCCCCGGCAACTTTGATAGAGATAAAATCCATGGCAGCACTTTGCAGTTCCGCATCCAATCTGCTGCCGTTATCTCCGCCGCTGAACTGAAGAAGTGTAAACTTGCTTTGTCCCTGACATTTCAGAGCCCGGCAGAAGTTGATGCCTTTGCCGGAAGCGAGAGTTTCCATTTTTCTTGCCCGGTTGACGGCCCCCCTGGTGAAGTCGGGGAAAAAAAGTGTCTTCTGCCATGCCGGATTAGGTCCCAGAACAATAAGTTTTGTCATATCAGTTTCTCCAGCAGGGAAGCTACCTCTTCATCACTGAAGGGGCGCGGATTACTTTTCATGCTGCCGGAACGGCAATTTTTGACAACGAAAGGGAAATCCTGAGGAGCAAGACCCCACTCTTTGAAATTTTCAGGGAGATGACATTTCCGCCGCAGTTCCATTACAGCTTCAATAAATTCTTCAGAGGAGTTCATGCCCAGACGCAGTGACAGCTGTTCCATCCGGGGGCGGGCAACCGGAAGATTCCACTTGAGGACCTCTGCAAGTAAAATGGCACAGCAGACCCCATGGGGAACGCCCTTCAATCCGCTGATGGGATGACCGATACCGTGAGCTGCGCCCAATCCTGAGCGGACAAAGGCGGCTCCGGAAAGCATACAGCCTCTGGCAAGATCTTCGTAAACTTTATCGCTTTTACAATTGTCACTGTAAAGCTGCAATGCCTGCCAGGTAAGAAAAGTGCCTTCAATGGAAAGCATCATGGTCATAGCGTCAGCTTTGGCTGAGATGGTACTTTCAATGCCCTGAGTCAAGGCATCAAATCCGGAGCTGAAGATCACTTCATCAGGAGCACCATTGAGAAGTTCGGGATCGATCAACGCCGCATCAGCAAACATGGCGGTGCCGCGCAGTGATTTTTTTATACCTGTTTCAGGATCGCAGAGAACGGCATTGGGAGTCATTTCGGCGGCAGTTCCCGCGGTGGTGGGGAGTGCCGCAAAAAAACAGCTGCGCTGACCAAGTGAAAGATCCGTGCGGAACGCCTCGGTTGCGCTGATGCCGCTGTCAAGAAGAGAGGCCACTGTTTTGGCGGCATCTATACAGCTTCCTCCCCCCCAGCCGATGATGGAACGCGCATTCATTGCCCGGGCGGCGGAGAGGGCTTTATCAGTAATATCCAGAGGGGCTTCTGCCGGGAAACCGGTGAAAATTTCAACTTTTTTTCCGGCAAGTTCCGGCAGCAGTTCTTCTTCCAGGAGCTTTTTTGAGTGATGACCGCAGATAATAAAAACATTACCGTCAGGCAGCAGATGAGGCAGCTGATGTCTCACATTTTTGCCGAAAAAGAGTTTTTCGGGCCCTTGCATCTCAAAAATCATCTTTGATCACTCCCTTGCGTTTTAAAAATTGGAAAAGCGACGCGGCGGCATTGAATTCTGCCTGTTTGCGGCTGCGTCCTCTGCCGACGGCTGTGTAGCGGCGCAGATTCAGTTCCACTTCGTAAAGAGGCAGATGCTGGGGACCGCTGTGGCGCAGTACAGTGTAGTGGGGCACATCGTTCCACTGCTGCTGTGAGAACTCCTGCAATTTCCCTTTGGGATTGAGCTCCTGAAGCAGACGGCGGGGATCGGGGAAATGTGTTTCCACAAGTTCCAGAAGAATTTTCCGGACAGGTTCAAAACCGAGCTCCAGATAAAGGGCTCCGGTAAAGGCTTCAAAAAGATCGGCCAGTGTGGAGTCGCGCTCAATACCGCCGGCTCCCTGTTCGCCTTTCCCGATTCTCAGAAAGGGCCCCAGTTTCATTTCACGTGCCAGCAGCGCAAGAGAACTTTCGCAGGCGAGAGCTGAACGTGTTTTGGTCATATCTCCTTCTGTCATTGAAGGATAAAGTTTAAAAAGATGTTCTGTCAGAACGATTTCCAAAACAGAGTCTCCGAGAAACTCCAGACGTTGATTATCATAGTTAAGATTGTGTTCCACGGCATAACTGCGATGGGTGAAGGCTTCAAGCAGATATTGGGAATCTGCCGGAATGTTGAATCGGATGGCAATTTGTTTCAGAAGGTTCACTGGTATTCTCCTTGGCAGAAAGATTTCCGGAAGGAATTCCGGGAAGAGTTCTGCATGTGTCCGCATCCGTGAGCTGGGGACCGACGGAATAAAACCGGTCCCCGGGTCACGCACGCCGACGGTTGTAAAGGTAGCTTGTTCTGGAGTCAAGAGCACTGCCTGAAAGATCAGTACTGCAATGTTTTCGGTAAAACTCCAGAAACATCCGTTTGAATTCGTCGATAGGAAGAGAGGGGTTGTTTTGTGCCGCTGAACTGATGACACGTGCCAGCTCCCTCGTACGCACAGAGTTGTTCAGAGGAGCTTTGCCAAGGCGGCAACCGTCCAAATCTATAACACCGGCTTCGCCTGTATCTGTAATATAGATGTTGCGAAAACTCAAGTCTCCGTGCTCAATGCCGTTATCATGGAGTTTTGCCATACATTCAACGATTTTATGGGCACTTTCCTCCGGTGCTTCGCAGACATATCTGGTCATAAAAACTGTATCCGGGGGAAGCACATCGGTAAAGAGATAATCACGCAGGGGAAGAAAAACACCATATTCCCTGAAAAATCCCCATGGGGCAGGTGTGGCAACTCCTGCCTTTTTTACTGCTAAGGCGCAGAGCGTTGAATGTCTGGCTCTGGAAATACGGATCCTGTGACGGAATTGACTCCATAAATTATTGTAAAAATAACATTTGATGAAGACATCTTCCGTCACAGCAGAAGTGATTTTTTTATTGCTTTTGCAAACCCGGACCTTGTCCTTTCTGAACAGGGCCGCAGATTCAAAAAGATCGACCGGGGAGTCAACACGGACCCAACCGGAAAGATCCCCTTTCCGGCTGCGCTGAAATTTGATTTCCCCGGTATTCACGCGTTTTACCTCAGAGAGCCTCGACCACAAGGTCGCCGACTTCAGTGGTGGAGTACCCCATCTTTCCGGCAGCCATGGATTTAAGCTTGTTTCCGGTGACAAATGCCATTGCCTTTTCAACGGCGGCGGCGGCATCTTTTTCACCGAGATAGTCCAGCATCATGGCACCGGCACCGATCGCCGCCATCGGGTTGATGACATTGAGTCCGGTATATTTGGGCGCAGAACCGCCGATGGGTTCAAACATGCTGACGCCTTCGGGATTGATATTTCCGCCGGAAGAAATTCCCATACCGCCTGCGGTCATGGCGGCCAGGTCGGTGATGATGTCACCCATGAGGTTTTCGGTGACGATGACATCAAACCATTCCGGATTTTTGACCATCCACATGGTGGTGGCGTCAACATGGCAGTATGCGGTCTTGACGGTGGGATACTGTTTTGCCATTTCGTTGAATGCCCGTTCCCACATACCGCAGACATAGGTCAGCACGTTGGTTTTGCCGACCAGAGTGAGCTGAGAGGTGAAACCTGCCGCCTTGTCTTCTTCGGAAAGCCCTTTCCAGGGATTTTCTTTGGTGTGGCGTTTAACTGCCAGTTCAAAGGCATATTTGAGGCAGCGGTCAACCTGTTTACGGGTGTAGACCCAGTTCTGCACAGCGACTTCATCAGGAGTATCCTGCTGGACGGTTCCGCCCATACCGGTGTAGACACCGCCTGAGTTTTCGCGAACGACCACATAGTCGATATCTTCAGTGCCTTTGTTGGCAAGAGGGGTTTCCACGCCGGGGAAAAGTTTCACCGGACGGAGATTGATATACTGGTCAAGCTCAAAGCGCAGACGCAGAAGGATGCCTTTTTCAAGGATACCGGGTTTGACTTTGTTGCTGCCGATGGCGCCCAGCAGACAGGCGTCGTACTGACGGAGCTGATCGGAAGCATCATCCGGCAGGATCTCTCCTGTAGCCAGATAGTGATCGGCGCCCCAGTTGAATGCGGTCTTGTCGATGGTGAAACCGAATTTTTTTCCGGCGGCATCCAGAACCTTCAGCGCCTCATTGACGACTTCAGGACCGGTTCCGTCGCCGGGAATGACTGCGATTTTGTAGTTTTTCATTTCGTCTGTCACTTTTTTGCGGATCAATAACGTTTCTGTTTGCTGCGGGCGAGAACGCGGAGACGCAGGGCATTGAGTTTGATGAAGCCGGCTGCATCTTTGTGATCGTAGGTGTTTCCGTCTTCTTCAAAGCTGGCAATAGCGTCATCATAGAGGCTGTACTCGGAACGGCGTCCGGTGACGTGGCAGGCGCCTTTGTAAAGTTTGACGCGGACGTCGCCGGTGACATATTTCTGGCTTTCGGTGATCATGACCTGGAGCATCTCACGCTCGGGGGCGAACCAGAAACCGTTGTAGATCATATCAGCGTAACGGGGGATCAGACTGTCGCGCAGATGCATGACTTCACGATCCAGAGTGATCTCTTCCAGACCGCGGTGGGCCTTGGAAAGAATGGTACCGGCGGGGGTCTCATAGACACCGCGGGATTTCATTCCCACGAAGCGGTTTTCAACGATGTCCACTCTGCCCACGGCGTGCTTCTTACCCATGGCGTTCAGGGTACGCATGATGTTGGCGGGGCTGTATTCAGTACCGTTGATTTTGACGGGAATACCTTTTTCAAAGGTGATGACCACATCTTCAGCGGTGTCGGCAGCCTTGGAAAGAGGCTCGGTCATGACGGCGATTTCTTCGGGAAGCTCCTGCCAGGGATCTTCCAGAATACCGCCTTCAAAGCTGATGTGCAGCAGATTGCGGTCCATGCTGTAGGGTTTCTTGGCGGAGACATTGATGGGAATGTTCTGCTCTTTGGCGTATTCGATCATATCCAGACGGCCGGTGAAGTGCCAGTTGGGATCGCGCCAGGCGGCGATGATCTTGATGGAGGGATCAATGGCATTGGCGTTCAGCTCAAAACGAACCTGATCGTTGCCTTTTCCGGTGGCTCCGTGACAGATGGCATCGGCGCCCTCAGCCTTGGCGACTTCAACCAGACGCTTGGCGATGAGAGGACGGGCGATGGAAGTGCCCAGAAGGTAGTTGTTTTCATAGATGGCTTCACCCTGAAGCATGGGGAAGATGTAGTCACGGGCGAACTCTTCGTTGAGGTCATCAATAATGCACTTGCTGGCGCCGGTGGCGATAGCCTTGGCTTCGAGACCGTCAAGTTCCTCCTGCTGACCCACATCGGCACAGTAGCAGATGACTTCCGCATTGTAGGTCTCTTTGACCCACTTCACGATCACTGAGGTGTCCAGACCGCCGGAATAGGCAACGACAACTTTCATTTTCAGCTCCTTCTATTTTGTTGCAGGACCGATGACTTTTTTTTCGTCAAAAAGTCCCTGTTGAATGTCAATTGGATAATATAATATCTGAATGTTTTTTTTTCAAGGGCAGGACTTGCAAAATAACCATTCCTGTGGTAAATTATTCTTTGAAACATCTATTGAGGAATCGCGAATGACAGAATTTTTTGACCAACTGATAGAAACTTTGCAGAATGAAGCTCTCAGACGTCCGGGAGTGAATGCTTCTCAGGAGACTCTGAAAGAATTATTTTCTGACTCTCTCAGGAAAGATCTATCTCCTGAGCCGGATGCAGGTGTCTCTGATGTAAATCTTCATGCTTCTGCGGCTCCCCGGCCTTCGGGGAATTTTCCGCAGAGCGCCGGTCCCGCAGAGGAGAAGGCTGCTCCGGCGCAGCCGCTGATTCCGGGAACTCTGGAACATTTGGCAGAAACGGTCCGGCATTGTCGCGGATGCCAGTTGTGCAGAACCAGACTCAATGCTGTTCCGGGAGAGGGGAATCCTCATGCCAGACTTATGTTCATCGGTGAGGGACCCGGCGCGGATGAGGACCGTCAGGGACGCCCCTTTGTGGGCGCAGCAGGACAATTACTGGATAAAATGATCCTCGCCATGCAATTCCGGCGCGAAGATGTCTATATCGCCAATATCGTCAAGTGCCGTCCTCCCCGGAACAGGGCGCCCATGCCCGAAGAAGCTGCCGCGTGTATCGGTTATCTGGAGCATCAGATCCGGATGATAAAGCCGGAAGTCATCGTTGTCCTGGGGGCAACCGCCGCCCATTTTCTGCTCAAACGGGAAGAGGGGATCATGCGTCTGAGAGGCAGGTGGCTGGAGTATGACGGGATCCCTGTCATGCCCACCTTCCATCCCGCTTTTCTGCTGCGGCAGGAGTCTGCTAAAAGAGAAGCATGGGAGGATCTCAAGCAGGTCATGCGCCGCCTCGGTATCCAGATCCCTGTGCCAGGGAGGAGGGCGCGATGAGGATCGCTCTCGCCATTTTCAAATACTTCCCTCACGGCGGATTGCAGCGGGATTTCATGCGGATCACCGATGTGCTTCTTGAAAGAGGACATGAGGTGACCGTTTTTACACGCAGTTTTGAGGGAACTCCCCCCGCCGGACTCAAAGTGGAGATCCTTAAAGTTGCCGCACTCACCAATCACGGCAAGGCCGCTGAATTCGGAAGACTTTTTAAACATGCCGCCGCAGGATTTGATCTGCGCTTTGCTTTCAACCGTATCCCCGGAGCTGATTTCTACTTTGCCGCCGATAACTGTATCATGAGTGAAGCGCTTTCGGCTTATCCTGAATGGTTCCTCAAGCTCTCTCCCCGGCACCGGGCGATCATCGCTCAGGAAAGAGAAGTTGTTGCTAAAGGGGGACATACGAAGATTTTTTATATCGCCGACAAGCAGAAGCAGGATTATCAGAAGTTTTACGGAACTGAAGAGGAACGCTTTTTTTATCTTCCTCCGGGACTTAATGATGCCTGTTTCAGAACGGCTGATGCGGAAAATTTGCGAAAAGAGAAAAGAGAGGCACTTCTCATTGCCGATGATGAACTTCTTCTTCTGCTCATAGGTTCTTTCTTTGAGGGAAAAGGGGCAGACCGTCTGCTGAAAGCCGCAGGCGCACTGCCGGAGGCGCTGAAGCAGAAATGCAAAATTGCCATCGTGGGGAACATGCCGCGCAAACCATGTGAAAAAGAGTGCCGCAGATCCGGGATCGAATTAAAAAATCTTTTGATGCCGGGGGCTTCTGATGATGTCCCCAAGTGGCTGCTTGCAGCAGATTTGATGGTGCATCCCGCCCGGAAAGAAGCTGCCGGTTCCGTGATCGTTGAGGCTCTTGCCGCCGGATTGCCCGTCATCGCTTCGGGGGAGTGCGGATTTGCCAACTTTGCCGCCGATGCAGGCGGCTGTGCTTTGAAACTGCCTTTTGAACAGGAAGAACTGAATGGAAAACTCAGGCAATTTCTTGAACCGGAAAAACTTGCACAATTGAAAGCTGATGCCCTTGCTTACAGCTCAAAAGCGGACTTCCGCCGTCGTGCCGCCGCCGCAGTTGATATACTGGAGCAATATCATGGTTGAATATATTCTTCGCCGCTCCGGATATTCTCTGCTGATTATTCTCGGTGTGTTGATGCTGACTTTTCTGCTGTTCAATGTGGGGGCAGGGGACCCTGCGGGAGCTGTTCTCGGTAAGAATGCAACGCCGGCTGAAATAGAGGGGCTGCGCCGCCGTCTGGGAAGTGATCTGCCCCTTTTTTACGGACACTACTGCCGCAGCGAAGCGTTCCGGGAATCCCCGGCGGGCAGCGGCGTTTACAAACGCGTTTTTGGTGAGGAAAAAATATATGCCCGGTGTGACGCCGGAATGGTTGAAGTCAAAGGAAATGAATTCAAAGGTGCCCCCGGAACACTGTTTTACCGGTACCAAAGTAACGGATTCAATTCCCAGTTTCTCAGAACACTTCAGGAACTTGTTTCATTTTCCAAAGATTTTCCTTACGTCAGTTTTTTCAACTTCGGGGAAAGTCTGGTCACCCGGGAGCCTGTAAAAGAGATCCTGTGGCGGGGAATGAAGGTTTCTCTGCTGCTGATGCTGCCTGTGTTTTTCGGTGAAATGCTTTTCGGAATCGCCTTCGCCCTCGTTGCCGCCGCGTTCCGCAACCGCTGGCCCGACAGATTGCTGCTGATCCTTTCTGTGGCGGGAATGAGTGTCAGCTATGTGGTCATCATCATCATGGCGCAGTGGTTTCTCGGATACCGCTGGGGCGTTTTCCCCTTGTGGGGATTTGAAAGTGCCGCAAATCTGCTGCTGCCGGTGACTGTCGGCATCATCAGCGGAATTGGAGCCAATGTCCGCTTTTACCGGACTGTTTTTGTCGATGAACTGGGGAAAGAGTATTTGAGGACCGCTACTGCAAAAGGTGTTTCCCCCCTGAGGGTTTTCGGGGTGCATCTGCTCCGTAACGCCGCTTTGCAGATCATCACCCGCGCCGGGAGTTCTCTGCCCTTCATTTTTACCGGGAGTTTGCTCCTTGAATCCTTTTTCGGGATCCCCGGACTGGGATTTGCCGGAATTGAGGCTCTTTATAATTCGGATATAGCTTTGCTTAAAGCACTGGTGGTGCTGAGTGCTCTGCTTTTTGTTGTCATAAATCTGCTTTGTGATCTTGTCTACGCGTGGGCGGATCCCCGGGTACGGGTAACTGCATGAATTTAAAAGAGATTGAGAAAAAACGATGAAAATAGAACTCCATATCCATACCTACGGCTTTTCATACTGCGGAAAACTTTCCGTTGAGGAAATTGTGGAACTTTACAGTAAGGCAGGCTATGACGCCATAGTGATCACCAATCACTTCAACAGCATTTCCCGGCAGTGGTTTGAAAACAACGGCGGTGTTGATTATCTCAAATCCTATTTTGATACCATCCGCCAGGGAGCTGAATTGGGAAAAAAGCACAATTTGCTTGTTTTGGGCGGATTTGAACTCCGTTTCAATGAAAATTCCAATGACTATCTCGTTTACGGAATGACGGAGGAGATGTGTCAGGATCATGAAAAGATTTTTGCCATGACTCCCCGTGAGTTCAAGGCTTTCGCCGATGAGAACGGCATACTTTTTTATCAGGCCCATCCTTTCCGCAACGGTATAACTGTTGTTGCTCCGGAGTGTCTTTTCGGGATCGAAGTTTTGAATACCCATCCCCGCCATGACAGCCGCAATGACATTGCTCTTGCCTGGGCGGAAAAATATGGACTGCACAAGATCGCCGGGTCGGATTGTCATCAGAAAGTGGATGTGGGGAGCAGTGCCGTATTTACAGACTATCCCGTCAAAAATATAAACGATCTTGTTTATGTGCTGAAAAATGATCTTTACACTTTTGGTGTAAACGAAAAATGATCCCCGGCAGTTGTTGGATCTGCCGGGGACGCAAAGGAAAAATGAGGCTGTTTCAGACCAGACGGTTCAAATTTCCGCCTGCGATGAAAGAACGCAGGTTTTCTCTTGCTGTATTGAACAGTCTCATGCGTGCCTCAACTGTCGCCCAGGCTGTGTGGGGCGTGATGCGGCAGCGGGGATGATGGAGCAGAGGATGATCCGCCGGCGGCGGCTCGGTGCTCAAAACATCCAGACCCGCGCCGGAGATCTTGCCGGAGTCAAGAGCTTCACGGAGCGCTTTTTCATCAATAAGTCCGCCCCGTGAGGTGTTGAGCAGAATGGCTCCCTCTTTCATGCAGGAAATGGTGCGCTCATTGATCATCCGGGTATTTTCCGGGAAAAGAGGACAATGGAGCGACACGATATCACTTATCTGAAGCAGCTCTTCAAACTCTGCACATACCTTGACCTGAGGCATATCCACCTTTGAGGGAGTTCTTGTGAATACAGCAACGGACATCCCGAAAGCCAAAGCGATTTCAGTCACTTTGCGGGCAATGGCACCGAATCCGACAACGCCCATCGTTTTACCGGTCAGCTCCACCTGAGGGGTCAGCACCTGGCAGAAATCCCGGGAGGTGCTCCAATCATAGCGGGCATGGAGTTCCACCTCTCTGGCGAGATTGAGCAGCAGCGCGAAGGTATGCTGTGCCACGCTGTCAGTGCTGTAAGCCGGGACATTGGTCACAGCCACTCCCGCCCGACGGCAGCTTTCCAAATCGACCACATTGTATCCTGTTGCCAGAACACCGATATATTTGAGTTTGGGGAGCTGTTCCAGAAGTTCCCGGCTGATGAGCGTTTTGTTGATGAGAAGTGCATCTGCATCAACAGCGCGGGCTGCGACTTCTCCGGGAGCGGTACGGGGAAACGCAAGAAAATCCCCTTCGCCGCTCCAGAAAGAAGCGTCTATGAGATGGTCAAAGTTTGAAACATAATCCTCAAGCTGGACTATTTTGAACATTTTTACGCATCCACGATGGCAAACATGATGGCACTTTTGAAAACTTCGACCCCATCGACGGTCATGCGGCAGCTGCCTTTGCCGAAGCGGGATTTTGAAGGAGGCAGATCACATTCGATGACCAGCTGATCGCCGGGAACAACGGGGGCCAGAGACTCAGCATTGTCAATAGACATGAAAAAACCCAGTTTGCCGGCATTTTCAGGACGCGAAAGCACACAGGCGCATCCCGCCTGGGCTCCGATTTCGCAGAGCAGGTTTTCAGGTATGACAGGCGTTGTCATGCCGCTGAAAATGGGTTCGTCTGCTGCCACGTTTTTCACGGCAGTGATGGTGGTGCCCTCTTCTTTCAAAACATAGTCAATGAGCAGGAAGGGATAACGGTGGGGCATGAGAGCCTTGGTCTGCTCCTCATTGAGTTTGAGTTCTCCAACCCGGTCGGCGGCATTGAAAAGCTCAGGGATGGCTTTAGGGGCGGGCAGGGGGCGGACTGCCAAAGTGAATTGGCTGTCACAGGCAGCTCCTGAAGCATTGGAAATTTCTGCCTTGAAAGAAAGTTCTCTATCGGCTTCTGTCACAAGTTCCACTTCGATTTTGATCCGGTCCCCGGGAACGTTGGGGCGGCGGAACCGGGTTTTTCCCATGCTCTTGATATAGATCTGTTCATCCGCAGAGGGCGCAAGTTTCTCTGCACCCAGAAGTTCTGCGAGCTGACGCATGGCTTCAAGCTGAAGCACGCCGGGCATAATGGGGTGGTTGGGGAAGTGTCCGTTGAAAAACTCTTCATTGTTGGTCAGGTTTTTTACTGCCACAGCGTGAGTTTCATCAATGATCTCCGCACGGTCAAGCATCAGACGCTGACTCCATACCGGAAGAGCTTTTTTCAGTTCACAAACATCGTACAATTTACCCATGGGGTTCTTTCTCCTCTTTATTTTTTTATGCCTGAGCAGAGGCAAGTTCGATAAGTTTTTTGGAAAGTTCAACGTTTTTAGGATGTCCGGGGCGGATAGCGATAATTCTGCCTGTGAGACGCATGCCGGTGAGTTTGAGATCTCCAATCATGTCAAGTATCTTATGGCGGACGATCTCGTTCTGGAAACGCAGTTGTTCTTTGCAGATGATGGCGCCGTCGTGGATGATCGCTGCTGCATCAAGACTGCCCCCCTTGACCAATCCCATGGCGAGGAGCTGCTTCAGATCTGCGAAGTTGACAAAGGTACGTCCGGGGGCGATTTCAGTCACATAGCTCTCTTGGTTGAGTTCATATTCAAAAAACTGGGGATCAATAGGGCAGCCCTTGAATGAGGTGACGCATGATATGGTCAGCTTTTCGCTGTCAGGAAACATGGCGATTTGAGTCTGACCGCCCTGGATGAGGATCGGATGAGGGGGCGTGAAGGTTTTGACTTCTGCATCCTGTTCAACAGTACCGCCTGCTTCGGCAATCATATTGCAGTAGGGGAGCGAGCTGCCGTCGGCAATGGGGGGCTCAAGACCATCCATTTCGACGATACAATTGTCGATTTCCCACGCATGGAGTGCTGAAAGAATATGTTCCACGGTGTAGACTATGGCCGTTTTTGATACAGCAATGGTGGTACCGCGTTGAACATCGACCACACATTGTGCCAGTCCCGGGATCATGGGACGCTCCGGCAGATCGACACGGCAGAAGAGGATCCCTGTGTTGACAGGAGCCGGAGTGATCCGCAAAGTTGCCCGCACGCCGGTATGAAGCGCAATGCCGGAAAATTGGGCACTTCCGGCCAAAGTTTTCTGTTTTTTCATATTTTTTTATCTTTTTGATTTGACTTTGACACATTCATGCATCATAATATAATACCTGACAGGGGGGAATTTCAAATTGAAAGTTGTTTTTTATGTCTGAAAAAGTGAAAATTGTTGCAATTACAGGGCCAACTGCCACCGGGAAGACCGCTTTGGCTGTGAAATTGGCTCAGATGTTTGACGGTGAGATCATAAGTGTTGATTCACGTCAGGTCTACCGTTTTATGGATCTCGGAACCGGAAAGGATCTTGAGGAATACGGAAGTGTACCTTATCATCTCATCAATATCGCCGATCCCGGAACAGATACCTATAATTTGAGCGAATTCTGCCGTGATGCTTTTGCCGCCATCGGTGATATCGTCAGGAGAAACAAACTCCCCATACTCTGCGGCGGAACCGCTCTTTATCTGGATGCTCTTCTCAAAGGCTACCGGCTCCCCGGTGCTCAGTTGCCGCCCCGGGAAAAGGGTGTTGAGCGCACTACCGCAGACAGCAGTGCCGCGCCCTCTTTTACGCCTCCTTTTGAATTGGAGTCTCTTGTGCTGGGGGTTCTTTATGACAGAAAAACTGTGCGGGAACGCATTGAAAAGCGTCTTGATGCCCGCTTTGAAGCCGGTATGATCGAAGAGGTGAAAAGACTTCACGATCTCCGGGGCGTTTCTTATGAAAAACTTGAGTTTTTCGGACTTGAATACCGGGAGATAGCCTTTTATCTTCAGGGAAAATGTTCTTTTGAAGAAATGCGGCAGAGTCTCCTTGACAAGATCCGGCAGTTTGCCAAAAGGCAGGACATTTTCTTCCGCAAAATAGAACGCTCAGGGCAGGATATTTACTGGTGCCGGGAAGGGAAAGAGCCAGTCCCGGCAGAGCTTATAAAAGCATTTCTTTCCAATCAGGCGCTTCCTCTTCCCGGATTCCGGCTTGCCGATGTGAATTACGGAAATAAGTGAAAGTTTTTACGGCCAGAGCCAGCTGCCGTTGAAGAATTTTTCCGTCCGGCTGAAAGGGGCACTGCCGAAAAATCCTCTTGATGCTGAAAGCGGGGAGGGATGCACCGAAGTGATGATGCAATGTTTGGAGCCGTCCACAAGGGCGGCTTTTTTCATGGCATAAGCTCCCCATAAGATGAACACGGCACCTTCATTGCGGCCGCTGACAGCCCGGATGACAGAATCGGTAAAGAGTTCCCAACCGAGTTTTGCATGGCTGCCGGGCGTGTGGGCGTCTACCGTGAGGACTGCATTGAGCAGCAGCACGCCGTGTTCTGCCCATGAACGCAGAGTTCCCGGTTCCCGTTTCAAATCATTGCGGAACTCTTTTTTTATATTCCTCAGAGAGGGCGGTTCTTTCATTCCTTCCGGCACGTCAAATGCCAGACCGTAAGCCTGACCGTCGTCGTGATAAGGATCCTGCCCCAGAATAACCACTCTGACCTTGTCAGGAGCTGTCAGCTCAAGTGCCGCATAAGTTGCCTTTGCAGGCGGGAACACCTTTCCCGCTTCCCGCCTTGCGGCAACTTTTTTTTCGGTTTCCGCAAGGGCGTCGAAGTCGGTGAATCCCGTCAGATAATTTTTCCAGTTTTCCGGTAACATTATTGGTTCAGAGTGCCGCCGGCAAGAATGGTAAGTTTGTCTTCTTCAGAAAGAAGAGCATTGAATTTGATCTCTTTTTCGCTGCCGTTCTTTTTACGCAAAATGGCAGTGAGGGTCAGCCCTTCTTTGAGCTGCTGACGGATATTTTTGAAAAAGAGATCGTCGTTTTCTTCAATGGCATCATAGTCCGCCGGATCGGTAAAGACCATGGGGATGATACCGAAGTTTACCAGGTTGGCACGGTGGATACGTTCAATGGCAAGTGCCGCAACCGCCTTGACTCCCAGATACATGGGACAGATGGCGGCGTGTTCGCGGCTGGATCCCTGTCCGTAACTGTCGCGGCCGATGATAATACCAACTTTACCGGCATCCCGGACAGCAGCGGCACGTTCGGCGAAAGAGGGTTTTCCCGGCTGGGTAAAACATTCAAAGACCACCTTGGAGTAAGCCGGGATATTGCTCCGCAGTTTCAGATGGACTCCGGCGGGCATGATGTGATCGGTGGTGATCTTGTCACCCACCTTGATCACGGCAATACCATCCAGATCTTCCGGAAGAGCCGTATTTGAAGGCGGTTCGCCGATGGTGGGCTTGCGGATGATCTCAGTTCCCGGTTTGGGCTGCTTGAAATAGGCATCATCAATGAAATAATTTTCAGGCTCGGTGAAAACAGGCACTTCCAATCCGGCTGCTGCCGGATCAGTAAAGAGACCCGTCAGAGCTGTGGCTGCTGCCGTTTCAGGACTGACCAGATAGGATTGATCCCCTTTGGTTCCGGAGCGTCCGGCAAAGTTCCGGTTGAAAGTTCTGACTGTTACGGTTCCATCGGCAGGACTCTGCCCCTGTCCGATACAGGGCCCGCAGCCCACTTCAAGAATGCGGGCGCCCGCTGCCACAAGGTCGGCAAGCATACCGTTGCGGGCAAGCATTTCAAGAGTCTGGCGGCTGCCGGGGGCAATGCCCAGAGTTACTGTGTCGCTGATGTGTCTGCCTTTGAGCATTGTTGCCACGGTGGCAAGGTCACGGTATCCGCCGTTGGTACAGCTGCCGATAAGCACCTGATCCACCTTCATTCCGACAAGCGATGAGACCTCTTTGATATTGTCGGGGGATGAAGGACATGCTGCCATGGGGACGATCTCTGCAAGGTCGATTTCGATGACTCTGTCATATTCGGCATCCGGATCTGCAGAACAGGAGACAAAATCCTTTTCCCTGTTCTGGCGCTTGAGGAAATCTCTGGTCGCTTCATCAGAGGGGAAGAGGCTTGTGGTGACGCCCAGCTCTGCTCCCATGTTGGTGATGGTTGCGCGCTGGGGAACAGGGAGCGTGGCAACGCCTTCGCCGAAATATTCAACGATGGTACCGACGTTGCCTTTGGTCGTGAGGATGGAAAGAAGTTTCAAAATAACATCTTTGGCGGCGCAGAAGGGACGCAAACGGTTGGTCAGTTTCACTCCCACCACTTTGGGATAGGGAATACGGAACGGTTTCCCCGCCATGGCAAGAGCCACATCCAGACCGCCCGCTCCGATTGCCATCATGCCGATGCCGCCGCCGGTGGGGGTGTGGGAGTCGGAACCAATGAGAGTTTTGCCGGGAACCCCGAAACGCTCCAGATGGAGCTGGTGGCAGATCCCGTTGCCGGGAGGGGAGAACACAACGCCTTTGTTGGCACCGACACTCTGAAGATAGAGATGGTCGTTGCGGTTTTCAGGTCCGTTCTGCATCATGTTGTGGTCGACGTATGAAACAGAAAGTTCAGTTTTGACCTGGGGGATGCCCATGGCTTCAAGTTCCAGATAAGCCATGGTTCCCGTGGCATCCTGGGTCAGGGTCTGGTCGATTTTTATCGAAACAGGCTCTCCCGGAACTTTTGAACCTGAAACATAGTGTGCATCAATGATTTTCTGTACCAAGGTACCGCGTGCCATAATAATATTCTCCTATAAAAAAAGCGTTTTCATAAAATAGCACCATAAGAGGCTCATTTCCAGAAAAAAAGAGAAATTTTACTGTTTTTTTCCTGATTCCAGTCTGATACGCGGGTCTGCTGCCGTATAAAGGAGATCCGAAATAAAAATACCGCCGAGGGTCAATGCTCCTCCAATGGCAAAAAGCGCCATTTGCAGAGGGTAATCCCGGCTGGAAAGAGAATTCAAGGCAAGAGTTCCCATGCCGGGGATGGAAAAGATATATTCCACAATGACACTGCCCGACACCAATGCAGGGAGCATCCCGCCGAAGAGAGTGATCAATGAAATGACTGCATTACGGAAGGCATGATGCCAGAGAATGGTATTTTCAGCGACCCCCTTGGCTCTGGCAGTCCGGATACAGTCGCCCCGTAATGCTTCAAGCATACCGCTGCGGGCATAGCGCGAAAGGGCGGCAAGCCCTCCGTAGGAAAGGCAGAGCACCGGGAGGGCATAACACTTGAGAAGTTCCCAGTGCAGCTGCCAGATGGACAACCGGGAACTGTTATCCGGCGTCAGCCCTTTCAGGGGAAAAAGCTCCCAGACGCCTCCGGAACAAAAGAGTGCCTGAAGCAGCAGCCCCACCCACATAACCGGCAGCGAATAAAGACCGAACAGAATAAATCCTGTTACCTGATCCACTTTGGAATCGGCATATCCGGCAGTGTAAACTCCTATGGGGATGGCCAGCAGGTAAGTGAGTAAAATGGCAAAAATATTGAGTTTCAATGTGACGGGAAGCCGCTCTGCAATAAGATCCAGAACCGGGCGTCCCGGATCGACTGCGGCAGATTCTCCGAAATCCCCTTTGAGTACATTGCTCATCCAAAAAAAGAAACCTGTCAGTACCGGACGGTCAAGGTGCAGTTTTTCCCGCAGGGCACTGTTGGTGCGGAGACCCCCTTTTTCAGCTGAAACGGCATTGCCGGCCTCGCCGCTGTTGAGCATGTCGCTTTGGGTCGGATCCCCCGGCGCAAGGCGCAGAAGCACATAGCTGGCAAGCAGGATCACGGTCAGAGTGACAGACGCAAGGAACAGGCGTTTGATAATGTATTCAAAATTCATCTGCTTCTCATTCCGGGGGGGTGAAATCAACTCTGGTCAGCAGCAGGGCTCCCAGCATGAAGGGCACTGCCAGAAAAGCGATCCCCAGTTCTGCCTTTCCGCCGCAGGCTGCAACCGTTCCAATAAAAAGAGGACCCACAATGGTGGTGAATTTACCGAAAAGATTGTAGAATCCAAAAAATTCTGCGGCTTGAGCAGAAGGTACGATACGGCTGAAGAGGGAACGGCTGAGAGACTGGATCCCCCCTTGAGAAGTGCCGATGAGCACAGCAAGAAAAATGAAAATATGCAGACGATACTCTCTCAGAACTGGAATGGTCAGAAAAAGTGCCAGCAGAGAAATAAGAACGTAGATACCGATGGCAAACAATACGAGGTTGCGCGGATGGAATTTGGACGACAATCTGCCGTATAAAAGAGTACAGGGAAAGGCAAGAAACTGAAGTCCGAGAATAACTGCCAGTAATTGAACCGTATTGATCCCGATGTCAGTTGCAATAGGGGCCGCCATGGTGTAGATGGTACCGACTCCGTCGATGTAGAGAAAATAGGCGACCAGAAAAAGAAGTACATTTCTGTTTTTCAGCAGAGACTTGAAATTGGCGAGAAAATCAAGGGATTTGTCGCGTTCTTTGGCGTTTTTGTCTTCTTTGACAAAAATCAGGGAAGGCACAGTAAGGAACAGCCACCAGGCCGCTGCTATGATAAAGGCGATTCTGTCGGCACTGCCCGGATCATCCAATATATAGCGGAGCACCAGACAGATAATGAAGGGAATGACACCACCAATGTAGCCCAGGGCGTAAGCAAGGGAAGAGAGACGGTCCCGGAGTGATGACGGTGCAACAGCAAGCAGCAGAGAGTCGTAAAAAGAGTTTGCACTCATATAGCATCCCAGACTGATGAAGCTCAAACAGAGGACACTCCAAGCCATCCCTTTCTGCAGCAGGGAAAATGCTGCCGTGCTGAGAGCGCCAATGAGAACGAAAAGGGCAAGGCAGAGTTTTTTACAATGGTGTTTATCGGCATAAAATCCCAATGTTATTGAGACTGCTCCTGCCGCGATCCCGGCAAGACTGCAGACATATCCCCAGTAGGCGGTGGTATTTTCTTCGCCCCAGATGTCATTGGCGCAATATTTGAACAGCAGTGCTGCGAAAACAGTCCTGACGATCAGGGCGTAAGCTGCGTTGCCCATATCATAGATGACCCAGGATCTCTGTGCAATGTCAAGTTTCATTTATCAATCTCTTTCCAAAAAATTCCGGCGTAACCCACAATACTGACGGCGGAGCATGTCGGCATCTGGTCCGTAAAAGGTTCCGGCAACCGCAGCGGCACGTATTTGTTGTTTCATAAAATCGCTCCGTGAATATTCTGGGAAAAGTTCTTTTATAATATACTGCCGTGAGGAGACAATTTCAAGAAAAATCAGGGAATACGCACTTTGAACGTGTTTTCCAGAAAGAATCCGGTGAGAAGCAGCAGTGCGGCAACAGCCGCTGTCAGCGGGGCATATTCTTTGTATTCAGTGTATTTAGGTTGTTCGATATTGGTCTTTTCAAGAGCGTTGATCTCCTGCATTACCTTTTTCATTCCGGCACCGTCTGCAGCCCTGAAACTCGTACCGCCGGTGATCCCTGCGATGGAATCCAGAAGTCTTTTGTCAAAATCAGCCTGTGCTTTCTGGAACCCGAAACCGGTTTGGATATAGGCATTGCTGCTGCCGATCCCCACGGTATGGACAACACAATTGAATTCTTTGGCAATGTTGGCACTCTGTTCCGGCGTAAGACGGTTTTCCACCGTATTGGCACCATCGGTGAAAAGGACCAGGACCCGTCGGGGGGCGGCGGAATTTTTCAACCGCCTTGTTCCCGAACTGATGGCAGAAGCAATTCCCGTAGCGCTGCCAAGTTGTCCCGGTTCAAGTGTTTTCAGGCGTTCCAGAAGCCACCTGTGATCCAGCGTAGGGGGCGAAAAGCTGTAAGCCAGATCTGCAAATCCGACAAGACCGATGCGGTCATTGGGACGGGCAAGAATAAATTTGCGTATTTCCTCTTTGGCGGTATCGAGCCGGTTGCGCAAAGAGCCGTTATTGATCTCCCGAAGCAGGGCATCTGAGGTCGTAATATGTTCAGGTACATCAATGGCACGCATGCTGTCTGACATATCAAGGGCGAGAACGATGTCGATCCCTTTGGAGCGGACGATGAGTTTTTCATCTCCAGTCCGGGGACGGGCAAGGGCGACGATCAACAGCAGCAGCGCTGCCAGATAAAACAAGTTGACTGTATCCCAATACCTTTTTTTTCCGGCGGCACGTTTGAAAATTCCGGCAGAAGGAACCACAATGGAAGGATTCTTTTTTTTGAAGGCGAGATAATACCAGACCGGAATCAGCAGAAGGAGTCCGGCAAGAAACCAGGGCATGGCAAATTCAAACATTATTTTTCCTCCTTTTCCGGTTCTGATGTGTTTTCAACAAGTTCAACGGCACTGTTTATGGCAGTTGTGACGGCAGGGGCATCACAGGGAGCCTGAGCAAATTTGATCATATCAGCAGCGTTGAGGAAGTTTTTTAAAAAAGAGCCTGCCTGCCCGGGAATCGCAGCTGTGAATTCCATTTCTGAGAGGAATTCCGGTGTGGTTTTTCCTGATGCCGGGAGTGCGTAACGTTCTTCCAGATAGAGCCTGAGCAGATCTGAGACACCGGCGATCCCTTCTTTGGCTGACATACGGCGGGCGTGGACCTCTGTACGGAGCGAATCCAAGGCGTTGAGAGTCCGGCGGCGCAGTGAAAGCGGGGGAGGGAGCTGTTTACGTTTTTTCAGGAGCCAATAGAACAAAGGTATCAAAAGCAGCAGAAGCCAGAGCAGATGCCATGGCGAGATGTCTTTTACCGGAGGTGCTGCCGCACTGGCGAGTTCCGGAGTTGAAATCTCTGCCCCAGGGGAGAGTTCCCCGATCTTCAGCACAGGGATCGTTATGATGAACTTTTCCGGTGGAGCTTCCGCTGATGCCGGGGAAAGCTCCAGTGTGATAGTGCCCGTCTTTGATTCTCCGGGGCGGATGCAGCAGAGAGAGCCTTCAAAGAGCCAGGTGTTGTATTTCCAGGAGCTTTTTGCTTTTTTTACTGTCATGGGACGGGCAATAACAGTTCCTTTTCCCGGGGTGATGGAAAAATGAATGATCTCTCTGTACCGCGGCAGTCTGAACTCGCCCTGGAACGGTACGATACCGCCGACAACGGCAGAGGCGGATGGGAGAATCCTGACCTCCTGCGGGAGTTCAATTTTGCTCAGTTCGCGCTTTGAAAGAAGGAATCCTGAACCGCTCCACAACAAATAGAAAACAGCTGCCGCCAAAAGAAGGCACAGTAATATGATCCAAAATTTTTTCATAAGTTGTTTTTCTCCGCTCATCAATGTCGGCTGCGTGTGTTACGTGAAGCGAAAAACTGGAGAAGGGGCCCAAGTACATCCTGACCGCTTTCAATTTCCACCCTGTCGACCCGGGCGTTCCGGCACAATGTGGAAATACGTTCTGTATTTTCTGCCATTTCTCTGTGCAGAGACTCTCTGTCCCGGAGATCGAATGAGACCAGTTCGCCGGTTTCAGCATCTTCGACGACGAAAGACGCCTCCGCTTCCCAGCTGCGTTCTGACGGATCGTAGATTTGAACAGCGATCACATCGTGACGGCGGTTGAGTTGTTTCAGCGATGAAGAAAAATCTCCGGTATCGATCAGGTCACTGATGAGAAAAACCACACCGGATTTCTTCTGAAGCCGGGAACATTCACGCAAAGCAAGATCAATGTCGGTTCCTTTGTTTTGAGCTTTGAAAGCCAGCATTTCCCGTATCAGACGCAGGATGTGCCGTCTGCCGGAGCGGGGCGGAACATAAAGCTCGATCTTGTCACTGAACATCAGCAGAGAGACTTTATCATGATTCCTTGCGGCGCTGAAGGCGATGAGGGCTGCAAGTTCTGCTGCACTGCGCCGTTTGGTTTTTGCTGCAGAACCGAAGGCTCCTGAACTGGAAACATCAACGAGCAGCATGATATTGAGTTCTCTTTCTTCCACGAACTTTTTGACAAAGGGGGCACCCATACGTGCGGAAACATTCCAGTCGATGGTCCGGGCGTCATCTTCAGCTGTGTACTCACGGACCTCTTCAAACTCAATGCCCGCTCCTTTGAAAACGCTGCGGTAGGCACCGCCTGAAATTTCGCTGACCATGCGGTTGGTTCTGATTTCCAGAAGTCTGATCTGTTTGGCAAGTTCTTCAGGGATCATAGGATATTTTTTCGCTTTGCTTTATGTTTCCGGGATCAGGGGGTACGCAATTCAGCCAGCAATTTGGTGATGACAGCGTCTGAATCCACATTTTCAGCTTCAGCTTCGTAAGAAAGAATCAGACGGTGCCGCAGCACATCAGGGGCGATTTCTTTTACATCCTGAGGCAGCACATAGGCTCTTCCATTAAGCAGGGCAAGTCCGCGGGCGGCAAGAGAAAGGGCAACGCCTGCGCGGGGACTGGCACCGAAAGTCAGCATTGTGTCTGTGAAGTCCAACCGCGCGCTATTCTGGCGCGAAGAGAGCTGATCGCGGCATCCCGGACGGGTGGCGATGACGATGTCAAGGATATATTCAAGGATCTTTTCATCTATGTAGATCTTGTCAAGCAGAGTCCGTGCCGCCATGATATCAGAAAGCGAGGCTACGGTGATGGCGGGTGCCGGCACATGGGGATGTGCCATACGTTCCAGAATGGTGCGTTCTTCGGAGCGCTCAGGATAACCTACGCGCAGTTTGAACATAAAACGGTCAAGCTGAGCTTCGGGCAGGGGATAAGTTCCCTCCTGTTCAATGGGGTTCTGAGTCGCCATGACGAGGAAGGGTTCAGGGAGGGAGATCTTTTCGCCGCCGATAGTGATCTGGCGCTCCTGCATGGATTCAAGAAGGGCGCTCTGCACTTTGGCGGGGGCGCGGTTGATCTCATCAGCAAGGAGCATATTGGCGCATACGGGACCGGTTTTTACAGAGAACTCCCCTGTGGCGGCGTTATAGATTCTTGTTCCCATGACATCAGCGGGGAGCAGATCGGGGGTGAACTGGATCCTTGAGAAGGAGCAATCCAGGGTTTGAGCGATGGTTTTGACGGTAAGGGTTTTGGCAAGTCCGGGAACACCTTCAAGAAGAACGTGTCCGTCAGCGATCATAGCGAGCAGAATGCGGTCTATCAATTTTTCCTGACCGGCAATAATGAGCGATGCTTCTGAGCGTATCATTTGCAAAGGTGCACAAACGGTGCGGAGCTCTTCCTGGAGCTGCAGAATATCTTTTTGTTCCATAGTGATGCAATTACTCCTCTTTTGACTGACGATAACAGGAATTTTGTATAAAGTATGCGGGAAGAGAAAATCTTCTGTTCCCGCATTCAAGATAAAACGATATCAGAAAAAAATCAAATTTATTTTGGGATTCCCACGCTGTGCGTCAGCAAAACCTTTTCGGATTGGGTCAGCTTCAGCTCTCTGGCGAGAACATCAGGCTTGGGAATGGAACCGATGGCGCAGGTTCCGAGATTCATGGAAACTGCAGCAAGATAGATGTTCTGGCTCACATAACCCACATCCATGGCGGCGTAGTGGAGCGCTCTGGGGGTGGCTCCGGAAAGTTTGCTGTTGGAAACGATGGCGATGTAGATGGGGGCTTTGAAACGTCCGGCGAAACTTCTGAGATCTTTATTAGAGACCTGGATCATTTTGTTTTCTTTGGCGGCATATGCCCATGCACCTTTGGCGGTGAGCATATAGAGGGTTATTTCCTGACAGTTTCTTGCGGTGGGAGCGGTGCGGCGTCCATCGGCGCGGTTGACACCGAAAGCGCTCCAGAAGAGCTGAGAGATCTGCTGCATGCTCAGCATATCTGCCTTGTACTGGCGTATTGTTTTCCGGGCATTGAGCGCCTCATTGAGAGTCATACCGCCTTTTTTGACAGGGGCAGGCAGTACTGTGTCAGCAGCCTGGACCGAAAAGATGATGGAAAACAACGCAGAGAAAAAAATCACCTTCTTCATAAACAATTACTCCTTTTTCTGTAATCTTTGTCCTCTTTGAATTTGCAGCAGAGGAACACATTTCCGGCACACTGCCGGCACTCCGGAAGTTAATTTAACACCTTTTTGTAAAAATTTCAACCGAAAACAGCAAAATTTTTTCAGGAAGGCTCTTGCAATACACGGAAAATGGTATTATATTAAGAAAGAGTATCATGTGAATGATGCCAGCTTAGCTCAGTTGGCCAGAGCAGTTGACTTGTAATCAGCAGGTCGTGGGTTCGACTCCCACAGCTGGCTCCATTTTTTTGCCTTGATTTTTGCCATTGAGTCAATTTTCCAAATCCTGGAGATGTCTGCCATGGAAAATTTTATTACCCGAACCGAGAAAATCCCCTTTTACCGTCACTATGATATCATCGTCGCCGGCGGTGGAGTTGCCGGTGCGGCAGCCGCTCTTGCGGCGGCAAGAGAGGGCAAAAAGGTTCTGCTTATTGAAAAGAGTTGTATCCTCGGCGGACTTGCGACCATCGGACTTATCAACTACTTTGTCCCCATGTGCAACGGACGGGGCAAAAAGATCATTTCGGGAATGGCGGAGGAATTTTTGAAACTTTCGATCCGCTACGGATATGATACGCTCCCGGCGGATTGGAAAAACGGGGAACCTGAAACGCCTACCAACGCCCGCTATGTGACCCGCTTTTCCCCCTGGATCTTTGCCCTTGCATTGACCGAATTGCTGCATTCCGCGGGTGTGGAAATCCTTTTTGACACCACTGTGACAGATGTCATTATGGAGCAGAGCCGCTGTGAAGGGCTGCTTATTCAGAACAAATCAGGACGCTCTTTTTGCACAGCGTCAGCGTATATTGACGCAACCGGAGATGCAGATATCCTTTACCGGGCAGGAGTGCCCACAGTTCAGGGAAAGAACTATTTCACCTATCAGGGATTCAGCGTAACAGCAGAATCCTGCCGCAAAGTTGCGGAAACCGGGAACTTTGCCTTCCTCAATGCCAGACTGGTTCATGGCGGCTGTATCAATCTTTACGGACACAATCAGCCGAAAAATGTTCCCCTTTACAAAGGAACCGAAGGGGACGATGTTTCAGATTATCTCATCAGAAATCAGCTGCTCATGTTTGAGAATCTGAAAAAGCAGCCGGAAAAATCAGTGGATCTTCTTTCCATCCCTATCATGCCCCAGTTCCGCACCACCCGTCGGATCGATGGTGACGTGACCTTGAAAGAAAGCGATGCCTACCGCCATTTTCCGGATTCTGTGGGAGCCATCTGTGATTTTGAGCGCCGGGATTTTCTCTATGAGATCCCCTATGGGACATTGGTCCGCAAGGGATTCACCAATTTGATCACGGCGGGACGCTCTGCATCCGGGGAGGGATATGCGTGGGATGTGCTCAGAGTCATTCCTCCTGCCATTGTTTCCGGACAGGCTGCCGGTCTTGCGGCGGCTCAATCTGTTGATTCCGGTACCGCACTGGATTCTCTGGAGCTTGAGCCTTTGCAGCGTGCTATGGCAAAGGGGGGCAATCAGATCCACTTTGACGATGCTCTTGTGCCTTCCGGTTCTGCTGTCAGGTCAGATACTTATGCGGATATCGGTCATATTTGAGAGCCATAAAAAATCTTGGAACTTACACTATTTGAACCGTTGTACCGATTTGAGGTAGGAGTCATTGGGTGAATTATTTTATGCTTTGAGCAGACGAAAGAGAAAACCGAAAACGAGGCTTATTGAAAATCTCTTGTCCCCCTCAAACGCATAGTATTTCAGGTTCTTGCCAAAGCGTATCTGCCTAAAAATAGAGTTGAAACTCAATCAAAATAAATGCTCAAACCGGCACGATTCACCAGTTTGAGCATTTCAGTTTTTTAATGTTCGATATTACGCCA